>JBDLUN010000090.1:0-5501 GCA_039805245.1 Bacteroidota bacterium
GAAAGGGCTGTGGCTTCAGCCGCGCGATGTCTTCTGCCGTCCCACTTCTCTTTCAGCTCGTTGGGGCGAACCAGTACGAGTACTTCACGGTATTGTTTGTCGGGATTGTCTGGGAACAGGATCAACATGGAATCCTCCTGCCTGATGCCGCTAAGCCAATAGAGGTCTGAATTTTGTTTGAACGGGTACAGGGCATCGCCATTGGAGGGGATTTCATCATTACTGTTGAAAATAGCAATGCTGTTCGGCTCCATTTTGGCAGTGAAACGCTTTCTGTTGGCGATGAAAATTTGGGAATCGACCTGTTCGGAATGCATGGTATTTATTTATTGGGTAAAGATAAAGAAGGTTTGCATACCCATGAGTCTAAAAAAGGCCTTCATCGGCAAAACTGTAGTAGCCATCCGTGCTCACGATGATGTGGTCAAGTACCTGGATGTCAAAATACCGCGCCGCTTGCCTGATTTTCATGGTCAGCTCCTCATCAGCCCGGGAAGGCCTGAGGTTGCCTGAAGGGTGGTTGTGACAGAGGATGATGCTGACGGCATCCTCCTCCAGTGCTTTTTTAAGAATGATTCTGGGGTCTGCCACGGTGCCTGTCATGCCCCCTGAACTGATGATTTCAAAATGCCTGATGCGGTTGGCCCTGTTGAGGAATAAAACGGCAAAAACCTCATGGGGGAGGTCCATCAGCATAGCCTGCAGGTATTTGGCCACCGAGGCGCTACCCGTGATGGTATCTGTTTGGAGGTGTTCTCCCGCCATGCGCCGGCGCCCAAGTTCCATAGCCGCCTGGATAATGACGGCTTTGGCCAGCCCGATACCTTTTGTCTTCATCAGTTCTTTGGTGGAAAGTCTGGCGAGGTCGTTTAGCCTGTGTCGACTTCTGGCAATCAATTCCTGTGCCAGCTCCATGGCTGATTTCCCGCGGGTGCCATTCTGGATGAGGATGGTCAACAGCTCTGCTTCCGTAAGCGCTGCAGCCCCTTTCAATCTCAATTTCTCCCTTGGTCTGTCTGATTCCGACAGGTTTTTCATCCCTTTTGCCTTAGCGATGGATGCCATTTTTTTGTCTGTTTTTACTTCCTGCACATTTCGTCTGCTCATTTCCGGTTTCATTTTTCTCTTTTTAAAGTATCTTTGCGGCTCTCAACCATTACTTATGCAACGCAACGGTCCTTCCTGCAAGGTTTTCTCCGGCACGAGTTCTCAGTACCTGGCAGAGCAAATTGCTGCTGCATACGGCGGCACACTCGGCAAGATCAGCATCCAGAAATTCAGTGATGGTGAGATACAGCCAATTTTCCTCGAAAGTATACGAGGTGATTATGTTTTCCTCGTGCAAAGCACGTTCGCGCCGGGGGATAATCTCCTGGAATTACTGTTAATGATCGATGCAGCGAAGCGTGCTTCTGCGTATAAGATCATTGCTGTTATGCCTTATTTTGGGTATGCGCGACAAGACAGGAAAGATAAACCCCGTGTGGCCATTGGCTCCAAGATGGTGGCCAATATCCTGACTGCCGCCGGTGCCGACAGGGTCATTACCATGGATTTACATGCACCACAGATACAGGGGTATTTTGATATTCCGGTAGACCACCTCGACAGTTCCGCAATATTTATACCTTATATACGCGATCTCCAGCTTGAAAACCTTACCTTTGCGGCCCCCGACGTGGGAAGTGCCAACAGAATCCGTGAAGTAGCGAGTTATTTCAATGTGGAAATGGTGATCTGTGACAAGCACAGGAAGCGTGCCAATGAGATTGCCAGCATGGTCGTCATCGGGGAAGTGGCCAATAGGGATGTGGTGTTGATCGATGATATCTGTGATACGGCTGGAACCCTGACCAAATCTGCGAAACTGTTGAAAGACAAGGGCGCAAGGAGTGTGAGGGCACTGTGTACACACCCGGTACTGAGTGGCAACGCCTATGTGAATATCGAAAACAGTGTGTTGGAGGAATTGGTCGTTTGTGATACGATTCCTTTGCGCGGCAGGTCTTCCAAACTCAAGGTGCTCACCGTAGCGCCCTTGTTTGCAGCCGCCATCAGGAATGCCTACGAAAACCAAAGCATCACCAGCCTCTTCATCCACTCCCAGCAGCGGAACAAATGAGGAGCGAAAACAGTCATTTTTTAAACACAATACAATGAAGACAATTACAATCGAAGGAACATTGAGGACCGCAACCGGCAAAACAGCCGCCCGCCAGCTGCGCTCTCAAGACCTGGTACCTGGTGTAATTTACGGGGGTGCATCCGAAGTGAATTTTTCAGTTCCCGCCATTGCCCTGAAGCCATTCATCTACACCCCTGATTTCCAGCTGGTACAGATGAACATTGATGGCAAATCTTACACCTGCATTTTGAAAGACCTACAGTTCAACAAGGTGACCGACAAGCTTGCGCACATCGATCTGCTTGAACTCGTGGAAGGCAAAAAAGTAACTGCCACCATTCCGCTGAAGTTTGTAGGTGCATCTGTTGGTGTTAAAGCAGGTGGTAAGCTCGAACTCAGGTTGAAATCTGTAAAAGTGAAAACACTTCCCAAATTCCTGAGAGAGAATATCGAAGTGGATATCACCAACCTGGAGCTGAATGCCAATATCCGCGTACAGGATATCGTTGCAGCTGATTATGAAATCCTCAACTCCCCTAGGATTCCAATCGCATCAGTAACCATGACCCGTCAATTGAAACAGGAAGAGGCTGCTGCCACTCCCGGTAAGAAAAAATAGGCTCTATGCCGTATCTTTGGAGCCCCGTGAAAAGATCACGGGGCTTTTTTTATGAATAAGTTTTTGATCGCTGGGCTTGGCAATATTGGTTTTGAATATGAACATACCCGCCACAATATCGGTTTCGATATATTGGATGCTTATGTAAGTGGGCACCAAAGCAGTTTTGCAGTCGACCGTTTGGCATACAAAGCTGAAGTTTCCGTAAAAGGAAAAAAAATTATCTGTATTAAGCCCACAACGTACATGAATTTGAGTGGAAAAGCCGTCAAATACTGGTTGGAGAAGGAAAAGATTGATCCTGATCACCTGTTGGTTCTTGTTGACGAATTGGCCGTACCACTCAATAAACTGAAGATTAAACCTTCGGGTAGTGATGGCGGTCATAACGGACTGAAAAGCATTCAGGAATTGTTGGGTACTGTACAGTACCCAAGGCTCAGGTTTGGCATTGGAAATGATTTTCCCAAAGGCAGGCAAGTAGAGCATGTTTTGGGAAAATGGAAAGCCTCGGAAGAGGCAGTGGTCAAATTGAAAATTGACCGCTGTACCCAAGCCATTGATGAATTTGTGCTGATCGGCCTGGAAAAAACGATGGCACAGGTCAATAATCTTGAATTCTAAGTTGGTAATCCTTAATTTCGGGTAGCCAGCAATCCAATACCTTGCCATGAAGATTGACATTCAACCTTATAAAAACATAGAATCAATGAAATTTTTGTGCATTGGACGCAATTATGCAGAACACGCCAAGGAACTGGGCAATGAAGTTCCTGAAGAACCAGTGATTTTCATGAAGCCCAAATCTGCCATGTTGCAGACCAACAGCCCTTTCTACTATCCTGAGTTTACCAACGAATTGCATTACGAGTGCGAGATTATCCTGCGCATCAGCAAGAACGGCAAGTATATCAATGAGCGCAGTGCCGGAAAATATTACGACGCCATTTCTGTTGGCATTGATTTCACTGCCAGGGATGTTCAGTCAGAATTGAAGAAGAAAGGCTTGCCTTGGGAAAAAGCCAAAGCATGGGATGGATCAGCCATCCTGGGCAAATGGCAACCCATCGGAGAAGCGTTTGATAAAAAGGATATCCGGTTCAAAATGAATAAAAACGGACAAACCGTGCAGGACGGACATTCTGCCGATATGATCCATGACTTCGATAAAATCATCTCCCATGTGTCCAATTATTTTTCCCTGAATATTGGTGATGTCATCTTCACGGGGACACCAAAAGGGGTAGGGGAATGTGTTGTAGGCGATGAACTTGAGGGATTTTTGGGTACTGAATCCATGTTTAAACTCACTATTCAGTAAGGATTTTTTTCGTAGATTGGTGTTTCAAGCAAATCCAGTCTGATGAAAATATCCTTCCATGGCGCTTCCCGCTGCGTTACCGGTTCCAAGCATTTGCTCACCTTGAACAATGGCCGTAAAATCCTGCTGGATTGTGGCATGTTCCAGGGTATGGGCAAGGAAACTGATGCCCTGAACAGACATTGGGGTTTTGAACCGCGTGATATCGATTACTTGATTCTATCCCATGCACACATCGACCATAGTGGATTGATTCCCAAGTTGGTGAGTGATGGGTTTACAGGCAAGATTTTCTGTACACCGGCAACAAGAGAACTCACTGGCGTTTTGCTCGAGGATTCTGCAGGCATCCAGGAAGATGAGATCAAGTATGTCAACAAGAAAAGGAAGGCCTCGGGGCAACCCTTTCTCAAGCCCCTCTACACCACAGAGGAAGCCCATAAAGCGATGGACCAGTTTCATGCTGTCCAATACGGACAGTGGTTCAGGATTGAAGAGGGTTTGGAACTGCAATACACGGATGCCGGGCACATCATCGGCAGTGCAGCTGTACACCTCAGGATTGTAGAGAATGGCAAAACCAAAAGAATCACCTTTAGTGGAGATGTAGGCCGCTACCGGGATGCCATCCTCAAATCCCCTGCAACATTCGACCAGGCAGATTTCATTATATTGGAATCCACTTATGGCAACTCCTTGCATGACCTCCACAATCCTACACCTGATCACCTGTTGGAATGGATTGAAAAAACCTGCCTGAAGAAAAAAGGCAAGTTGATCATTCCGGCTTTTAGTGTTGGCCGGACACAAGAATTGTTGTTTGCGCTCAATCAGTTGGAATTGGAAAGGCGATTGCCTGAGCTGGATTATTTTGTGGATAGTCCGCTCAGCGTTCATGCCACCCAGATTGTGAAAAAGTACCCACAAGATTTCAATTCCAGAATCCAAAAGATATTGGAAAAGGATGAGGATCCTTTTCAGTTTGCCGGACTTGAATTTGTAAAAACGGTTGATGAATCCAAGTTGCTGAACTTCAGGAATGAACCTTGTGTAATCATTTCCGCCAGCGGTATGGCTGATGCCGGCAGGGTCAAGCACCATATCAGCAATAATATTGAAAATTCGAGGAACAGTATCCTGATGACGGGGTATTGTGAACCCCATTCACTCGGGGCGCGATTGCAATCGGGAAAAAAGGAAGTGAATATTTATGGTGTAGCCCATGAGGTGCATGCTGAAATCGGTAGCATCAGGAGCATGAGCGCGCATGGTGACTATGAAGATTTGTCGCAGTTCCTCTCTTGTCAGGATCCCAAGGCTGTGCAAAAGCTATTCTTGGTGCACGGAGAGTATGAAGTACAGGTTGATTTTCGCGAAAGGTTGTTGCGAAAAGGCTTTATGGATGTGGAAATCCCCGAATTACATCAGGAAATAGG
>JBDLUN010000091.1:0-3512 GCA_039805245.1 Bacteroidota bacterium
AACAATTGCCGAGGTTCATTTTTAAGTTTGATTTCCCGCAAGGCTGCACAGGAATCGTGGTAGGTTGCCTTGCAATTCAGTTTTGCGCCGAGGTCATCAACTTTCAAAACATTGACCAGGAAATCACTCAACTCATAAACTCGTGACTGCAAGTCTTTGATTTCCTTGGTATTGGAAGCTTTATCGTAAATATCAGTATAGTAGTTTTTGACAAATCCCGTACAGGATGCACTCGGCATCACGATATATTGTGCATCGGAGAAGTCGTGTATGAATTTGTCACAAACTTTGCGGGATTCATCCCAATAACCGGCATTGAAAGCGGGTTGTCCACAACAGGTTTGTTCAATGTTGTATTTGACCATGCAACCAGCTCTTTCCAATACTTTTACGGTATTGAATCCGGCTTCGGGGTATAATTGGTCTATGAAACAGGGAATGAAAACATGGACTTTCATGCGTGCAAATTATGTTGCTTGGAGATTTGGTTGATGGTATCCCCCAAACTGATCATTTTCAATGCAGCATCTGCTGCTTCCTCACCTTTGTGGCCATGAATCCCTCCTATTCTCTCCAAAGCTTGCTCTCTGGTATTAACCGTTAGTACCCCAAAAATGACAGGAACAGGTAGACTTAAATTCAGTTGCAAAACGCCATCTGCAGTCATTTGGCATACATAATCAAAATGGGGTGTATCTCCCTGTATGACAGTGCCCAACGCAATAAAAGCCATTGGACGAAAATCCTTGTATTTCAACTTTTCCCAACATTGTCTAATGGCAAAAGGTATTTCCACGGCTCCGGGTACCGCCAATGTGATTATTTCTCCAATTCCTGCGGTTTCCAGTGTTCTGATAGCACCCCGTTCCAGTTCATCCACAATGGCACTATTCCATTCGGTTTTGACTATAACAATACAGGCACCGTTGTTGCTTACGGTGCCTGCAGTATTTATGGTATTTCTGCCTGTTGATGCCATCAGTTATTAATTGGTAGCGCCCAACCTGGACAAATATTTGTCAATCACAAAACCTTTTTCCGTTCTTGGATACTTGTCTTTGATGACTTGGTACAACTCAAGAGCTTCCTCTGGTTTTCCGTTCATCTCACTCAATAAAGCACCCCTAAAAAGATATTCAGATGAAATAGCCTGGTCATCAGGAAAAATGGTTCCAGCCTTTTTGTATTGGGCAATTGCATCATCATTTTTCTTAAGCTCTGCCAGGGCATCTCCCAACAAACCAGCAGCCTTGGCTTCAACCTGTTTAGCACCGTAGGCACTGAAATCTTGCAGTTGGTCTGCTGCCTTTTGGTACTCTCCGAGTTGAAGGTAGCACTGTCCTGCATACAAATGAGCCAAATTGGCGGCCTTGGTTCCACTATGCTTGCTGATTACTTTCAAGAAACCAGGTGTTGCTCCCGCACCATTGAGTGCCAGGTTGAAGGAATCTTTTCTGAAATTGTTTTCTGCAGCAAAGAGGTCTTCATTGGCTTTGAGCTCTCCAGGTTCCTGAATAAGATTCTTGTAAGCAAGGTAACCACCTGCAACAACTATGATTGCAATGGCTGCAGTGAGTATTTTTTTACTGTTTTTCTCCCAGTAACCCATGGCTTTGTCCACCACTTCCTGGTCAGTACCTGCATTGTTTTTCTGATCTGTCATGTTATCTGTTTTGGGGTCTTAATCAACAATAAATGGATAATCTTCCTGCTTGTATACGTCTTTGAGCAATTCGTCATCCGAAGGCCAAGGACTTTCTTCCGCAAAGCGGACACATTCCTCTACAACCAAACGAATCCGATCATTGATGGCTTCCAGATCAGTTTCAGGAACCTTGAACTCATCCAACAATTTGGATTTGGTTACTTCGATAGGATCTCTGTCTTTATACTCTTCCACTTCATCTTTTGACCTGTATTTTTGAGGATCACTCATGGAGTGACCTTTGTAACGGTAGGTCTTCATTTCAAGCAGGGTTGGTCCGCCACCTTCCCTTGCTCTTTTCACAGCGCGGGCAACAGCATCATGCACGGCTTCCGGACTCATGCCATCTACCATATCAGCAGGCATTTCGTATGCATCAGCCAGTTTATAAATGTCAACCACATTGGAAGTGCGTTCCACAGAGGTTCCCATTGCGTAATTATTGTTTTCGCAAATGAAAATTACGGGAAGCTTCCACAACATGGCCAGGTTGAAGGTTTCATGCAACATACCCTGACGTGCAGCACCATCTCCAAAGAAAGTGAGGCATACGTTGTCTGTACCTTTATATTGCTCTGCAAACGCCAAACCAGCACCGGTACCAATCTGGGCACCTACGATGCCATGACCTCCAAAAAAGTATTTTTCAGTGCTGAAGAAGTGCATGCTTCCACCCTTTCCTTTGGAGCAGCCTGTAGCTTTGCCGTATAACTCAGCCATACACTCATTGGCAGTCATCCCTTTTGCCAAGGCCAATCCATGATCACGGTAAGCAGTGATGAAAGGGTCTTCCTGGCGGGTAGCTGTCATGCATCCTGCTGCTAAAGCTTCCTGTCCGATATACAAATGACAGAATCCCCTGATTTTTTGCATGCCATACAACTGACCGGTTTTTTCCTCGAATTTGCGCAGCAAAAGCATTAATTCGTACCAGTAGAGGTAGGTTTCCTTTGTAAATTTTGTTGGACCCATAAGTCTTAATAAGATGCTTTAGGTTTATTGATTTGCAAATATAGTGCGAAAAACACAAAATGCCTTTTATAAAGGCAGGAATCTCAACCAATAAATTCAGCCTTTGGTGTAAATTTGCCGTTTCCTCCACCTTGTTCAGAATCAATCATATCAACCTCATCCAATTTCGCAACTACCTGTCGGCTTCCTTTCAGCTCGACAGTCAGGTCACGGCAATTTGCGGTCTGAACGGGGCCGGCAAGACCAACCTGCTCGATAGTGTCTATTACCTCTGTTTTACCCGCAGTTACCTGGGGCAATCAGACAGTGCATCAGTCAGGCAGGGACTCAGCGGATTCAATATCACCGGTGAATTCCAAAAAAAAGGGTCAAGCCAAAAGGTATCTGTAATCTTGAGAGAGACTGGCAAAAAAGAATTGTGGGTCGATAAGGAGCAGGTTTCCCCATTTTCGGCACATATCGGTCAACTGCCTGTCGTATTTGTAGCTCCGGATGATACGGAACTGATTACCGGTGGCAGTGAGGAAAGAAGAAAATTGATTGATACCATCATTTCCCAAACCGATGCTGTTTATTTGAATCACTTGATACGGTATGGAAAATGTCTGCAAGACCGAAACAAATACCTGAAATCATGCCAAGATGGTCAACCGGATCATTTGCTGCTGGACAGTTTTGATGAGCAGCTGATCCAATCTGGAACAGCCATTCTGCTCAAAAGAACTGCTTTCCTTGAAGCATTCATTCCGCTTGTTTGTACCTTGTTTGAGCATATTTCCGCAGGTGCAGAGCATCCTCTACTCTCATACATGCCTTCCACCTCCGCTACTGGGTA
>JBDLUN010000092.1:0-5801 GCA_039805245.1 Bacteroidota bacterium
AGAGCCCGTCTGTAACTGCACCTACAAAACTGGTGAGTCCTTTCTTCTGGATATCCTGCGGACCATGAAGCTTAGGCTTCTGCAATACTGTTGTGCCAGAAACTTTTTGCCAATCGTACACAGGCCAAATGTTATGGTATTCATCCCCCTTCAGGAAAAGGTAGTTGGTGCCGTCTGCACGATGGTGGGTGGGTTTACCAGGACCATTATACGGCATTTCCATGTTGTAGTTGCGGGTGGAGAACATGCGGACGGTCGTGTAAAAATTGGGCCGCTGAAAAACAAAATGCTCAGTTTGCCAGAAGAATTTGGCGAATGATTTGGAAGGCTTGGTTTCCCCTTTCCGCAACCGAATCAATTCCTCCAACTCTGCTTTCCTGTAGTCTGTATTGAGGAGCAACCGTTCCAACTCCAGTGTACCCCTGGGCTGAAATGTTGATTTGTTGGTAATGTCGCGGTTCTTGACACTTACATCCTCATAGATGCCATATACCTGCTGTTTGCTGATGCCTTCCAAGTAGTAATCCACCAGCTGATTGATTTTCTCCCTCGAAAACTGATACTTGGTTCCAGCCACATAAAACGACCACTCACCAAAGGCATTGGCATATTTTCCGTAACCGTATGAGGTGGTATTGTTGACCCTATCCACCCTGTGGTGAAAACTGTAATCCTGCTGCATGCCCCGCTCACCGGTTGAAAATTTGATTTCCCCTTCAATAACCCTGATAACCTTTTCAAATGCAGCAAGACTGTCGAGGTACAACAAATTTTTAGCCAAGATGCCTGCAATCACTATCCTGTCGCCACTGGGTCTTGCCCCCGAAGCATCCATGCTGGCGCGACCAATCATTTTCTGTGTTTTCATGGCCAGATCCCGGCTCAGGTCATCCCCCATGATCAACAACAGATTCACCAACCACGTAGGTGTGGTAATCTGGTTATCATGCCAGTTGTCGCCCACATAATCTTTGGCAACCCAAAATTCCACCGCACCTTGTATGGTCTTTAAAATACCTGCATCATGGAAAAATGATGAACTGCTGGTCTGGTAAGCTTTTGCGAGGTAGAATAAATTCGATAAATGTTTCTGATGCGGGAACCCTGCTGTGGTTGACAGATCACTGTAATCAATATCGGCGAAAGAACCGTCCTGCTTGTATGTACTGATGATCTGCCGTATTGGTGAATCGTTCACTGCACCTTTCATCAATTCGGTGATGACCCTCGACTTGACAATTTCCATCCCCCCTGAGCCGGCTTTGGAAGCTGTTTGCCCTAGGGTAATTCCAAAAAGGTTAAGACATAAGCACAGCAAAAAAGCCAGTTTCAGGAATCTGTTCATTATCGAAAGTTGATGCAACGAAAATGCAGATTAATTTTGAAACATTGGGGTTATGCAAGAATCAATTTGCAAATCATTTCCCCTTGTAAGTCAGTGCCTCAGGAAGGTAGGATTTGATTTTTTCCTTTCTGACCGCATCGGTAGGATGTGTGCGGAGGAAATCAGGAACCTGACTGCCGCCAGAGGCCTTCTCCATCCTGTCCCAGAAGGACAAGGCTTCATTAGGATCATAGCCGGCCATAGCAGCCCAGATGAGTCCGTAGCGGTCGGCTTCCAATTCATGTTTCCTTGAAAAGGGCAACATCACCCCCACCTCAGAACCAATTCCATAGGCCTGCAGAAAAAGGTCTTGGGTTTGTGCAGGCTTTTTGCTGAGGGCTACTGCTAAGGTTATGCCCCCAAACTGTTGGAGCAGGGAACCGCTCATCCTTTGGTTGCCATGTTGCAACAGCGCATGCGAGACTTCATGCCCCATCACCACCGCGAGCGCATTTTCATTGATGGCCACCGGCAATAGTCCCGTGTACACCACAATCTTGCCGCCGGGCATGCACCAGGCATTGACAGCCGGGTCAGTCACCAAATTGTATTCCCACTGGTATCCCTTGAGCACGCTGGATGCATTTTTGCTGGCATAATAACGGTTCACAGCCTTGGTGATCCGCTCGCCGACCCGTTTGACCATGGCCGCTTGGGTATTGCTTTGTGGCGACACAACTAGATTCTTTTTGATAAAATCGGTATACTGGGCGAATGCAAGGGACTGCATCTCTGCCTCAGGGATGATGGTGAGCTGCTGCTTGCCGGTCAATGCATTGCGGGTGCAGGAGGCAGCGCTTATCATCAAGCCTAAGCAAATCAATCCTTGCAGTAATAATCTTGTTGGTCTGATCATAAAATGAATTTGGGGTGGTTTTGCCGATCTGCATGAACCGCAAAACTCCACCCCAAACCTAAATCAACACAGCCAAAGGCTGCGTAAATTAAACGTTAAATCAGTTTTCGCATTTTTATTCAACTACTCCGCTCCATCCAAAATGCTGTCAATTTCCTTCAATTCAGCTTTGGTGAAGCTGAGGTTGGATAAGGCATTGTAAGCATCTTCCACATGCGCCACCTTGCTGGCACCAATGAGTACTGAAGTAACCCTATCATCACGCAGCAGCCAGGCCACTGCCATTTCAGCCAGTTTTTGTCCGCGCTGTTGTGCCATTTCATTTAACCTGTTGATGGCTGCCAGTCTGGCCGGCGTTAGCTGCTCGGGCTTGAGCGAAGGATTCCTGCTGGCCCTGGATTCAGCCGGAATACCATGAAGGTATTTGTCGGTCAGCATACCTTGTGCCAAAGGTGAAAACGCAATACATCCCACTTGATGGTCTTCCAATACATCCAACAGTCCCTTTTCGGGGGTGCGCTCAAACATGGAATATTTGGGCTGATGGATCACACAGGGGGTACCCAGCTCTCGGAGTATCTTGAAGGCTTTTTCAGCCAATTCTGGCGGGTAATTGGAGATGCCGGCATAAAGGGCCTTCCCCTGTCTTACAATCAGATCCAAGGCGCCCATGGTTTCCTCCAAGGGTGTCAGGGGATCGGGTCTGTGGTGGTAGAAAATATCCACATAATCGAGCTGCATCCTTTTCAAACTCTGGTTGAGACTTGCCACCAGATATTTCTTACTGCCCCAATCGCCATAAGGTCCGTCCCACATAGTGAAGCCTGCCTTCGTGGAAATAATCATCTCATCCCTGTAGCGACCAAATCCCTTTTGCAGGATATCTCCAAAATTGGATTCTGCACTACCCGGTGGCGGACCGTAATTGTTGGCCAAATCAAAATGGGTGATGCCAAGATCAAAGGCCCTATACAAAATCTGTTCATAATTGGAACGGAGATCGACGTGCCCGAAATTCTGCCATAATCCGAGGGAAATAGCGGGAAGCACCAATCCGCTTTTGCCGCTCCTGCGGTAAGGTATGCGCTCATACCTGCTGCTGTCTGCCATGTAGGTCATGTTGTTTATTTTAATTCAATTGTTCAACGCTGTTTTCAAGAGTACCAATGCCATCAATCATCATGCTAACGATATCCCCTGGCTGGAGGGTGAAATCATTGGGAGGTACCAGGCAGGTCCCCGTCATCAGGTAAGCGCCCTGCTCAAAATGCATGGCCCGGAAAAGGTAACTGATGAGTTCGTCATGTTTTCTTTTCATCTGATTGATGGAAATCATGCCACTGAAAACCTCCACTCCAGCTCTCCTGATCTGCATCCTGATGGAAGTATCCGGATCAATGGGTTTTTCTGGAACCCACAAACAGGGACCGATGGCAGCAGAGCGCTCATAGCATTTCGCCTGTGGCAGGTATAGCGGATTCTCACCCTCAATATCCCTGGAACTCATGTCGTTGCCGATGGTATAACCCACAATTTTTCCATGCCTGTTGGCAAAAAGGGTAAGTTCCGGTTCCGGAACATTCCAGTGGGAATCACTGCGAATGTAAACCGATTCACCCGGGCCCGCACAACGTCCTGCAGTTGATTTGAAAAAGAGTTCAGGCCTTTCCGCCTCATACACTTTGGCGTAGAAATCAGCGCCACCACTGAGTTTAGACTCTTCCATCCTTGCTTCCTTACTGCGCAAGTAGGTAACACCAGCTGCCCATATTTCCTGCGAGCCCAATGGCGCTTGCAATGACTGTGCATGAAGCCAGCTTTCATGACCCACTGGAGATGCATTATCTATCAAGCTTTGAAGATGGGCATGCAAATTGTCTGCATTAACGAGCTCATCCCAAACCTTGCCGGCAACAAGATATACCTGCTCATGGTGCATGATGTAAACAGCATTGTTGACTTTGTATAATTTCATGGACTTATTGGTATAAGGTTAAATTGGAAATGAAAATTACAACAAAAAACAGCTGTCAGGAATAAATAAAATGAAATGCCAATCAAATCCTGCCACCGAATTTGCGGAGGTGATAAGTGAAACTCAACAGGAAATAACGGTTCAGCACAGCGGTTCGTACATCTTCTACATAGTTCAGCTCCACCTGACGGGTTACACTCCTGTTGGCGTTAAGCATATCGAAAACAGTCAGCCTGAGCTCGCCTGTTCGGTTTTTCAGGAACAATTTCGCCACACCTGCATTCCAGAGGGGAATGTTCTGATTAAAAGAAGCAGCACTTCCCCTGTTCATGATATAATCGAGGTCGTTTGAAAACACCCATCCGCTTTTGGTCGTTACAGTGGGCTCAACCGACAACCGCTCGCTGAAGAAATTGATATCCTCTCGATCAGCAGCAGTATACCGGGTGAAATTCAGGTTGGTGTTACTCGACAAAACTAGGTCGAGATAATCAGCCAAATTCAAGGTTAGTTTCACTGTACCACCGGTAATATACCTATCCGTATTGGCAATGACATCGTTGAAGAGGTTGACATCACGGATATCGCGCGCATAGAGGTAAATACCCAAATTGGCTTTGGGATCTTTGAAAGACTTACTGTAACTGGCATTGACGCCCATATCAAATGCCCCGTCCAGGTTTCTCGGCTTTGCATATTGCGCACCCGGAATGAGGAGAAAATCGTCAACCAATACGGAAGCTGAGGTAGTATTGAAAAACACTGTGTTGGCAATGCGATTGGCAATGAATGTGGCATTGACATTGGCAGAGAAATTGCTGGAATTGCTTCCTCTGACAGAATTGTAATTCAGGGTAATATTGTTGTGGTATTCCTGCTTCAAATTCGGATTGCCTGCACGGACATACAACAGGCTGCCATTATTCACCACGTCCTGCAATTGGGTGATGTAGGGCTGCTGGGTCCAAGTTCTGTAATTGACACGCAGGAACTTGGTTTTGCCCCTTCTGTATTGCAAACTGGCGTTAGGCAGCCAGTTAATAAAGGGCCTGTTGATGGTGGTTTCTTTGGTTACATTGAAGCTTTCCATCCTGGCCTGTTGCAGATACAGTCCGCTGCCAAAACTCCAGTAACGGTTGACCTGGTGTCTGAAACTGACACCTCCCCTATCGTAAAAATTATCATTCTCAAACCGGTTGGTCAGTGTAGGAACAATGATGCTGTAAATTCCTGTGGTCAAATTTCTTCTGAAAGTTTGCTGATCAGACCCATTGTCGTTTTTGCTCTTTGTGTAAAAAAACTCCAATTGGTCTTTTGAAGTAACAGGTTCGGTATAAGACAATGTTGCCCCCCAACGGCGGGTATCAACTAAGGTTACACCACTTTGATCAAGCGTATCTTTTCCCCTGTTATAACGATCGTTATAACTGACAGTCACCCCATCCCGGTCGTTTTCATTGTTGCCCTGTGTGAGGTTCAGGCTCGCCGTTCTGCCGCGCTTATTGAAGCGGTGGCGGTAGAGCATGCTGTTGCTGAGGTTATATCCACTGTTTCCGGAACGGTTGGTGGATTGCAAAGCACTGAAA
>JBDLUN010000093.1:0-8860 GCA_039805245.1 Bacteroidota bacterium
AGGAAGAAATGGCCGATGTGCTGAACGATATTGCATTGGCAGAGGGATTTGTGGAGTCATATTTGTACAAGGACTCTACTTTGAACAAAGACAGTGCAACACAGGCCGAGGTGGACAAGGCGCTGCAGTTGAGAAAAGTTGGTACGGACTTGTTTGTGCGCAGTTACCGGTATTATCAATCCAACCCCGATCTTTTCAAAATTGTTGTGGATACAGCGAATGCCAGGGCATCACGAAACCGCGACAAATCCTATTCACGTCGTGTTTTAAATCCATCCTGATCATGTATGTTTACCTCGAAAGATGATCTTAAATTGTCTTACGGTGTTGACTTGACCATTGGTGAAGCTTTTGTAAACAGGGCTGTTCCCCATGATAATCTTTACTGGAAAAAAAGGACAATTTACATACCCGGGGCGCCAGGGTATTATTTTATGCCTATTTTCACGGATATGCTTTACCGGTGCGGGGCCGACCGGGATCTTTTGTTGTCTGATGACCAATTTCAGCTTAATGAACTCATTTTGCACCATGCAGCCATGCTTGAGATGGAACAGTGTTCCTGGTTGCATCAGGCTGCTGAAGTTATCAGGCTTACCGCTCCTAGGGTGAAAAACAAGTTGCTTTTCGATGAATTGAAGCCCTACTTGCTTCAAGACAGACCGCTTGCACTGCCTGATAACAAATGGGGTACATCCTATCCATCGCTAAACAGGGCAGATACTTACCTGCTGACCTTGGTTACCCTTGGCGGAGAGAATTTCAATTTAGATCTTGCTATTGAGGGCTGGTATGCCTTGATGACTTATTTTCTGATTTTGGATGATTTGGCGGATATCCATCAAGACTTGAAACAGGATGAAGACAATGTCATACGCGATGCAGGGATTACTGGGCAGGGAATAGTCTGTATTCAAGACATGATCAATAAGAGCAGGGAAGTCATGGATAAAATCAATCCGGTCATGGCCAACCGGATTGATTATCGCAACAGTCTAATTAATCTCCCTGAGATTTTCAGGTCAATAGGCTATGCATCACCATCAGAACGGTAAATCATCTTCCACTCCTTTTTTCCCGGTTTTTTCCTGATCGGAAGATCTTGATGATCCATCTGAAGCGGCATGCCCAATCAGTTGAAGTGACATAACCCTGAGGCTGAGTGAAGTTCCTGTTGTTCCATCTTTTTTCAGATAGGTTTTTACTTCCGGTAGTCCCTCCAGATAAACCTGCTGCCCCTTCCTCAGGAAGGGGACAACTCCGGTCTTTTCTGTCCAATAGGCACATTCCACCCAAATGGTTTTTTCTGTTGGATTGTTGTCGGCATCCCTCGACTTGTCTGAGTGAGCCACATTGAAATTGATAACATTGCTGCCGTTGACTGCATTGGTCGTGCAGTCTTTGCCCAAATTTCCAATAACCTGTAGTTTTAACATATACATTGATTTAGAATTCGAAATTCGTTACAACGAGTAAGGCTGCCATGATCAATTCACCGGTTAATAAGCGTATTTTTCAGCGTTTGATCCTGAAAAACCCCATTTTTTAAAGTATTCCCAACCATTTATGGAGGTTTCAAGATATTTTTACAAAATGGATAGTAGTATAGGTTATCAACGACTGTTTGATTTTTCGGAAAGGGTATTCCTGGCAATGGGTTGTCCTCCTGAACACGCCCATATTGGCGCAAAAACGCTGGTTGCAGCAGATGTAAGGGGTATAGATTCACACGGTGTAGCCAGATTATCCGGTTATGTAAGGCTTTGGGAAGCTGGCAGGGTAAATGCAACGCCAGCAGTCAAAACGGTGCATGAAACCCCTTCAACGGCTGTTGTTGATGGCGATGGCGGTCTGGGCTTGGTGGTTGGGGCATATGCCATGGATATAGCTATCCAAAAAGCCAATGCCGTTGGCACTGGCTGGGTCAGTGTTTGCAACAGCAATCATTTCGGCATTGCGGCTCATCATGCCATGAAAGCTTTGGAAAAAGATATGATTGGCATCGTGATGACCAATGCCAGTGCATTGGTGGCGCCCACGTTTTCCAAAGAACGCATGTTGGGAACCAACCCGATATGTGTTGCTGTTCCTGCTGGCCAGGAACCTCCCTTTATCGCCGATTTGGCAACCACAACTGCAGCCAATGGTAAATTGGAAATCCTTCAACGCAAAGGAGAGGAAGCGCCCGAGGGATGGATTCAAGATAGTGATGGGATGCCGGTAGTGGACGCACATGCCCTGAAAAACGGTGGGGCGTTGTTGCCGCTTGGAGGTGACCGAGAACATGGTAGTCACAAGGGTTACGCGCTAGGTGCCATCGTAGATATTTTCTCAGGTGTATTGAGTGGTGCGAATTTCGGTCCATGGGTGCCGCCGTTTCCTGCCTATGTGCCTATGCCTGAAAACCAGCCCGGTAAAGGCATAGGGCATTTTATGGGGGCTATGCGCATTGATGCATTCAGGACTTCGGATGCATTCAAAAGAGATATGGATTTGTGGATTTCCCGTTTCCGGAATGCAACACCAGTCAA
The DNA here is from genome assembly GCA_039805245.1 of Bacteroidota bacterium. Lineage (GTDB taxonomy): Bacteria > Bacteroidota > Bacteroidia > Chitinophagales > Chitinophagaceae > Pollutibacter. The sequence continues at coordinate 2,532 of JBDLUN010000093.1, forward strand.
TCCTGCTACACCAGTCATGATTCCTGGCGATCCTGAAAGGGAAATGACAAGCATCAGAATGACCGGAGGAATTCCGCTGCTCCAGGTTGTTCAAGACGATCTGCAAGCCATTGCAGATAAATTCAGTATCAAGTTTTAACTTTGCACCCGTAAAAGAAGATTTATGAAAATAATGAAATTTGGAGGCACTTCAGTTGGCAAGCCCGAAAGGATGTTTCAGGTCAAGGATCTGATTACGAGGGATAATGAACCCAAAATCGTGGTGTTGAGTGCACTGAGTGGAACCACCAATGCGCTGGTTACCATTGGTGACGCCATGGCGTCAGGAGATAAGGGTAAAGCTCATGAATTGATTGAGTCTCTGCATGCACACTATAAAACATTCATTTCCCAACTGCTTGCTGATGCACAGATGCAGGAGAAGGCATTGAAGGTAATCAACGGGCATTTTGAGTTCCTCCAAATCATCCTGAAAATTTCTTTCAACGACGCGCTCAACAAGGATATACTTGCACAAGGTGAGCTGATGAGTACTAAATTATTTTCACTCTATTTGGAGTCCATTGGTTTGGATCACGTGTTGTTGCCCGCATTGGATTTCATGGCTATTGATGCCCACGATGAACCACAGGTACTTTCCATTAGAGCCCGACTGAAAAAGTCTCTTGAAGCATACCCCGAAACCAAACTGTTCATCACGCAAGGGTATATCTGTCGCAATGCCAAAGGGGAAGTGGATAACCTGAAGCGCGGGGGGAGTGACTACTCTGCATCTTTGATTGCAGCAGCCATCCAGGCATCCGTTTGTGAAATCTGGACTGACATCGACGGCATGCACAATAATGATCCGAGAATTGTGAAAACCACAAGGCCGGTGGAGCAGTTGAGTTTCGATGAAGCTGCAGAGTTAGCTTATTTTGGAGCTAAAATTTTGCACCCTGCTTCCATTTGGCCAGCGCAACATTTCAACATTCCGGTCAAATTGCTGAATACCATGCAGCCTGAGGCGAAAGGTACCCTTATTGTGAAGGAAGCTGACAGCAACGGCGTGAAAGCCGTGGCGGCCAAGGATGGCATCGTGATGGTTAAAATCAAAAGCAGCCGTATGCTGCTTGCTTATGGTTTCCTCCGGAAAATCTTTGAAGTCTTTGAAAAATACAGAACGTCAATCGATATGATAACCACTTCAGAAGTGGCCGTTTCTGTTACAATCGACAGCACACAATTTTTGGATCAGATTACCAAAGAATTGCAACCGTTGGGTGAATTGGAAGTCATCCATGGGCAGACAATTGTATCTGTTGTGGGCAATAAACTCACTGCGGATCAGGAGCTGATGTCTAAAATGTTCACTGCCTTAGGCCAAATTCCAATCAATATGGTCAGTTTCGGTGGCAGCCTTCATAACATCTCCGTTCTCATTCCTACTGAGTTCCGCAATGATACCCTCAAAGCATTGAACAAAGGGCTTTTCGGGTTGGATTAAAAGTAAAATATTCCATAAAAAAAGCCTTCCCATTAGGAAGGCTTTTTTTATATAGGCATTTGAAAATCAAATGATCAGCATGGCATCGCCATAGCTGAAAAACCTGTATTTATCTTTAATGGCCTTTTTGTATGCCTCCATGGTGAGCTCGTACCCTGCAAATGCGCATGCCATGATTAACAATGATGTTTTGGGCAAATGAAAATTCGTAATCAGTGAATCACAAATGGAGAATTCGTATGGCGGATGAATGAATATGTTCGTCCAGCCCTCGGAAGGTTTTAGGAGTTTATCTGCTGTAAAGGTGCTTTCCAATGCACGCAGGGTAGTGGTTCCCACTGAACAAATCCTGTGGCCCTCAGATTTAGCTTTGTTGACAATTTTGCAGGCTGTTTCATCAACTTTGAAATATTCAGCTTCCATCTTGTGTTTGCTCAGGTCTTCCACTTCAATTGCTCTGAAAGTTCCGAGGCCTGTGTGCAAGGTGATTTCTGCAAATCTTACACCTTCGATTTCCAAACGTTTGATCAACTCAACAGAAAAATGTAATCCTGCAGTTGGAGCTGCAACAGCACCTTCATGTTTGGCGTACACTGTTTGGTATCGCTCCCTGTCCTGTTCATCAGGCTTGCGTTTGATGTATTTGGGCAGTGGTGTTTCACCAAGGGTGTTGAGGATGGCCTTGAATTCATCATCGCTTCCTTCAAAAAGAAAGCGGATCGTCCGTCCCCTTGATGTTGTATTGTCAATTACTTCTGCTATCAGCTCATCAGCATCTCCAAAATAGAGCTTGTTGCCTACACGGATTTTCCTCGCCGGATCAACAATCACATCCCAAAGCCTGTTTTGCTTGTTCAGTTCCCTGAGTAGGAAAACCTCAATTTTGGCTCCTGTTTTTTCTTTTCTGCCATACATCCTGGCAGGAAAAACTTTGGTGTTATTGACCACAAAAACATCCTTTTCCTCAAAATAGTCCAAAACATCCTTGAACATTTTGTTTTCAATTAGGCCTGTGTCTTTATGGACAACCATCAGGCGGGCATCTTCTCTTCTTTTGGCAGGTGTTTGTGCAATGAGATTGAGGGGGAAATCGAACCTGAACTGGGATAACTTCATGCGTGTAAAAATTTATTGCCTGAAACAAATCCCGATACCCTATAAGGGGCGTCCTATCCAGCAAACCTGATCTTACGGCATCAGATTTGTTTTGGCATGTTGAGTGTGCAAAGTTAGTTATTTTTCACCAAATCCCCTCATATTGGGGGCGTGGCGCAAATCCAATATAAGGAGGCGGATTAAAATTTCAAGTGCTTCACTGTCATCCCGTTATTGATAAGCTGCTTGAGCGATGCGATACCCAATTTGAGGTGAGTCTCAACAAAGGTTCCTGTTACCTTTTGGTCGCTTTCCTCCGTTTTTACACCTTCCGGAATCATGGGTTGGTCACTTACTAGCAAAAGGGCTCCGGTAGGAATTTTGTTGGCAAAGCCAACGGAAAATATGGTAGCTGTCTCCATATCAATGGCATAAGCCCTGATGCGTTGCAAATAGGATTTGAATTCAAGATCATGTTCCCACACCCGTCTGTTAGTGGTGTAAACAGTTCCCGTCCAATAGTCTAACTCATGGTCCCTTATCGTTGTCGAAATGGCTTTCTGAAGTGCGAAGGAAGGTAATGCAGGCACTTCTGCTGGTAGGTAGTCGTTTGATGTACCCTCACCCCTGATGGCTGCGATCGGCAGGATGAGGTCTCCAATCTTGTTTCTTTTTTTCAAACCGCCGCATTTGCCGAGAAACAAAACGGCCTTGGTTTCTATGGCAGTCAACAGATCCATGACAGTGGCAGCGGTGGGGCTCCCCATGCCGAAATTGATGATGGTGATGCCTTCAGCAGTAGCGGATTGCATGGGTTTGTCTTTACCCATCACCTCAACCTGATGCCATTCGGCAAATAGGTTAACATATTTACTGAAATTGGTTAACAGGATGAACGATCCGAAGTCTTCTAGGCTCATGCCGGTGTACCTTGGCAGCCAGTTTTTGACTATTTCTTCTTTGCTTGTCATCTCGCTTTTTCAGAACAAATTTACTGATTACTTTGCACTCATGATTGAGATGATTTTTCCCGCCCCGGATTTCAGGTTCAGAGAGCAGCAGGGGCAGCGGCAAATCTTTGATATCGTCAGAAAAAAATGGGTAGCCTTGCAGCCGGAGGAATGGGTGCGACAAAATGTGGTGCGTTGGCTTATTGAAACACATCAAATTCCTGCGCAAGCCATTGCTCTTGAAAAGGAAATCAGGGTTGCCGGCACAAAAAGACGGTTTGATATGTTGGTTTACGATGCAAATCACAGTCCTTGGATGCTCATTGAGTGTAAAAGCCCCGTAACAAGATTAGATGCTTCAGCTCTCCTGCAGGTCTTGGCATATCAGCAAGAGATCCCTGTTCCCATGCTGATGATAACCAACGGCGAAGAATCGCATATAGCCGAAAAAAAAGCAGGAAATCCTGAATGGATTTCCTGCTTTCCAATGTATAAAAGTACGATTTGATTTTTAGGGGAATATGCCCAACTCGGAATAACTGGTGCCAACTTTATTGATGGCAACCACAAATGCGGCAGTGCGCATGTCTTTGATTTCAGGATTTTGCAACCAGCAGTCCAGGATTTCATTGGTGGCTTTGATCATGGTGTCTTCCAGTCCGCTTCTGACCAAGTCAATTTCATCCGGGCCATGCACAAGCAGTTTCTTTTGGATGTCTGTCACCTTTTTGCCGGTCATTTCTTCGATATGAGAAACCAAGTTTGCATTTTGGTTTTCCATGAATCTCTTTTCAACCCTTCCGTAGCGGACGTGGCTGAGGTTTTTGACCCATTCAAAATAGGAAACAGTAACGCCGCCTGCATTCAGATACATGTCTGGTACAACCAGTGCGCCTTTACTGATCAGGATTTCGTCTGCTTCGGGGGTAAGGGGACCGTTGGCCGCTTCACCGATGATTTTAGCTTGTATACGGGACGCATTTTCACCATTGATTACGTTTTCTAAGGCTGCTGGAATCAGGATATCGCATGGTGCCTCAAGCGCGTCGGTATTCTTTTTGAAATTGGTTGCGCCTGGAAAATTCAAGATGGAGCCGGTTGATTTCCGGTGTTGGAAAACAGCTTCAACATCCAGTCCTTCAGCATTGTAAATGGACCCTTCGTATTCTGCCAACCCAACCACCAACGCTCCATTTTCCTGGAAAAACTTTGCTGCGTGGTAACCGACATTGCCAAGTCCTTGCACAATCACTTTCTTTCCTGGAATACCCTCAGGCAGTCCTACCCGCTGCATGACAGCTGCGTTGTTGCAGACTTCCCTGATGCCGTAAAATACACCCAGACCGGTGGCTTCCCGCCTGCCTCGAACACCACCCTGACTCACCGGTTTGCCGGTTACGCAGGCCAGTGAATCGATTTCACCTGGATGCATGGCGATATACGTATCCAAGATCCAAGCCATTTCCCGTTCACCTGTTCCATAGTCGGGAGCAGGAACATCTTCGCCGGGGCCGATGAATTTCTTTTTGATGAGCTCGCTGGTGTACCTCCTTGTTATTTTTTCCAGGTCATAAGCGGAGTATTTTTTGGGGTCAATACTTATTCCGCCTTTTGCACCACCAAAGGGAACATCAACGATAGCGCATTTGTAAGTCATCAGTGCTGCCAAGGCCATCACTTCATCCAGGTTCACCATTTCACTGAAACGGATGCCGCCCTTGCAGGGTTGCTTGTGGTGAGAGTGCTGAACCCTGTATGCTTTGATGACTTCAATTTTGTCACCAATCTTGACAGGAAAATGCATTCTAAGTACGCTATTGCACTGCTTGATTTGCTCTAGTATGCCAGCGTCAAAAGAAGTGAATTTTGAAGCTTTATCAAAACTTTTGCAAACGGCGTCAAAAAAACTGTATTCTGGATTCATAGCAATCGATTTTTTAGATAATTTCTAACATCGCAAAGCTACAAAGGTTCTTTATTCCTTTTCGAGTTTGGTGATTTTTTTATCGACATTAATGACATAAAGAATCAATCCGATCATGATGGTGAGCAAAACTGCCACTACCACATAGATTTTGCCGTTGCTTCTCATATCGAACGCCATTGGGCTGGTTTCGGCAGTTTGCTGTGCCTGAACGAGTGAAGCGAAAAGTACAAAGAGGAGGGAGAGGATGCTATTTTTCATTGTTGTTCCATTTTTTTTCTAGTAAAATTGTGTATCTGATCTTAATGGTTGCGATCCATGCACCGAGAAGGGTCCAACCGATTACCGCTGGGTAAAAAACCATCCGCATGCGGGCATCAATGTCATTGAAATTCAATGCAGGATTACCTTCCTGTCCTGGATGCAAGCTGGGCAGCAATCGTGGGATAATCCAGATGGTTGGGAATAGCATGGCATAAGCAAAGATGTTGTATACCGCACTCACCCTGGCACGTTGATCCATGTCGTTGATGGAGCTTCTCAAGATGAAGTATGCCCCATAAATGAGCAAGGCAATGGCTGCACCAATCAATTTGGGCTCACGCATGATTGAACCGAAAGATGCATATGCGGGGTTGTTCGGGTCTGCCCAGGTATAGCTTGCCCAAATGGCACCGGTTGCATAGCCGAGAATACCCATGTAGGTACCAACACCGGCATAAGACCTTGCTTTCACATCATGGGTGTAGTCACCTTTGCGCAGGTATTTGATGCTGTGAATCACCGAGACGGTGAAAAGGATCATCATGGAAAACCACATGCAGACGTGGTAATAGAGATTTCTGATAGTTTCTCCGAGTTGTGGCAGTTCGGG
>JBDLUN010000094.1:0-7133 GCA_039805245.1 Bacteroidota bacterium
AGTGGATATCAAAACCATTCAAATCCTAGCAGACGAAAACAAGCGCATCATACCCGTTGGTACAACATCGATGCGCACACTTGAAAGCCTTTATTGGCTGGCCCTGAAATTGGAAAAAGACTCGGAAAAAACCAATCCCCAACACTTGTGGCTGCAACAATGGGAGGATCAGGCATTGGTCCAGCCTGCCATGCCTTCCAGGGCTGCGGCTTTTAAAAGATTGGCAGATAATCTGACAGCAAGGGGTCTTAACAAAATCAGCGGCAAAACAGGTATCTGTATTATTCCTGGTTATCAATTCAGGGTTTCTGAGGGATTGATCACCAACTTCCACCAACCGCGATCAACTCTCCTACTCTTGGTTGCAGCGATTGTCGGCGACGAATGGAAAAACATTTACCAAACCGCGCTGGACAATGATTACCGGTTCCTGAGCTACGGAGATGGATGTCTTTTGCTACTTACCAACTGATCATTTGAGCGGGATAGTCATAGTAAAGGTGCTACCCACACCCAGGGTACTGTCCACTTCAATGGTTCCATGATGCGCTTCAACCATTTTCCGGGTGTAATTCAGTCCGAGTCCGAAACCTTTGACATCATGCACATTGCCCGTATGGGCCCTGTAGAACTTATCAAAAATCCGGGAAAGGGTATCTTTAGTCATCCCAATGCCATTGTCGTTGACAGTAATGATGATTTTATTCTTCCGGTTGATTGTAGACACTTCGATTTCAGGTAATACGTCCTCTTTGGAATACTTGAGGGCATTATCAATGAGGTTGCTGATCATGTTCACAAAATGAACAGGATGGCCTGAAACCAGGTCTTGCTCAGCATCCAGCTTATACCTGATGGTTGCCTGCTTTTCAGCAACCTGTAAAGAAAACTTATCATCAATTTTCTGCAAGACCTCATGAACATGAAGGTCCTTCTTGTCTTTCAATACCTGATTGATATCCAGCTGGGCTGCCTGCAAGATCTGTTCAACCTGTGTATTCATCCGGGCATTCTCTGTCTTAATTACCTGCCCGATGGCAAGCAACTGTTCCCTGTTACCGATGATCTTCTCGTTTTTCAGGGTGTCTACCGCAATGGAAATGGTGGCAAGAGGAGTTCTCAACTCATGGGTCATATTATTGATGAAGTCAGTCTTCATCTCACTGAGCTTTTTCTGGGTGAGGATAGTCCTGATGGTGAGGTAAAATGCTGCGATGATGATGAGGGTAAAAAGGACTGCTATCGCGATCATCCAGCTAACCGACCTCATGACAAAATCCTGCATATCATAAGTGATAAGCACAAGCCTTTCATCCGGTGCCAAGGACATCATTTCATCACCGGTGAGATTGACCAATGGCCAGTTATGGATGGCATAATTGACGGAATCTTTAGTAGACAGTTCATAGTGCTTCTCAAATTCCGGCGATTGCATGTCCACACCACTGGTGTTGGCATTGGAGAATACGGCAAACTGGAATTTCGCCCCTTCCAGATCATTATCTGCAAATGCCTTCTCTATCCGTTTGTTGATGTCTTGCACCGAAAATTGGTCGGCCAAGGAATGATTGGCCAACATCTCCCGAATCTGATCCTGGGCCCCCTGGGGCAGCACTTCTGCTGGCAGATTGGGCGTATACTGTAATTTTTCCTCTACAAGTGCCTCAACCACCTCATATTCCACCATCTCCACTTTATCGGCTATCCTGTCTCGCTGGATTTTAATGATATTTTTCAACCATGAATACTGGATTACGATGATCCCAATCAACGAAAGGGTGATGAGCACCGTAATGAGTGAGAATAGTTTTTTCATTGGACGACAAAAATAAGTTCCCTGACCCTCAAAATAAGGATAAAGCGTCTATTTAACGCAGGATTAAGATTAATATTGGCTATATTAGAGAATGCAAACCGTGGAAAAAGGCATATTGCTGATTGCCGAACCATTCCTAAAAGACGTCAACTTTCAGCGTTCGGTCGTTTTTATTTGCGAACATGACCTGGAAGGCACCTTGGGCATCACAATCAACAAAGACACAGGTGACCCTTTGGGATACTACCTGACAGACACAGGTGACAGCTTTCTGCCCGTATTTGACGGAGGCCCTGTAGGCAGGGACAAAATACATTTCTTACATACGATCCCCAACCTCATACCCGGTGGCCAACATGTGGCCGACGGTGTATATTGGGGAGGCGACTTTGATATTATGTCGGCTTTGGTCAGGGATGGGGAAATCAAAGAGGATGTCATCCGTTTTTACCTCGGTTATGCAGGCTGGGATCCATCACAATTGGATGATGAATTGAAAGAAAAAAGCTGGCTTTGCATTCCAGGAGACGCTTCCCTGATCTTTCACGAAGACATACAATCCATTTGGAAGGATGCCGTTAGGGAATTGGGCAAAGAATACCTGCCGATGATCAATTACCCCTTGGATCCTTCATTCAACTGAAGCTTTCACCCGACTGGCCATGATGGCAATAAACAGTCCTAAGACAGCAACAATCCATAATGACAAGCGCAATCCTATTTCCTCAGCTACAAAACCAATCATAGGTGGGCCCAGCAGGAAACCGGTAAAACCAACACTGCTAACGGCAGCCAGGGAAGCAGAAGGCGACATCGACCTGTTCCGGGCGGCAAGCATATACACAATAGGAAAAACGCAAGAAACACCCAAACCAACCATAGCAAATCCAAGGATAACGATCCATTTTATCGGAAAAGCCAATGCCAGCGCGATCCCAGACAGAATAAAAAGCCCATTCAACTTCAACAATTGTGCATGCGAAAGCAATTGGAGCAACCTGTCGCCTGCAAACCTGCCCACGGTCATACACAAAGCAAATGCGGTATACCCTGCTGTACTGGATGTATGCAGCGCATTGACCACCTGCCGGTAGTACAATGAACTCCAGTCGGCCATTGCCCCTTCAGACATGGCCACACAAAAGCAGATCAAACCGAGCAAAAGCAATTCTCCACGAGGCAGCGCAAAAACCTTTTGGGATTCTGCTGAACTAGCGGCATCAGGCACCAAAAAGAAATAAAAAACGATAGCTGACATTCCTGCCACCCCCCCGACCACAGCAAAATGGCCTGCAGGAGCTATATCCAGGTTCATCATCCACCCACTGAGTGCCGCAGCAGCAAAAGCCCCAAGTCCCCACATGGCATGCAAGCTGGAAAGGATGGGCTTCCCCAAAACCTGCTGGATAGCTATGCCCTGTGCATTCATGGCAATATTAGCCAGGTTGCCGAGGAACCCGAAAAGAAAAAGAACAGCGGAAAGTATAGCAATACTGTTGGATATGCCAATGGCCATTAGAAAAAGCCCGTATACAAAAAGGACTACAGCACTAACCTGCCTGCTGCCCCACCGGTGCACCATCCATCCTGAAGCTGGCAATGCCGCCAAAGCCCCAATGGGCAACATAAATAAAAGGCTTCCCAATTCCGCTTCATTCAGATTGAAGCGGTCTTTGATATCGGGAATCCGGGAGGCCCAACTGGAGAAAACCATTCCCAGAAAAAAGAAATAAACGGAAATGGCAGGCCTGCGCAGGGTTTCTTGCTTGGTCACGATGGAATGTTAATTATGAGCCCGAAATTAAACGAAAGGAACTACTTTCAATCCCATGTTTTATATTCGATGCAAATTTTTCAAAGTGATTAAAAGATATGCGATATTGATGTGCACTGCGGTCTTTTTCATGCAATGCAAGAAGGAAACCACTGGAGGCGGTACACCCGAGACAACCCCATCTTTATTTGTTGCTGACGTTCAGAAACCAGAGGGTAATAGTGGCGGAGGAAGCATGGAATTTACATTCAGTCTAAGCCAGGCTTCTGCCAAGGAAGTAAGTGTAAAAGTGGTAACGAAAGATGTTTTCGCCAAAAGCGGGGAAGACTTTACCGCTATCGACCAGCGGGTGACATTTGCGCCGGGCGAAACCAAAAAGACTTTGACGGTTAGCATTGTCACCGATGATATCAAAGAGGGCACCGATGATTTCCAGCTTTACGTATCAGACCCTGTCAACTGCATCATACCGAGCGGTTTTGCAACGGGAACTATTGAAAATGATGATACCAGGATTCCCATTAACGAAGCAGGATACACTACACCAAACACTTACCCCGGCAAAACACTGGTTTGGGCCGACGAATTTGAAGGCAGTGGACTCAACCCTTCCAATTGGAACTACGATATTGGTGATGGCTGCCAGAAGGGAAACTGTGGATGGGGCAATAACGAACTCGAATATTACACAGAAGGCGATAACCTCATTTTTGCTGGCGGCAAGATGATTATTGAAGCCCGGAAGGAAAGCCGCGGAGGCAAAAATTACACCTCCAGTCGCCTAACCACCATGGGCAAGCAGTCCTTTAAATTCGGTCGGATCGACATCAGAGCCAAACTACCCAAAGGCCAAGGCATCTGGCCTGCTTTGTGGATGCTTGGGGACAATTTCCCCACCGCCGGATGGCCTACCTGCGGTGAAATTGATATCATGGAATTTCTTGGACATGATGTAACGAAAGTATATTCAACCATCCACTTCAAATCCGGCAACAATCCACGTAATATCTCTAAATCATTTATCAACAGCTCCCCGCTCCCTGATGAGTTTCACGTGTATTCACTGGTTTGGGAGGCCGACAAAATGCGGATGCTTATAGACGATAAACTGATTGGCGAATTCCTAGCCAGTGAATTGGGTGGAGCTACCAACCCATTCAATGATAAATTCTTTTTTCTCTTCAATGTTGCTGTAGGCGGCAACTGGCCTGGCGCGCCAAACAGCTCGACTTATTTCCCGCAGTGGATGTTTGTAGATTATGTTAGGGTATTCCATTAAAAAGGGTACAAGACTTAAATAAAAAAAGGGGGCCAAATGGTCCCCTTTTTATTTAAATCGTAATGCAGTTGGTTATGCTTCTGAAGCTCCTTCGAGCAACACGGTAACCTTGTTGTTGAATACTTCCACAAAGCCACCTTTGATGTTGTAGGCGTTATTGTTCTTACCGCTTTTATCCAACAGAATCTTTACCACACCATTGCCCAATGCACTCACCATAGGTGCGTGTTTATCAAGCACTTCAAAAGAACCGCTGACACCGGGAAGCTGCACACCATAGATGTCGCCTGCAAAAAGCTTTTTCTCTGGAGTCAATATTTCAATCTGCATGTAGTTGCGTGTTTTGATTAACCCTTGGCTGCAGCCATCATTTTCTTACCTTTCTCAATGGCATCCTCAATGGTTCCAACGAGGTTGAAAGCCGCTTCAGGATACTCATCCACCTCACCGTCCATGATCATGTTGAATCCGCGGATGGTATCGTTGATGTCAACGAAAACACCTTTGAGACCGGTGAACTGCTCTGCTACGTGGAAAGGCTGGCTGAGGAAACGTTGCACCCTTCTTGCACGGGATACGGTGAGTTTGTCTTCGTCACTCAGTTCATCCATACCCAAGATGGCAATGATATCCTGCAGTTCTTTGTAACGCTGGAGAATCAATTTAACCCTGTTGGCACAGTTGTAGTGGGCTTCACCAACAATCATAGGCGTCAGAATCCTGGAGGTTGAATCCAACGGGTCAACCGCAGGATAGATACCCAAGTCAGCAATCTTACGGCTCAATACCGTGGTAGCATCCAAGTGGGCAAAAGTTGTTGCAGGTGCCGGATCGGTCAGGTCATCCGCAGGAACGTAAACCGCCTGAACGGAGGTGATTGAACCGTTTCTTGTAGAAGTGATCCTTTCTTGCATCAGACCCATTTCTGTAGCCAGTGTAGGTTGATATCCCACCGCTGATGGCATACGGCCAAGCAGCGCTGACACTTCTGATCCAGCTTGGGTGAAACGGAAGATATTATCTACGAAGAAAAGGATATCCTTTCCTTTGCCTTCACCATCCCCATCACGGAAATACTCTGCGATGGTTAATCCACTCAACGCAACCCTAGCACGGGCTCCGGGAGGTTCGTTCATCTGACCGAATACGAATGTTGCTTTGGAATCTTTCAAACCTTCCATATCCACCTTATCCAAATCCCATCCACCTTCTTCCATGCTGTGTTTGAAGTCGTCACCATATTTCATGATGCCAGCTTCAATCATTTCTCTCAACAGATCATTCCCTTCGCGGGTCCTTTCACCAACACCGGCAAATACAGAAAGTCCACCGTATCCTTTAGCAATATTGTTGATCAATTCCTGGATCAATACGGTTTTACCCACACCTGCACCACCGAAAAGTCCAATTTTACCACCCTTGGCGTAAGGCTCGATCAGGTCGATTACCTTGATACCGGTGAACAAAACTTCTGTAGCTGTACTGAGGTCTTCAAACTTGGGAGGTTTGGCATGAATCGCGCGGCCATTCTCCTTCGAAACTGCTGGCAATCCGTCAATAGGATCACCGGTTACATTAAACAGACGGCCATTGATGCCATCTCCGGTTGGCATGGATATGGCCCTTCCGGTATCGGTCACTTCAGTTCCCCTTACGAGGCCTTCCGTACCGTCCATGGCTACGCAACGGACACTGTCCTCTCCAAGGTGCTGTTGCACCTCCATAACAAGCTTGTCGCCGTTTTCGCGTTGCAATTCCAGGGCGTTATAGATTTCAGGAAGTTGACCGTCGAAATGTACGTCAACTACCGCACCGATGACCTGTTTGATTTTACCTCTATTAGACATGTTTATTGTTTGAAATGGATAAAAGTCGATTTCAGGCCGCAAAGGTAAGCAGGATGCATGGATTGGAAAAATCGGCAAGCAAATTTTTTCAGGAAGACTGCAAACTACTGCAGCTGAGTATACAGCAAGGCAGCCAAGACTGCTCCGGCAACTGGACCCAATACAGGTATTGGAGCGTAAGACCAATCGCTTGCACCTTTGTGCCTGATGGGTAACAAAGCATGCATGATACGGGGGCCCAAATCACGGGCTGGATTGATCGAGTATCCTGTTGGTCCACCCATACTCAGGCCAATGCCCAATACGAGCAAGGCTACAGGCAGGGAATCCAGTGCACCGAGCTTCATCTCCCCTTTTTGAATATGGAGGATGGAAAACATAAAAATGAAAGTGGCTACGATTTCTGTTATGAAGTTG
>JBDLUN010000095.1:0-6154 GCA_039805245.1 Bacteroidota bacterium
GGATATAAATCCAGGAGTATCAAAGAAGAAATGCGGGAAAATCTGATCCGGAAAATGCAACTGGGAGAGGAGCGCTTTCCCGGTATCATTGGATATGAGGATACGGTAATTCCTGATACGGAAAGGGCCATATTATCCAGACACAATATGCTTTTTCTGGGCTTACGGGGTCAGGCCAAGACACGCATGGCCAGGCTCATGACGGAACTGTTAGATGAATACATCCCCTTTATTGCAGGCAGTGATATCCATGACGATCCTTTTCTTCCCATATCAAGTTATGGCAAAAAACAGGTGGAAACCTTGGGGGACGATATGCCGATTGAATGGCTGCACAGCAGTGAACGTTATGGAGAAAAGTTGGCAACACCAGATGTTTCTGTTGCCGATCTCATAGGCGACATCGATCCTGTAAAGGCAGCAAATCTGAAATTGAATTTCTCTGACGAACGTGTCATCCATTACGGTATCATTCCCAGGAGCAACAGGTGCATTTTTGTCATCAATGAATTGCCCGATTTGCAAGCCAGAATCCAGGTAGCACTTTTCAATATTTTGCAGGAAGGGGATATCCAGATTCGTGGTTTCAAATTGCGTATGCCCTTGGATATTGTTTTTGTCTTTACAGCAAACCCGGAAGATTATACAAACCGGGGTTCCATTGTAACGCCATTGAAAGACAGGATAGAAAGTCAGATTCTGACACACTATCCCAAATCAGTAGAGGCCGCCCTTAGCATTACTGCTCAAGAGGCTGCGATTCATCAGGCACAGGAAAAAATGGTTGATCAAAGTGATATGGTTGCCCGTATCATCGAACAAATTGCCTTTGAAGCCCGATCCAGTGAATTTGTAGACCAGAAGAGTGGTGTTTCAGCAAGGTTGACCATCGCGGCGCTGGAAAATGCTTACAGTGCCGCTGAAAGAAGGGCGCTGATCAACAAGGAGAAGAGCACCCAAATCTGGATGAGTGACCTGCAGGGCATCATTCCGGCTATCACGGGAAAGATTGAATTGGTATATGAAGGTGAGCAAGAAGGCCCCTATCAGGTGAGTGTAAACTTGTTGGAAAAGGCCATCCGTCACGTATTTCTGCAATATTTTCCTGATCCTGAAGCATTCAAAAAGAAGCGCAACAAGGAAAATCCTGCACAAAGCCCTTATCGGAACATTACCCAGTGGTTCGACTTGGGCAACCGCATTGATATGCTGTTTCACCTCAAAGACAATGATCGGGTGAAATTACTGCAAACAGTAGATGGCTTGTCTGAACTGGTATTGGCCCATTATCCCAAGGCAACAGGAAAGCATAAAGGATTACTCATGGAATTGGTGTTGTACGGATTGAGTGCACACTCTTTGATCAGCAAGAAAATTCTGTCAGAGAAAGTCGAGTTTCGTGACCTGATGGGAAGCATGTTTAGCTCTGATGAAATCGAATAAAAGAAAAGGGTTGTGCTGTTTTGATTTCAACAGCACAACCCTTTTATGGTAAAGGATCTGATTATTTATTCATTGCCTCTAATCCTCTCATGTATTCTTGAATGATGATGGCTTGCCTGATTTCCAAGAACATCTGTCTTTGCTCATTCGACAGGTTGTCTGCCTTGTTCGACATGATGTCTTGCACGCCCTGAATCAATTCTGGAACAGACATTTTGCCGATGTAAGCATAGTAGGCCAGTTGTTCTTCTATATCTTTTTTCAATGCTGCACCAACTTTGGCTGCCAATTTTTTGTCGCCGGCTTTAAAAGCTGCTTCCAAAAATTGCACCGTGGCTGTATTGTGCTGGTTTTGTCTGCTTACCATAGCATATGGGAAATTCTCAGCCAACATGTTCTTGTCTGCCAAATTCAACAATTCCTTTGCTTTTTCCTGCTGACCTTCCAAGGCAAGCTGATTGGCAGCTTCCGCAAAGGATTGTCTGATGCCAATCAGGTGCCTTCTGTTTTCTTCATCGAAATAGACGCCAGGAATATTGGCACTGCCAAAGGCAAACTTGTTTTTCAATGCCTCGTATGATGCCCTGCTGTTAATCATGTTTTGCCCTTCTACTGGAACGAGTCTGAAACACTGGCCTTCAGCACGCAAATGCTTTGTGAAACCCAATTCACCAAATGGTGAGGTGAAGTAAATGGGTCTGTTCCATTTGTTGGCTGCGATGATATTGAGAACAGCCATATCATTTTTAAGCAACAGATCTTTGGGGATTTCAAAACGTATTTCAGTTTGCAGCTGGTCGCCCGGTTCAACAGTACCATTTTTTCTTACCAGTGCGGTATCAACAGGAACACTCACTTTCTTGACAGGGAGATAATTCATCCAGGTGCCGTCCTGCATTTGAAGCTGTGCAGCTTGATCATCACTGCCAATAAAGTCATGCATGAGGCTGTAGAGGTCGACATACCTGTTTTGGTCAGATATACCGGCCTTCTCAAAGAAGCGTATATAGTCGCGCTTGCCACCTTCAATTTGTTCCTGACTCCAAATAACGTCAATAGGGGCACTTTCATTCACCTTGTAACGCATTTGGTTGATATACCAGTCGATACCCATCAGCGAGTAATTGATGACACGTACATCTTTCCTGATGCCTTCCACTTCTTGGGCATACCAAAGCGGATAAGTATCATTATCGCCAAATGAGAAAAGGATGGCATTGGGGGCACAGCTTTCCAGGTAGTTTTTGGCAAGGTCGCGAGCCAGTTGTTTTTTGCTTCTGTCGTGGTCGTCCCACTCTTCAGCAGCCATCAACACAGGAACAGCGAGTAGACATACCAGTGCTGCTGCACCATTGGCGATGGATTGGCCGGTGAATCTAGACAACCAATCTTTGATTTGCATCACACCCAAACCTATCCAAATGGCGAAAGCATAAAAAGATCCCACATAGGCATAATCACGTTCACGCGGTTGGTTCCCGGCCTGATTCAGGTAGAAAACAATGGCCAAGCCAGTAAAGAAAAACAGCAGGAATGAGACGAAGGAGCCTTTTCTGTCTTGCTTGTATTGGTACATGATCCCGAGAATTCCCAGGATGAAGGGTAAAGCAAAAAGTTTGTTGTTGGCTTTGTTTTCCCTGATGTTGGTTGGGAGTTTGCTTTGGTCGCCAAGCAATGCATTGTCAACGCCGTTGATGCCGGTAAGCGTGTTGCCATCACGTTTGTTTCCAAAGCCCTGGATGTCATTCTGTTTACCGATAAAATTCCATCCAAAATAGCGGAGGTACATCCACCCAATCTGGTAGCTCATGGCCCAGCTGATATTATTTGCCATGGTGGGGGCCTCACCATCTTCCAAATTCAGCCAGCGCTGATAGAAAGTGGCATGTCCCTGATCATTGCTGCCATCCCACACGCGAGGGAGCAGCATTTTATCTGCAGCGTCATACACAGGGCTTTGAGACCTGCCCAATTCCAAATACTTGTCTTTACCCTTGGCGTATTTCATTTCGCCTTCCTTGTAGTCGATGGGTTTTGCAGTGAAAACCTGTCCGTACAACAAAGGGAAATCACCATATTGTTCGCGACCCAGGTATCCTTCCAAGCTCATCGGGTTATCAACATTGTACATGTCGATGGCAGGATTGGCAGCAGACCTGATCATGGTGGTGATGTATGTAGAGTAGCCCAGCAACATGAATACAAAGCTCCAAAGGGACAACCTCAGGAAATGGGGGTTGACTTTTACATTAGCTGAATTGGCATATCTGAAACCAAGGTAGATAGCAACAGAGAGCAAGACAAAAAAGAAGATGAACCCTGAGAAGAAAGGCAGGTTGAGAGAGTTTACGAAGAATACATCAAATCGTCCTGCTGCTTTGATGGTATATTGAATCACTGCTTTTTGGGCTACGCCGGTAATAATACAGCCAATGATAAATGCCCAAATGGTGCCTTTGGTGGTTACTTTGAATCGCTTATAATAATACACCATAACAATTGCTGGAATCGTCAGGAGATTCAGCAGGTGTACGCCAATGGACAATCCCATCATAAAAAAGATCAGGATAATCCATTTATCAGCTCCCGGCTGGTCAGCATTATGTTCCCACTTCAGCATCATCCAAAATACCAATGCGGTGAAGAAGGAGGAGAGTGCATATACTTCGCCTTCTACAGCACTGTACCAGAAGCTGTCGCTGAATGTGTAGGCAAGGGCGCCAACAACACCTGCAGACATGATGGTGAAAATCTGTTGGGCGGTCAGGGCTGCTGAACCTACTTGAACAATTTTTCTGGCAAAGTGCGTGATGGTCCAAAAAAGAAATGTAATGGTGAAACCACTGGCCAATGCGCTCATGACATTAACAGCCTTTGCTGCAGTCAGAGGATTATCGCCAAACAGAATGATAAAGACTCGGCCCAGAATCACGAATAGAGGTGCTCCTGGTGGGTGGGGGATTTGTAATTTGAAACAAGAGCTGATGAATTCGCCACAATCCCACAGACTTCCGCCTGCTTCAGCTGTCATGATGTAAACGGAGCAGGCAATGAATGTCACAATCCATCCAACGATGTTGTTGATCCTGTTAAATGTCATATTTCCTCTTTTTTTATAAAAAACAAAAGTAGTTCTTAAATTGATTTTGTTGGAAATAAAAAACCCATTATTTTTGCACTCCCGATTACGGAGAGGGTTGAACTCGTAGCTCAGTTGGTAGAGCAATACACTTTTAATGTATGGGCCCTGGGTTCGAGTCCCAGCGGGTTCACTTCCTGAAAAAGCCGCCTTGAAAAAGGTGGCTTTTTTATTTTATTTTTGTTGTATGAATTCAGTCCGAAACAAAACCATCCTCATTACTGGCGGCACTGACGGCATTGGCCGTGAGTTGGTCATGCAGTATCTTCAGGCAGGGGCGAATGTGGTAACCTGTGGTCGAAATCAGGCTAAAATACTGGAGCTGGAAGCTGAAGCCCCGAAGGGTAGTAGCCTTTGTGTGCTGAATGCTGATGTTTCAGTTGAAAAGGATTGCCAGCGGTTGGTTGAGTCTGTGGTTAATATGTATGGCGGCATCGATATCCTGATTAATAATGCTGGGATTTCCATGCGCGGCTTGTTGGAAGAGGGGAGTCGAACCATGATCCCGGTCATCCGCAAAGTGATGGAAGTGAATTTCAACGGCACATTATACTGTACATCCTATGCATTACCTCATCTGATCAAGTCTAAAGGTGTTATCGCTGGTGTTTCTTCCATTGCCGGTTATAGGGGATTGCCCGGTCGTAGCGGATATTCCGCATCCAAATTTGCTGTTCAGGGTTTTTTGGAGTCCATTAAAACCGAGTTGGTTGATACGGGAGTACATGTCATGTGGGTTAGTCCGGGTTTCACAGCTTCCCGAATCCGGTTCAGTGCATTAGACAAGGAAGGGAAGAAACAGGGTGCAACGCCGATGGATGAAGGGAAAATGATGAGTGCAAGTGAATGTGCCCGTTTAATAATTGCGGGAATAGCACAACGAAAGCGAACTGTTGTCATGACCTTTCAGGGCAAGCAGACTGTTTTTCTGAATAAGTTCTTTCCGGCGCTCACTGATAAGCTGGTGAGGATGTTTTACTTCAAGCATGGCAAGTTGGTGAAGTGAGTATAAAAGTATCTTAGTTTCTACCTTCGGTAGGCAACCTCAACATGTCTCTTTCAACTCTCAACTCTCAACTAAAGCTTAAATGCCGCTACTAACCTTCACCAGCGATTTCGGTACAACTGACCACATGGTGGGGGCGGTAAAGGGCGAAATGCATAAACTCAACAGCGGGTTTACCATCTTGGATATCACACATGATATCATCCCCTACAATGCCATGCAGGCAGCGTATGTATGTAAAATGATATTTTCTGCTTTTCCTCCGGAAACTTTTCATTTGATATTGGTCAACGCATTCGACAACAATGCGGATCATTTGTTACTGGTCAGGCACCAGAACCAGATTTTGGGTTTGCCTGACAATGGGCTTATTACCATGATTGTCAATGGGTTACCCGAAAAAGTGGTGGCCATTCCCATACCCGCAGGGCAAAAAAAGACCGTAAGGCTTTTTGCATCGCTGCTTATGGAAGCATTCTCTTCCATGCTGAGTGGTGTTCCTATGGAGAAAATAGGCAATGCCGGGATAAGGATTTTGGAAAGGAATCTCATGAGACCTTTTGCTG
>JBDLUN010000096.1:0-3511 GCA_039805245.1 Bacteroidota bacterium
GGTCAGCTCGATGAATCGGACTTCAAAGGAATTGTCATGCACAGTTGTCCGGGTGCAGGCGCCTGCGGAGGCATGTACACAGCCAACACCATGGCCTCTGCGATTGAAGCCCTGGGTATGAGTCTGCCCTACTCTTCTTCCAACCCTGCCTTGAGTGAATCCAAAAAAGAGGAATGCAGGACTGCTGGCAAGGCCATCAGACTGCTCTTGGAAAAAGATATCAAGCCTAGTGACATCATGACCAAAAAGGCATTTGAAAATGCCCTGACGGTTATCGTTGCACTTGGTGGCTCAACCAATGCTGTTTTGCACATGATTGCCATGGCCCATAGCGTAGGCATCACCCTGACACAGGATGATGTGCAAGCTACAAGCGACAAAACACCTGTTATTGCTGACTTCAAGCCCAGTGGAAAATACCTGATGGAAGACCTCCACAATATTGGTGGTGTTCCTTTGGTGATGAAATACCTCTTGAAAAAGGGTTTCATTCATGGAGATTGCATCACCGTTACCGGAAAAACCGTTGCAGAAAACCTTGAGGGAGTTCCGGAGTTGGAATTCGACAACCAGCAAATTATCAAACCCCTTGAAAATCCGCTCAAAACAACTGGCCATTTGCAAATATTGTACGGCAATATCGCAACAGGTGGTAGTGTTGCCAAAATCAGCGGAAAAGAAGGCGAGCGTTTTTCTGGTCCAGCCAGGGTTTTCAATGGCGAAAAGGAATTGATAGAAGGCATCAGCTCAGGACGTGTGCAAAAAGGTGATGTGGTTGTCATCCGCTATGTTGGCCCTAAAGGTGCACCCGGTATGCCTGAAATGTTGAAACCCACTTCTGCCATCATCGGAGCAGGTTTGGGCAAAGATGTTGCCCTGATTACTGACGGCCGCTTCAGCGGAGGAACCCATGGATTTGTGGTTGGCCATATCACTCCAGAATCCTTTGATGGCGGTGGCTTAGCCCTGGTCAATGATAATGATATCATCGAAATAGACGCCAACAAAAACACCATCAACGTGATGTTGGATGACGCTGAATTGGCCAAAAGAAGGGCTGAATGGAAACAACCACCACTTGGTGTTACCAAAGGAATCCTTTACAAATATGCCAAACAGGTAACAACAGCAGCAGAAGGTTGCATTACTGACAAATAAACCAATTAACATGCAAACAGAAACCATCCCCACCCCTGCCGTATCAGAAACCGTTGCAACAACGATTTCCGGAGGTGAAGCACTCATGAAAGCCTTGGTTGCTGAAGGTGTTGATACGATTTTCGGTTATCCCGGAGGTGCCATCATGCCCATTTATGATGCGCTTTATGACTACCGCGACAAGCTGGAACATATCCTCGTCAGACATGAACAGGGCGGTATCCATGCAGGCCAAGGCTATGCGAGAACATCCGGAAGAACAGGCGTGGTTTTTGCCACCAGCGGTCCTGGTGCAACCAACCTGGTTACCGGTTTGGCTGATGCAATGATTGACTCTACACCGTTGGTATGCATTACCGGACAAGTATTTGCCCACTTACTCGGAACCGATGCATTTCAGGAAACGGATGTCATCAACATCACCACACCCGTTACAAAATGGAACTATCAGATAACCGATGCCAATGAAATTCCAGCGGTTATAGCCAAAGCATTTTACATAGCCGGCAGCGGCAGGCCTGGTCCGGTGTTGATAGATATCACCAAAAATGCACAGATTCAGCAGTTCGAATACAGCGGCTATACCAAGTGCAACCATATTCGCAGCTACAGACCCAAACCGATCATCCGCAAGGAATACATCAAAGCTGCAGCAGAGATGATCAACCAGGCTGAAAGGCCATTGGTCATATTCGGGCAGGGTGTCATCCTCGGTAAAGCTGAGCGTGAATTCAAGCAATTCATTGAGAAAGGTGGTCTTCCTGCAGCCTGGACCATCCTCGGCTTGAGTGCCCTGCCAACAGACCATCCCCTCAATGTGGGCATGCTTGGCATGCACGGCAATTATGGGCCGAACGTACTCACCAATGAATGCGATGTGCTCATAGCCGTTGGCATGCGCTTTGACGACAGGGTAACCGGAAGGCTTGACAAATATGCCAAGCAGGCAAAAGTCATCCACTTGGATATAGACCCTTCAGAAATCGACAAGAATGTCAAGGCAGATGTTCCGGTATGGGGCGATTGCAAAGAATCCCTTCCCCTGATCACCTCACTCCTCAACAAAAAAGATCACAGCGCATGGGTATCCCGCTTTGCGGATTGTATGCAAAAAGAAGATGAGGCAGTCATCCATGATGAGCTCCATCCTACTACTGATATCCTGACTATGGGAGAAGTCATTTTCCAATTGAATGAACTCACCAACGGCGATGCCATCATTGTAACCGACGTAGGCCAGCATCAGATGGTTGCTTGCCGGTATGCCAAATTCAACCAGTCGAAAAGTAACGTTACGTCCGGTGGACTTGGTACAATGGGATTTGCACTGCCTGCTGCCATGGGGGCCAAGTATGGTGCCAAAGACAGAACTGTTGTGGCAGTCATTGGTGATGGCGGTGTGCAAATGACCATTCAGGAATTGGGTACCATCATGCAAAACAACATCGATGTCAAAATACTGATTCTGAACAACCGGTTTTTGGGCATGGTGCGGCAATGGCAGCAGTTGTTCCATGAAAGAAGGTATTCTTTTGTGGATATAGAAAGTCCTGACTTCGTCGCCGTTGCCAAAGGATACAGGATTGAAGGCAATTCGATTTCAAAGCGGGAAGACCTTCAGGGTGCACTTGCAACCATGCTCAACCACAAAGGGGCCTATCTGCTTGAAGTTTTTGTTGGGAAGGAAAACAATGTTTTTCCCATGGTACCACAAGGCTGCGGTGTCAGTGAAATCAGATTAAAATAAGCATCATGAAACAGGAATATACACTAACGATCTATACCGAAAACCAGGTTGGCCTGCTGAACAGGATTGCCATCATGTTCTCCAGAAGAAAGATCAATATCGAAAGCCTGAATACCTCGCCTTCTGAGATTGAAAGCATTCACCGCTTCAATATTGTGATTACCGAGACAGAAGAAACAGTCAGAAAGATTGTGCGGCAGATTGAAAAACAGGTTGATGTACTGAAGGCCTACTACAATACAAAAGATGAAATAATCTGGCAGGAGCTTGCCTTGTACAAGGTTCCGACCGACATCGTTGCGGAGAAAATAAAAGTTGAAAGGTTGCTGCGCAGCTATGGTGCTCGTGTTGTTGCCATCACCAAAGATTACACCATCTTTGAAACCACAGGGCAAAGGGCAGAAACCGATAAACTCATTGAAGTGCTCGCTCCTTATGGTCTCATTGAATTCGTGCGCAGCGCCCGCGTAGCCATCATCAAAGACAGCAAGGGGTTCCATGAAAAATTGAAAGAATTTGAAGAGGCAGAACCCCCAGTAAGCCTTACCGATGAATTCATTTCAGCCGAGGAAGCATCATCAGCAATCGTTTAAATTTTTAATATAC
>JBDLUN010000097.1:0-13535 GCA_039805245.1 Bacteroidota bacterium
GAAGACCTGCGCATTTTCTATGGCACCGAATTTATTCAATCCGCCCGCCCGTGAAATCACATCACCAATGGTTTCATCTCTGCGTTCAAGGGCAAAACTACCGGGGAACAGCACTTCACCGCTGACTTTCACTTCGCCCAATGAGCGGTAGTTCAGCAGGCGAGGGACGAAAATATAATCCTGCGGTTCCAACAGGTACTTTCCCGTAGCACCCGCAAGGCTGGAATCAAGCTCGAGTTTGTTGACGCTGAGGAGTGTGTTTGCAAGGGTGTCGGACCGGTTTTTGTCGAGCCGGGATACTTCCACCCGGTGAAAAGCCGCATCTGCACTGAACCCGCCTGCCATGAGAATCAGGTCCTGCAACTGCATCCCATTCCGGTAGACATACCTGCCGGGGGTGCGCACAAAGCCTTCTATAGTTACATATTGCAGGGGGGTAAGCTCATCCCGGGTGGGAATATGCACCGAATCACCCTGTTTCAAGAGGAGGTCTTTGGACTCCCCATCAGGCTTGCTGAGGTCAAATGCGATCATTTCTCTTTCCCTGTTGGCAGACAACCGTTTGATGTATCCCCTGTTGAGGAAGGCATCGGTTCGGAGTCCGTCTGCTTGCGCAATGAGCTTGCTGAGGGAGAGGGCACTGTTAAACCCATATTTTCCGGGCCTGTAAACAGCACCGGTGATGGAAACACTGTTTTCAAATGCAGGATTGAGTCTCTCTGCATAGATGGAGTCGGCCTGGGAGGGCAGGTAGCTTGAAAATACAGCAGCATCCACGTCGCGCAACATTTTTTCTTTGCCCATGCGCTGCATCACTTTGAGACGATCGGTATAGGCAGAATCACTGAATCCCCCGGCATAAGCAAGTGCCTGACTGAGGGTCTCCTTATCGAGCAGTTCATATATGGCGGGCCTTTTGACTTGTCCATCAAGCTGAACCCTTTTGCCGTAAACGGGAAAGCTGATGACGTCCTGGTCTTCGAGTCTGATATCCTGGCTGAAACTTCCCCGCTGCAGGAATTCATACAAATCGAAACTGGCCACAGGCTTGTTGTTGCGGATGAGTTTGATATTGCGGAGAGTTCCGTTTTCTGTTGGGCCGCCAGACAAATACAATACATTGAAAAGGGATGCTAAGGAGGATACTGAATATTTCCCGGGCCTCTCAGCTTCACCAATAATGAAGACACTGATGGTTCGATAGGCGTCGAGGGTTACGCTCAATTTGGTTTGTCCGCTTTTTAATAAGGGGTAGACCTGTGCCAATTTGGTTTTGATACGGGCAGTGGCTTGTTCCATGGTTAAGCCGTTCACGGAAACCAACCCGGCATAAGCGATGTTTATATATCCATCGGGGTTGATCTTGGCCTGTATTTCCGTTTCATTTTGTCCGGTGAGGGTTATATTCAAGGCGTCATCCGGACCAAGAACATAATTTTTGGGTGTGGCAATCCGAAGGTTAGGTTCGAAGCTTGTAAAAGGGTTGGCAAAAAAATCATAGCCATAGCGACTGCTGCGTCGGCGAACATCGGGGACTTCTATAACCCAGGAACTGTCTCGCATGAAGTCGGTGGTATCCTTGATAATCGATTGGGTATTGAACTTTGATTTGGTGCTGCTTTGCAGGCTAACAAGTCTTTTCTTGAATACAGTAACATCAGACGGTTTGAGTCCGCGTTTCACCAACGCTTTCATGGCATCACTTTCGGAAACGCCATTGGCTGCAAACTGCTGCCAAATCTGAATAACTTGCTGGTCGGAAAGTTGTGAAACTTTCAAGGAAGAAACATCCTGTGCATATACCCGCACTGAGCAGGTGAGCATCAAAGCTGCCGTAAACAGTCGGACAAGGGTTTTCCTGGTCATGGTAAACATGGGTTGTGCGGTAAAATTAGTCAAAGGGGTGGGAATATCCTATTCCTAGAGCCCCAAATGCAAGCCAATACTCGCTGCTCTGCCGCTTTCTGGAAGTCCATTGGCTGGTAACCGTTCGGTGAGGTCTATCCTGAATTTCAAAAAAACATTATTCAAGCACTCATAATCCACCATGCCGGAAATCATTTCCCGCATGTAGCGGTAATCAAAAAGAAATGATGGCTGCGGCGTTTGGAAATACTGCTGTTCCAAAGTTCCTGGTCCGCCTTTGCGGATCTTCATGTACCGGGCATGGAGTCTGAGTCTGGGCAGTGGGGTATACCGGAGGGAATAGGTCATGCGTTCGGCATTGTTACCCATCCAGTCGCCCAGCGGCGCATCACTGTGCGTGAAATTCTGCGCGGGCAGCAGGTTCCGATACACGAAGGGGGTGATGCGGGTGTATTCTGCAGATAGGGTGAGGTAAGGTATGCCGGGATCAGTGATGCTGATGCCTGCGTTGTAGCCGATATGGTTTCTGCTTTTGGACCTGTTCCACAATTCTGAAAAACGGATTTCATCAATCAGTAGCGTACCATACAAGTGGGTATTGGGAATATGATTTCTACTGCTGATGCCCAGAAAAAATTGTCCGTTGGCTCCAGTGAGGATATTGTCGTTATACTTGAGGTTGTCGAAGGCCTTGAAAAAGGTTATAGGAACCATATAGGCCAACTCCAACTTGTCGCTATAGGTGATGGATTCTCCGATATGGAAATCCAGTCCTTTCACGGGGGTGAGTTGCAGGCTGTGGGTTGCAAAAAACTTGGGTACATAAAATTGTCGCTCGCCGCCATAAACGGTATTTCCGGTGCCGTAAGACCTGGCCGAATCCAATACGCCGCTTTGAAGCCAGGCATGCATGTATTGGAATCGAAGCCATTTGACAGGATTGAAACTGAAACGCCATTGCGGATAGGAGGGGGCTTTGTCTGAAACAATAATCCGGCCAGTTTCCCCATAACCCCACGTGAATTTGTCGTAACCCGCACTGATGTTCAACATCCTGTTTGAATATCCCAACCAGGCACGTAGTTGGCTATAATTAAGCACTTCTTTGTTTGCTGTATCTTTTCTAACGATGCCGGGTTGCTCGTTTTCAATCCTCTTTTCATCAAAAGATCCGTATTCATTGATATCCCGGAAACTGAGTTGGAATCCAAAGTTCCTGCCGGCATACCCCATCAGCTGAAAGCCACCTCCTAAACGGGAAATCATCTCCAGTGAATCGGCATTTTGATCAAAACCTGAAGTGATAAACGGATCAATGGTGATGCTGAAATCCCTGTCGCGATACGAAAAGGCCCTGAGTCTGTTGAAAACATCACGGGTCATGAAGTTGATTTCCGGACCAATCGCGGGCCTGTCGAACTGAAATTCTTGCAGGTAAAAGGCAAGCTCCTGTTTCTCAATGCGGGTCAGCAATTCTGATTTGGAACGCAGGGTGTCGAGCGATCTGAGTACATATTTCCTTTCGATGGGCTTGGCTATATCGTGGTAATCGATAATGCCTTTTTGTGCCATCCTTGCCAAGAACCGGTCTGTTTCAGGAAAGTTGGAATATACCTGAGACCTGGTCTGCAGAAGGCTGAAAAGCAGGAGCAAGGTCAGTAAAGGTTTTGCCATACATGAATTGGATGTTGATAATCGCCCATAAAAATAAAGGAAAAATTCGGCTTCTGTTCAATAGGCATCCTGATCACCGCGGATAAGCTTGATGACGGTTTGCAGGATGATCTGGAAGTCAAGGGTAAGCGACCAGCGGTGGATGTAATATAAATCCAGGTTGACTCGTTGTACCATTTCCTTGTGGGTTCTCACTTCACCCCTACAACCATTGATTTGTGCCCATCCGGTGATGCCTGGCTTAACAAGATGGCGTTTGAGGTAGTTCTCCACACTGTGCATAGATTCCAGATTCATGGGTGTGGGATGTGGTCTTGGTCCTACGATGGACATGTCGCCAACCAACACATTCCAAAATTGGGGAAGTTCATCAAGACTTGTTCGGCGCAAAAGCCTGCCTATTCGGGTGACGCGCGGATCATTACGAGCAGTTTGCTCAAAGGGATCGGTCACCAAGGGCATGATCATCGTCCGGAATTTGAAACAAGTGATAGGCTTGTTGTTGAAGCCCCAGCGTTCCTGGTGGTATATGGCTGGCCCCCGGGAGTCGAGCTTGATGATCAGCATGATGATGGGGAATAGCCACCAGCCAATAGTCAGGAAAAAAAACAGGGCAAAAATTTTGTCGAAAATATTTTTAATCAGCATGTTTTCCTGCCTGTCGAGGGGCAGGGCGTTGAGGTTGATTACAGAAACCAATCCGATATTGTCAATTTCAGCACTGTTGGAAGTGAGGTGATATAGCTCGGGCATAATCCTGGCTTTCACCTTTTTCTGGTCGCAAATCTCAATGCAATCCCGGATGGCTCCCTGCTCGGTATGCGGGAGTGAAATAATTACCTCATCAATGGGCTCGCGGGAAAGAATTTGTTCAAGCTGATCCGGTCTGCCCAGGTAGCGGCTTCCGTTGACAGACACAGGCTGATTGTCCAGAAAGCCCAGGCATTTGTATCCATAATAGAAATGTTCAGATAGGGTATTGAAGAAGTCGATTGAGGATGAATTCGCTCCAACAATAACGATATTTTCATAAATGATGCCCTGGTGAAAGGCTGCATGCTGTTTTTTTCTGACAAAATATTTGAGGGCTACTGATATGCTGAAATGCATCCCAATGAAAACGCTGAAGGTGAAAACCACCTGATAGCCGGGTTGCATGAAAAAAAGGAAAGAACTGAGCAGCACGGTAAAGATGATATTGTTGTACATATTGACAACAATCTCTTCTGTGAACTTTTTGGATCTCCTGTTGCGGTAGAGTTTGCTTATTTGAGCCGACAAAAACCAAAGCGAGAGCAGTAAGAGGATGAAGAAGAGGTCTGATACGGATGTAGGAAATGAGAACCTCGCATTGGCCCAACAGGCTGCTGTAATGAATGACAAGACGAGTGTCGAAGCGTCTATGGTGTATTGCAGCCTGGAATAGAACCTCGGACTCCTGGGCATAATCTTGTCAGCCTGTTTTGGAAATGAGTTTTTTGAGGGTGGAAAGATACAAAGATGTGATCGTATCCCAATGATATTTGGTACCAATTCCAGACCGGATCATATGTTTTCTGGACTTGATGGCTTCAGGATTGGCTTCAGCCCAGTTGATGAAAGCGGTCACTGCAGCCGGATTTTTTTGAAAATAATACCCGTACAAATCATCCTGAAGTACTTCCCTGCTAAAAACTGTATCCAATGCCGCTACGGCCGAGCCATAAGCCATGGCTTTGAGCAGGGTGGGGTTGGTGCCGCCAAATTCATGTCCGTGAAAATAGGCATAACTCTGGTGATACAATTCCGCAAGCATGTTGGCATCTGTAACATAGCCTGTGAAAATTACCCTGGGGTCTGTTTCTGCTTTGATTTTGTCGGCATAAGCATCTTTGTAGGGGACATCCCCGACTACAACAAGCTTTTTAGTAGAGCCGGATTGAACAAAACCCTTGATGATGATGTCTGCATTGTTGTCTGGAATCATCCGGCCAACAATCAGGTAATAATCTTCAATATCTAGGTTCCACTCCCTGATCACTGCGGGCATCTTGGCTTGTTTGACGTGTCCTCCATAGGCAATTACCGTACTGTCTTTCCTGAATTGCTTCAGGTATATCTGCCGCATAGCTTCGGCGTCGGTGATGATGGTATCGAACAATTTAGTGGCCGCCCATGCAGCAAAGCGAAAATAAAGCGCGCCAAGTCCTTTCCATTTTGGTCTGAGCCACTCCAATCCGTCGACGTTGATGGCACAAGGTTTACCACAGATCTTGGCGATGAGACCAAATGGACCATTTGCAGCATTCAAAGCCAAGATCACGTCAGCTTTGCTGAATCCGGCATGCCAGAAGGCCATGAAGCTGTGGATGGGTTGGCTGAGCACTTTGGAACGAATGGTGGGAATGTAGACTAGTTTTATGCCACACCAGCTTTTAGGCCAACTATCGAAGAGGTTCTTGTGGCAATAAACCACCACTTCTACTTGCTGTTTTACCAGTCTTTCGCCAATCTCTTTCACCAGCGTTTCATAACCGCTGTACACATAGGGATATCCCCTTGATCCGATGATCGCAATTCTAAATGGTTTCGATGACATCAAGCATGTTTTTTTCGTACGCTTCCCGGGTGAAATATTCTTCAACCCTTTCCTTTCCACATTTACCATAATCCGGTCCTATACGTTCGTCAAAAGCACCCAGAGAAAGTGTGGCGGCCTGCTCCAGGAATAAGGTGGTGATATAGGTGCCGGTAATATTTTTTTCAACCATTTCTTTTGCGCCACCAGTTATGGTGCAGATGACTGGCTTGGCGGCATGCATGGCTTCCAAGATCACTGTGGGGAAAGGGTCGGGGCCAGTCGATGGCAACATGAAAACATCAATGGCTGCATAAAAGGCAGGCATTTCATCACAAAAACCGATATAATGTACGTAAGGATGCATATCGTTTTCTCGCATGTATTGCTGCATCTTATCCACCAGGTATTCATAACCAGGGTAGGGGTCACCGGCTATCACGAAATGCATTTCCGGACGCATCTTGTGCATGTGTTTGGCTATCTCCAAAAATTCCATTTGGCCTTTCCAATAATGGACCCTGCCGGCCATGCCCAGCACTTGGGCGTCCAAAGGAATGTTATGTTTTATTCTGAACCGTTCCCGATCGCCATCAAGGGCCGGCTCTAAGCTGATGCCATTGTATACCCTCACGAGTTTGGTTGCGCGCACCATGGGTTTCCAATGCTCCAATACCGCATCAGAAACAACGACTGAGCGGTTTGCCCATCCGTTGAGGAGGTAGCCGATAAACCTTTTCAGCAGCCAAGGTTTTTCGATGATCTCATGCACATGCCATAAGTGTTTTACTCCCGTGCGTTTGGCAACCCAGGCACCAACCCAAACCGCAGTGGTATTGGAATAGATGAGCGAAATATTTTTTTCCCGAACCAGTTGTTTGATGGCTTTGGCAGCGGACCGGAATTTCATGAATCTGTTGACCAGCCCGGAAACACTGTAGTATTTCTTGCGGATCACCGCCAGATTGACAATGCTTACAGGAATGCCCTCCTGTTGGAGTTTTTGGCTTAGCGGACCCTCAGCAGAAAGGATTACATGACAGGCATGTCCCTTTCTGCTGAGCATTACCGCTGTTTGAAGAAAGATCTTGCTGGCCCCATAAAGGTCAGAGGATCCGTGTAACAAGAGCATGTTCATAGGTTGGCATTTAGCGCTTTTATATCCGCAGCCGTTTCGGGCTGCCTCATTTTAATGATTTTGGCCGGTACACCGCCTACCACGGCATAAGGTGGCACATCGCGACTCACCACCGCACCCGCTGCCACAACAGCTCCTTGTCCGATGGTAACGCCATCGAGGATGACACTGTTGGCAGCTATCCAACAGTCATCGCCAATCGTGATACCTTTCTGGCTGACACCCTGCTCTTTCATGGGGGTGTCTATACCGGCAATGATATGGTTCTCGGCATACATGCTTACCCGCGGAGATACCATTACATTGTTGCCTATGCGGATGGGTCCTGAGCAGCCAATGTAGGAATAGGGTCCGATATTGGAATGGTCGCCCATCACCAATCCAGCACCCATTGCCCCACCATAGAGGTTGGAAGGCCTGATGATGGCATATTTGCCAATCGTTACGCGGTTGCCCAGCCTGATGCCACCGGTGGAAAGGCAATTGAGTTCTGCACCGTCTTCGATGATCAAGTCTCTGCCGGCGTGCAGATTACTGGCATATGCCAATCGAACGCCCCTGCCAATCAGCACCTTGCCGGCCGCAGTTCCCAGGAAAAGCCGTTGCCAGCATCCGCGAATCACAAAGGGAATCAGGTACAAATAAGTGAGCACCACATCCTTTTGCCGCCATGCTGCCCCGAATCGCTGGTTTCCATGTTTATTCACTTGTTTTGCTTCAGTGGGTAAAGTAACGAAGAAAAGGGTATATGAAAAAGGTGAAAAAAACAGGTTTATTCCGTGTTTTTCCCGAAAATTGCCGTTATTTCATCTCCCAATAGGAGTTGTAAACAATTCCTGCACCATTAAACTGCATGCTGTTCAATTCCACCGCCTTCCTTTTCTTCTTGCCGGCAGTATTCCTGCTCTATTGGTTTGTCTGCAACCGTTCGGTCTTCAGCCAAAATATCCTGATTCTGGTGGCTAGCTATTTTTTTTATGGTTGGTGGAGCTGGAAATTCATGGGTTTGCTGCTGCTGAGCACGGTAATGGACTATGTCTACGGTTTTGGGGTAGCTTCAGCAAACCAACGCAAAGCCCGGTTTTTTCTCTGGCTGAGTATTATCAACAACCTGGGAATATTGGCTTTGTTCAAGTACTACGACTTCTTTGCGTCCTCTTTGCAACATGGTTTGCAGCAGTTGGGTATTCAAGCGGATATGCCCTTGCTGAACCTGGCATTGCCTATCGGTATTTCCTTCTATACTTTCCACGGCATGTCCTATGTTTTTGACATTTACCGGAAAAAGCAAGTTCCGGTATCGGGATTCACCGATTATGCGGTTTTCGTCTCTTTTTTCCCTTTGTTGGTGGCCGGCCCAATAGAAAGAGCGCATCACCTCCTGCCACAGGTTCAAAGGGGAAGGCAGTTCAGCTATTCACAGGCTGTGTCTGGCTGCAGGTTGATGCTGTGGGGACTCTTCAAGAAGGTGGTCATTGCCGATAATCTGGGGGGCATTGCTGATATTGCGTTTGAGCAATACAATGCTTTCAATGGCATCAGTCTGCTTATCGGCGTGGTGGCATTCGCTTTCCAGATATATGGCGATTTCAGCGGGTATTCGGATATGGCATTGGGTATCGCAAGGCTTTTCGGATTCGAACTCTTGAGCAACTTCAGGTTTCCCTATTTCTCCAGAAACCTTGGGGAATTTTGGAGGCGTTGGCATATTTCCCTGTCTGGATGGTTTAGGGATTACCTGTATATACCGCTCGGGGGCTCCCGAAGGGGCAGTTTAATTACCTGGCGCAATACCCTGGTGGTTTTTCTGGTCAGTGGCCTATGGCATGGGGCAAGCTGGAATTTCATTGTTTGGGGCGGACTCCATGCAGCAGGATTCCTGATGCTCATGGTTCTCCCCGGTAAGGCTTCGGATTATAATGACGTTGTTGCGGCAAAGAGTCGCTTTCCAATGTTTGGAGAATTGACGGGCATGCTGTTCACTTTCAGCTTCGTGGCATTCGCTTGGGTATTTTTTCGGGCTCCAGATCTGGCTGTGGCAGTGGATTATCTGGAGAATATGTTGCGCAGCCTATTGCTCAATCCTGAGGCAAACTTGCACCAGATCTATGGCAAATCAGCACTGCTTTATATCCTTCCGTTGGTGATGGCCGACTGGTATTTCAGGCATGATGAAAGGGAACTTAAAGTGCCAGGGAAGTCCCGGTGGGTGCGTTGGTTGTTTTATGCCCTGTTGATTTTTCTCATTGGGATGTTCAAATATGCCGACAGCTCCCGGTTCATCTATTTCCAATTCTGAACATATGGCACCGTTCCTTAAAAGATTTGTTTCCTTCTTATTGCTTTGTACTGTAGTATATGTTTTGTTGATTGGGGTCATGACGAAAACCAATATCCATCCGCCCATCCATCATAACCTACCCGCTGCCAACATCACTGGATTGATGTTTCGCGACTTGCACCAGGCCAAAAAAACTGATCTGCTTTTTGTGGGTTCATCTCACAGCTACCGAGGATTTGACACGAGGGTCTACGATAGCCTGGGGTGGAACAGTTTCAATATGGGTACCAGTTCCCAGACGCCCCGGCATACTTTGGCTTTGCTTGATACCTGGTTGGACAGCATGCAGCCACAATTGCTGGTTTGTGAAGTGTATCCTGCAACCTTCTCGCTCGAGATGGACCTTCTCGAGGCCAATCTGAACATCATGGCCAATGACAAATGGCAGCCTTATTTCAAAGATCTGCTGTTGATGGATGCGGACCTGCGGTTGTTTAATCTGACAGTCGCAACGCGCATACGAAATCTGATGGGTTGGGAGCAGGGTATGTCCCTTGATACAGTGATGGGTACCGACCAATACATTCGAAAAGGCTATGTAGAAAGCACCCGAAAGGGTTTCACCAAAGAGCTCCATGATGGAACGCCATCTGATGTTGATTTCAAACAGGTAGAAGCATTGAAAAGTATTGTGAGACTGGCCCAAATCAGGGGGATTCACGTGATGCTCTTGCAACTGCCGGTTACAGCGTCGTTGTATGCATCATATAAAAATCAAGAGAGCTTCGACAGCCTGATGAATAGTATTGCCCCGTATCAAAACCTCAACGGACGGATGGAGCTGGTCGATACAATTCACTTTTACGACAGCAATCACTTGAATCCTGCGGGGGCTGCCATTGTCAATGCTGCCGTTGCTGAGGTCATCGGCACTCCAGCCAAATGGAAGAAGGATTACAGGTAGGGGTCACATGCATCAGCACTTGTTGGACTTGCTCCGGCACTTCTTTCTTCAAATGGTTCAATGCAAAAATGATCTTATACCGGTTGCTAACCATCAACAGTGCTTCAAGCAGGTATTGCTCATTCCACATCCTGAATTCCTGGTGTGTCCATGACTTTGGATAATGCCTGGGGGTGAATATATCATGGATGTGGATGATTACTCCGGGTTTAATCAAAGGCAGGATCTCAAAATAAATATGAAGCACATCATTTTCCGGGCGAATTACATGGGAGGTGTCAATGAACAGGATGTCGCCGGCTTCGAGTGTGCTGAACAGTGCCGGGTCTGTTTCCTCGATGCGGCTTCGGATGATCTTCACCAAAGGAATCTGTTCCAGCCAAGGATTCTCATAAGGCTCGATGCAGGTCATTTCTGTTGCAATGCCCATTTCCCTGTTCTTTTGCAAGGCGAGATGAGCCACACGGGTGGAATGTCCTGATCCGATTTCAATAATACGACGTGGACTTTTGTTACGGATCATCAAATAGTAGAGCTCCGCATCGCCTTCATCAAATGCACCATTGCCCAAGTAGTATTTGGTGGGATGTGGTGTTCTGCTGAGCATTGCCAGTTCTTCCTTAAAGGCCAATGCTTGCAAGTCTCCGACCTGCCGGGGGATGTCGAGGTCAATAGCCAAATTGCGTGGTCGTTCTGGATCAAATCCCGCACTATACACAAACTGTGGTTGGTAATAATGGTTGTTCAGGGGAAGAATGCCCGAATGCCTGACCAACCTGCGCAGTACGGGGAAGTATTGCATGCCATAATGCCGGAACACCCGCATCAATTGGAGGAATAGCCAATTCATTGGTGTGAGGGCAAGGTCGAATGCCAGCAGACATAGGCGTTTGATGTTCTCTTTCATGCCGCCCAAAAATAAGGATTTGGTGGCGAGTTGCATGAGTCTTTCGCAATCGATATGGTCTGTATGCCTGTGGTGTTTATCTTTGATACCGGCCAACAAAGCAACCATGCCCATCCTCCTCTTATTCCCGCTCGTTTACCTGATGGCTTTCGGCATCAGCATGCGTGGCTTGCTACAAGGGCGTTCCCGGGATATGCTCCTGTTTATCATTGCCGGTCTGCCGATTTACACTACAAGTCTCTCAGTAGCCTTTCATTTCGGGGGGAAACCGGTGGTGTGGCTGATGCAGTTGTGCAAAGAGGTAGTGCTACTGACTGCTGTTGTTGTGGTGATATTAGGAATCCGGGAAAAACCAAAGTTTTTGCTGGTAGACAAGTTGGTAATGGCCTTTATGGCGTTGGCCTTCATTTACGCATGCATCCCACTGGGTGGTTACAGCTTCGTGGAAAGATTGGTGGCCTTGAAAGCCCTCGCCTTTTTCCCTCTCTTGTATGTTTGTGGGCGGTTCATGCCGCTTGAAAAAGTGTACATTAAAAAAATATTCACGCTGATTGCGGCATTATCGCTCGCAGCGGGACTTCTTGTAGTATTGGAATGGTTTTTCAATATCCATTTCCAAACCTTCAGCGGCTACAATGCCTTCAACAATGCCATTTATCAGGTGGAGGAATCGGGGAACTACGGACTGACCTGGACATTCGAAATCGAAAATGGCACGAAACGGTTTGCTTCTTTTTTCTCCAACCCGCTCGACCATGCCGCTGCCACCATTTTCGCACTGGCAGTGCTGGCAGGATTGTATACCGGCGAAGGCAACAGGCTTCATTTTTCCACTATCGGTTGGATGGCCTTGCTGGCTACTTTGGCATCAATCCTTTTTGCACTCTCCCGTGCAGCATTCATCAGTTATTTCATTGTGGTTTTTTTGTACAGCCTCATCACCAAAAGAAAAGAGATTTTGGCTTTGTTTTACCTGGGAGCATTTGCAGTGGTGATTTATATCCTTTTTTTCACAGGAAAGGACTTCCGTGAATTTGTTATCAACACCATACAGTTCACCAACGCATCCAGTGTGGGCCACCTGCTGGAATGGCTGGCAGGTTTGGAAGCCATGGCCAGGGAGCCACTGGGATTGGGTTTGGGCACTTCTGGCAGGATATCAGCCTTGGCCGGGGATAATGTGGGTGGAGAGAACCAATTCATCATCACCGGGGTCCAAACAGGTGTTGCAGGGCTTTTGTTGTACCTGTCCATTCACGTGGTCTCTTTCGTACAAGCCATCCGCTGGTATCCGCGCTTGCAGGGCAAGGAGCAGCAAATCTGTCTGACCCTCATCCTGGCCAAAGCCGGACTTTTCATCCCCATGTTCACCGCCAATATGGAGTCTTACCTGTATGTGGCCTATATGCTCTGGATTGTCAATGGGTGGTTTGTGCAGGTTGTGGGGAGGCAGGGAGGTAGGATGCACAAGGCAGGAGGCACAAGGCAGGAGGCACGAGGCATAAGGGAAAAGGGATGAGGGGGAAGGCATGAGGCACAAGGCAGGAGGCACGAGGCAAGAGGGAAAAGGGACAAGGGATAAGAAATGAGTGACGTTTTTTTCAAAACTCCCCTCCTGCCGTGAGCGAAGCGAATGGAAAGGAGGGGTGGCTCCGTGAAACGGAGACGGGGTGGTTAAATTAATTCTTGCTGGTTTGCTCTAACAACCCAGCCCAGTACGAGTGAAAAATTCGCTTAGCGGCCCTCCAAATAATTCTTAATTTTACTGTATGCGGTTAACACAAAAGGAAAAAGATAATTTGCTGAAATCCATCCATTATTGGGACAAGGATGCACAAGTGTATTTATTCGGAAGCCGAACTAACGATAATAAGAAGGGGGGAGACATTGACCTTGCGGTGAGGAGTAATAAAATAGGACTAAAAGAAAAAATAGATATTAAATTGAAATTTTTTGAGGAGTTCGGTGAGCAGAAAATTGATTTAATTACATTAGGAGAAACGTCGCAGCCATTCTGGAATGTCATCAAAGAAGAAGCTTTATTATTATCGTAAAAATGAAGAATTATCTTAAACTGCTGAATGAAGAATGGAGCTATTTCCAAATGGCGGAAGAACAGTTGGATTATTCCCATCTGCAGTTGCAAAA
>JBDLUN010000098.1:0-2526 GCA_039805245.1 Bacteroidota bacterium
GGATCAACAGGCTGCATGAAATAGTGGCGATGCTGGAAAACACCCGTCTGCACGCCATTCCACTGCTCGCCATACACATCGTTTCCCTCTCTTCCAACCGTATAGGAAACGCCAGCAGCTGCCATGAGGTCGCCCTCATAGGTGGCATCCATAAAGATCTTTCCTTTGTACTGATCGCCATTCAGGGTGCGGATTGCTGTAATCTTTCCGTTTATTACGGTCACGCCACCTTTGTTTCTGTCGAGCCAAACATCCC
Source organism: Bacteroidota bacterium (assembly GCA_039805245.1). Lineage (GTDB taxonomy): Bacteria > Bacteroidota > Bacteroidia > Chitinophagales > Chitinophagaceae > Pollutibacter. Next base: position 257 of record JBDLUN010000098.1, read on the forward strand.
TATGAACCATGAGCTTGTTCTCACTGACATATTGCTCAAAAACCTCCTCAGCGGCATGGGGTTCAAAGATCCACATGGTTTTGTAGGTACTGTCGAGTGCCACCGTTGCCTGTCCCACATTACCGTATGCACTTTTCTTCTCCCAACGCCATGCTTTGTCACCGTTGTAAAACAGATAAAGCCGATGGTAAAAATCTCTTGCCAAGCCGCCAATGACCGTTTTGTTGCCGGTATCCGTAAAGCCCAGGCCCCCTGAAGACATCCCACCAAGATGCTTGTCTGGGGAAACGATGATGACTGATTTCCCCATGGCTTTAACCTGGACGGCAGCCACTACAGCTGCGGCAGTGCCCCCATAAATGATGACATCTGCTTCATGGGTGCGGTATTGGGGCGGAATAGCCATGCCAACAAAAAAACAGGCCCATAGCAGCACGGGCATCATACGGAGGAAAAAAGACTTCATACAGCAGTGCAGAATTGAGGAAACAATTTACAACTTTCCACCATGCAACCAATCCTAAAATAGATATACTACTGCTTTAAGGCAGCGTACAATACTTCCACCGGGTGCATACTTTTTACCCCTGTTCCATCTTTGATCTGGTGCCTGCAACTGGTGCCTGCAGCAACGAGGATTTGGTCCTCTTCAAGAGACCTGGCAGCCTTGAACAGCACCAATTCGCCAACCTGCATAGAGATGTCGTAATGTTCTTTTTCATAGCCAAAAGACCCAGCCATTCCGCAGCATCCCGAAGGGATAAGCCTGGCTTCGTAATTGATGGGAAACGACAAGGCCCGTTTGACGGGCGTCATGGAGCTGAGCGCCTTTTGGTGGCAATGGCCGTGTATTTTGAGCTTCTGTGCAGCTGTGGTAAACTGTTCTGTGGTGATATTCCCTTTGTCGGCTTCCCGCATGAACCATTCTTCAAAAAGGTAAACATGCTTGGCGAGTAGATTGGCATCTTCCTGTAAGGCATCATCCACCAAGGAAGGGTATTCATCCCTGAAACCCAGTATGGCAGAGGGTTCTATACCTACGAGCGGAACATCATCAGAGAGGAGTCCGGAAAAAATCCTGACCTGCTCATTGGCCAGTTCCTTTGCTTCCCTGATCAATCCTTTTGATAATTGCGCCCTTCCACTTTCCGGATGATCAGCCATCAGTACTTCATACCCCAGTGCTTCCATCAGCAAGACCGCCTTTTGACCAATACCCGAATCTGTATAATTGGTGAACTCATCACAGAAAAGATAAACCCTGCCCTTCCGACTTCCTCCTGCCTTCTGCCTTTTGCCTTTTGCCTCGTACCTTTTGCCTCTTGCCTCCTGCCTTTTCCCAAACCACAAACGCAAGGACTGCGCAGACACTTCCGGCAAGGTTCTTTCCGGATGAAAACCTGCTATCCTGTTGATCAGCTGGCGGACAGGCCTCAATTTAACAAGGGGGTTGTAAAGCGGTGCAAACCTTGATGCCAGTTGCATTTGCGTGCCAAAACCGGCGATGAGTTTCGTGCGGAAAGGGATGCCATGGCTGTCGTGATAAGCCTGCATGAATTCCGCTTTCATTTTCGCGACATCAACACCTGAAGGGCATTCTGTTTTGCAGGCTTTGCACGACAAACAAAGGTCCATGATCCCTTTCACCTCTTCCTGCTGAACCGGCTCAACAAAACCGCCTGTGAGGTATTGCCGCAGGATATTGGCGCGGGCACGAGTGGTATCTTTTTCACTGCGTGTAGCCATGTAGCTGGGGCACATGGTTCCACCGGTGATTTCTGTTTTGCGGCAATCACCAGATCCACTGCATTTTTCTGCGAGTTTCAGGAAACCACCTTCACCCTTGAAATTGAAAACGGTAATGGACTGTCGATTGGGAATGTCTGCAGTATACCTCAACATGGAATCCATGGGAGGGGTATCCACTATTTTGCCATTGTTGAAAATCCGATTGGGATCGAAAATCGATTTCAAATCGCGGAAGAGTGCAAAAACCTTTTCACCCATCATTTTCGGGATGAATTCTCCGCGCAGCCTGCCGTCTCCGTGTTCTCCCGACAAGGAGCCGTTGAAAGATTTCACCAATTCAACCGTTTCTTCGAGAATTGATCGGAACTGTTGCTGCCCGGCTTCTATTTTCAGGTTGATTATGGGTTCCACATGCAGTTCACCGGCTCCGGCATGGGCATAGATGGAATATTGTACACCATGCCTTTGCAGGAGACTTTCCAGTTGTTCGATGTAGGCGGGAAGGTCTTTCGGAAGTACGG
>JBDLUN010000099.1:0-2910 GCA_039805245.1 Bacteroidota bacterium
CTAACCACAACAGTTTTATCCATCAAGTTTGAGAACTAGGGCTTCCTGGGTGTCAGCACTTCCGGATATTCTTTGGCAATGGCCTCCATGGTTGCAACCGACCAATTGGCCAAAATCAGTTTTTCCGCATCGGTGAGTATCGCATCCTTATGCACCCAGGTATAACTATCCAGGGGCATTTCACCTTCTTTAACCATCTCATTAACCTCTTCCATTTTATGGTGTGCTTTTCGTGGTTTGTAGGCCAGAAAATCATCAAAATTCAACTCTGCCTTGCCTTCATCAACATGATGGGCGAGCCAAGCTGCAACAGGCTGAACTGAAGCATACCAGGGATAAACCGTGTTGTTGGTATGGCAATCATTACAAGCCTTGGCGAGGATACCCTTAACATCATCGGGAACAGGATAATGATTGGCAATATTATTGGCCGACGGGGTTTCAGCAATGTTACGGGCCGGACGGATGAATTGTGCCACTACGAGGATGATGACGAGTCCCAATATGATTTTCTTAAGCATAATGATAATTTGAAACGAAATTTATGGAAATTATTTGAATAGCAATGCGGCCGATTCCAAAGCTTCTGGCTTGCCCACATCCAATACTATACCCCCTGTATGATCGTAGCCTACTATAGTTTGGCTGGCAGCGAGTTGGATATACATATCGGTGATGGAGAATTTACCAGCCTTCGGCATGCATTTGAAAATAGCCGGATTGATAATATGGACGCCTGAGAAGGCATACCCTGTAGCATCCTCAACGCTTTCACCTGACCAGCGCACTTCATCAGTCTTGTTGTTTTTCCAACCCACCAGATGTATCTCTTTATCAAAAAGGAATTGACGCGAACTGTTTCGTTTGGTTACCGCCAGCGTCACCAATGGATTCTTTGATTCATGATAATCCATGATAGCCTGCAAATCGAGATCAGTCAAAATATCAACATTCATCACCACAAATGATTCGTTGGTGTTGATGAAGTGTTCTGCTGCAAAAACCAATCCACCTCCAGTTTCGTAAGGACCATCCACCTCATGGGAAATGCTGATAATCAACCCGGGCAGGTGGATTACCTCCAGAGCACTGATGATTTGGTCTGCAAAATGATGGACATTGACAATCACCTCGCGGATACCGGAAGCATACAAATAGCGGATGTTCCTTTCCAAAAGGGTCACACCATTGACTGATGCCAATGCTTTAGGATGATGGTCAGTGAAGGGTTTCAGCCTGGTTCCCAATCCAGCAGCAAACAACAAAGCCTTTTTCATCAAAGAGATATTTGCGTTTTTCAGTAACGTTCATTCACCCATCCTTTGGCTTCCTGCTCCACGTGTTTCACAATCGTTTTGACACGGAATTTGTCTTGAAGATGCTGTGCCAAACGGTCTGCGGCAAATACACTCCTGTGTTGCCCACCAGTGCAACCGAAGCTTATGGTAAGCCCCTCAAAATCACGCTTGAGGTAATCGGTTACCGTAATATCCACAACACCAAAAACATGTTGCAGGAAGGATGGCATTTGCGTTTGCTGAAGCAGGAATTCCTGCACCGGTTTGTCGCGACCAGTCTGGGTTTTATACTCCTCTATCCTACCGGGATTCAGGATGCCTCGGCAATCAAATACATAGCCCCCACCATTGCCAAAACGGTCTTCAGGAATCCCTTTTCGATACGAAAAGCTGTTGATATGGATGGTCAACTTGGTTTGGTCGTTGGCCACCAGTGGTTCAAACCGGTTCATCACTTCGTCAGCCACTATGGCTTGCAAAACCTTCTGGAGCGCAGGCAACCTGATCGGGAGCGATTTGTTTTCCAGGAACCACTTCAGGTTTTTCAATGCGTAAGGGATACTGGCAATAAAGTGGGGCTTGCGTTCAAACAATCCCCTGAAGCCATAGGCGCCAAGTGTTTGCAGCATCCTGATGAGCACAAAACCATCGTAATTGTCGAGGAAATCTTTTTTACTGAGTTTGCCCTGCAACAATGCATTGGCCTGATCAAAATAGTAACCGGACAATTCATCCCTCCAGCTATATGGCATCTGCGCTCTGGCCTGCCAGAGCAGCGAGGCGATATCATACTGCAATGCTCCCTGCATGCCTCCCTGATAATCTATGAAATAGGCTTCCCCATCCCGAATCATGACATTGCGGCTTTGGCAATCCCGATGCATGAAATACTGGTTTTCCTCCTGCATGAGGTAATTGCTCAACAACTCAAAATCATTCATGAGCTGGTTCTTGTCGTAAGGCAAATCCAATGCCCTAACAAAATAATACAGAAAATACAGGAGGTCGGAATAGATGGCTTGTTTGTCAAAGGATCTCGTGGCAATGCAATGGCCATAGTCCAAATCCTGTCCGCCTTTGATTTGCAGGGCTGCAAGGGCATCGCATGTTTTCTTGAATAGCGAAAGTACATTTTCCGAAAAACCTTCTTCCCGGATAAAGTCAAAAAGGGATTTATCACCCAAATCTGATTGCACATAATAACGGCGTGCCTCATCTTCCAACACCAGTGACGGAACCGGCAACCCCAACGAAGAGAAATGCCTTGTAAATTCCATGAAAGCATTGTTCTCAGGAATGTTGCCTGGATTCAAAGTGAGGATGTAAGAGGCCTCAGGAAGTTTGAACCTGAAATACTGCCTGTTGCTTCCGGCCTGTGCCAGTGTTTCCAATTGAAAAGATGCTCCGGGCCGCCACTTGTTCAGCCCATCATAAACCTGTTGTAATGCGTCTTGCATAAGCCTGCAAAGTTACCTTTAATTCCCCAAGGAAAAATGGGTTGGTGTATATTTGCAACATGCTAAAAAAGGCCATGGATGAGTTGCAGCGGCTCAGCCCGGAAGAATTCCAGGCAGCCGAAAAATGCCATATCACCGTTTTGTTGGAAAATGTG
>JBDLUN010000100.1:0-7578 GCA_039805245.1 Bacteroidota bacterium
GAGCAGGAAAATCTTTTGCTTACGCAGCTACCTCAACTTTCCCTGCAAATTCTTCTGCTCATAAAAGCAAGAGGTCAAGCAACGATTAGTGAAATTGTTACGATTACTGGTGCCAATCGTAATACAGTGAAAAAGCATCTAGAAACACTTGTTGTATCAAATCGTATCCAAAAAAATGGTGTAGGAAAAGGATCCTGGTATTCTTTATAGAGGAGTTGTATGCCATGATCCCTGTTCGGATTACCTTTGGGATGGATGAAAAAAGCAAAACAGGAGGAAGGCATTCAGGTCAACAAATACATCAGCAATTCGGGTTTCTGCTCACGCAGGGAAGCCGACAAACTGATTGAACAATTCCGCGTCACCATCAATGGAGAGCTGGCGCTGCCAACCTTCCGGGTCATGCCCGGAGATGTGGTGGCAGTAGATGATGAAGCCATCAAATCGAAGCAAAAGCCCATCTACATTGCCCTGAATAAGCCTGTTGGCGTCACATCCACTACCGACCTGTCAGACCGAACCAACATCATTACCTTCATGAACCATCCGAAAAGGATTTTTCCCATTGGGCGTCTGGATAAAGATTCGGAAGGGTTGATCCTGCTCACGAACGACGGGGATATCGTCAATGAAATCCTCCGGGCAGGAAACAGGCATGAAAAAGAGTATATCGTTACCGTTGATCAGGCTTTGCAAGCGGAACACATCCGGTCAATGGCTGCCGGTGTGCGCATCCTGGGGGAAAAAACCCTGCCATGTTATATCCGCCAGGAAGGGCAGCGCCGGTTTAGAATTATCCTTGTTCAGGGGTTGAACCGGCAAATAAGGCGCATGTGTGAAGTGTTTGGTTACAAAGTAAAAACCTTGCAGCGGGTCCGCATCATGCATATCAAATTGGGCAACCTGGCCCCCGGGAAATGGTGTTACCTTTCTCCTGCAGAAACAGAAGAACTGATGCAACAAATAAGCAGGTAGTCGCCAGCAAAATTTAGGGTTGCCTAAATTTTATTTGTCATCGGATGATGGTCACATATCCTGCCAAACGTCCCCTTTTGTTTTTGGTATCCACCACATAGTAATAGGTTCCAGTGGGCAGTGGTTGTCCGTTTACCATACCATCCCAGGGTTTGGTGTAGCCCACATTCCGATAAACAAGCTGTTGGTTGGCGCTATACACTTCTATCACTGCACTGGGGTATTGATCGAGAAAACGTATCTCCCAGCGGTCGTTGATGCCATCCCCATTGGGTGTAAAGGTATTTGGAGGTTGTGGTAAACGCTGCACGGTCATCTTCATGAAATCAGTCGATATACAACCTCCCCGCCCGACGACTGTCAGCTTGTATTCCTGATCCAAGTGGGGTTTGATGATTAGGGGACTGAGGCTGTCGACACTGCTCAGGTACAAAGGAGGCTCCCAAAAGTAGCTGACGACGGTTCCGGTGGCAATCGATTCCATCTTTTTCTGTCCGTCATCCAGTACCATCAAATCCGGACCGGCATCCACTTTTGGATAGTCGAAAACCAGAATGGTTTTTGCAACGGTATCGGAGTAGCAACCGATGGAAGATTGCATGTAATGTTTTACGGTGAAAGTATCCGCTGAGGTATACCGGTGTCTTGGATGTTGCTGGGTGGAGCTTGTGCCATCCCCCAAATCCCAGAACCATTTTTCAGGTACGCCATTGGCGGTTTTGCTGGTATCATTCAGGCGCACGAAATCACCCAAACAGAGTGAATCCATACTCTTGATGCCTGCTTTGGGTTGGGCATAGATCTTGTCGAATACCTGGGAGAGGGAATCCGAACAGCCTGCAGGGCTCGTTACCAACAATTTGACAGTGAATTGTCCTTTTGCAAAATAGGTGTGCTGCCCATTTTCCATGTTGCCCTGCTGTGTATTTTGAGGGTCGCCGAAATCCCAACGGTAAGTCAGTGCGGGCTTGCTGCCGTCTGCCATAGTCGTTTTGTTGGTAAACAGGGCCTTAGCTGCGGGTAGGCATATTTCAGGCAGGTCGAAGGCGGGAATGGGTAGCGGTTGGACCAACACGGGGATGACTTTAATCGGACTGCTGCATCCGTTGTCTGTTTTCACTTTAAGTGAAACATTGTGTGATTGGAAATTGCTGAAAACGTGAACAAATGGATTACTATTGGAGGCTTCCAACTGCTGGCCGTCGCCGAAATCCCAAAACCAGCTTTGCAGGCTACCAGCATTGGCTAGAGATTTGGCAGTGAAACGAACAGGCTGCGTGGCACAGGCCGTGTCTGAAAATATGAAATCTGCCGTGGGCAAGGGCCATACGGTGATGTCTTGCGCGGCCGAATCCTTGCAGCTGCTGCTGTTGGAGAATGCGAGGTATTGTATGGTGAAGGTGCCTACGCCGGCTTTTGCTGGATCGAAAAGGCCTGCAGCATCCACTCCCCTTCCAGAAAACCGGATGGAGGAAGGCACGGAAGGGTCAAATGTCGCCGTATTGATAGAGCGTGGTGTGGCGTCGAGGCAGATTCCTGGGATGGTGTTGAAAGTGGCTTTAGGACTGGCATGGAGGGTTATCGTTTCTGAAGCAGGGACGCTGCAGGAGAAGTCGGTTCCAGAGAAGGCACGCAAGGTAATGACGGGCTTTTTATCGATGGGTGATTGGAAGTTTGGGTATTTGAACGCATACTGTTTGCCCCTGAAAGGCTCTTCATCGGTGGTGATGGCATTGGGGTCGTTAGGATCCCATTGGATGGTAATGCGAGCTACGTTGTCGAAGTCGTCGATATAGGAACTGTTGGTGATGCGGATGGAGTCGTTGCTGCAAAGCAGGTCTGGCTGTTGCAACAGGCTGAATTGAGGGATGGGGTTGGCACCATATACTTTGAAAGGTTGGTCCAATGTATCGATGCAGCCCCTTGCGTTGACAATCAGCCGGATGGTATAGTTGCCTGCCTGGTTGAATTGTACTTGTGGATTTTGTGCATTTACGTTGGCAGGGGTAACTGTGGGGCCTGTGGGAACAGGAATGGTTCCAGCGTTGAAGTCCCACCGGTAGGTGAATGCTGTAAATCCATCGGCACTCCGCGTGCTATCCCGGAACTGTGAGATCTTATCGTTTTGGCATACTTCCGGATTGATGAACCCTGCTTGGGGTATGGGATGTACCGTAAAGTTGGCCAATCTGAAAGTGTCACTGATGCAACCCGTTTCCGATTCCACTACGAGGCTTACATTTTTCTGTCCGTATGCACCATACCTTTTGGTCTGTTGCCCATTGGTTGTCTGTTCGGCAAAGCCTTGACCATCATCCAGGTTCCAACGCCATTTTTTGATGGTACCGGCAACAATGGTGGAGGCATCCGTAAAGCTGATCAGGTCATTGACGCAGGTGATGGCGGAAGCGGTGTATTGTGCTTGCGGTGTGGAGGAAAGGTTGATGACCCGAACCGTATCATCAGAGAAACATCCTCTGGAGGAGGCCACTTTCAGTTTGACGGGGATCTCTCCGGCAAGTCCGATAGCTAATGGGGTAACCGATGGCGTAGTATTATCTTGCGTTTGTCCGTTGCCAAAATCCCATACCCACCTCACTCCGGCATCTGCTGGGGTGGTAAAGGTGATAGGGTCTCCGCTGCAGCCATTGGTCTTGAAGTCGAATGCAGCATTGGGTTTGTCGATTGCCAGCCTGATAGAGTCAACGGCATTGCCACATCCTGATCCGGAGGTGGAAACGATGTATTTTCCGGTATCAGCGGGTCGGAAGGGACTAATGGCCAATTCATTGCCCGTGCTGCTGAAACCGTTGGGGCCGGTCCAGGTGAACGTGGTTGCCTCCCGATTCACAGCCTTGATTTTCAGGTTGCCGTTGTTGCAGACAACCCTGCTGCCACTGAAATCCGAAAGCGGATCTGCGGGGTCTGTCAGTTGAACGGCATTGACACTGAAATCAGAAAAATAGCCGTATCGGGTGGTGCTGCTGGTTCCCCCTTGAAGGATGCCCACATGGAATTTTCCGGCGCTGTTGGTGATGGTGATGTTGGCGTCTGTGCCTGCGAATGTAGGGCTGATGCTTGTTCTGGCCTGCATCCATTGCGGGTTGCCCACCACGGGAACAAAAAGTGTTGCAGGTAATTCAGTAGCATTATTGTTAACAAGAAAGTCATTGATGATTTCTTTGGGGGCAAGTACATTCAGAAAAAACTCTTCAGTACCCAAAGCCCGGGTAACATTTACCCGCGTTGATCCAGTGCATTTAATGGAGGGGATAACTGCGGACCCTACTTCACAACCAAAACCAGTGATATGATAGAGTTGTACGGGAAGGCTTGATTCAACGAAACAGGATTCATCGCTTAGCTTCCAGGGATAGAATTGTCCCGCGTTGATATTGGCAACAATAGCGCCATTGATGCGAACGCTAGTACCGTTTTCGGTGGCAAAGATGTAGAAATAGTCGGGGTTGTTGTTGCTGAACCTGCCTTTCACCACAATGAATTCGTTGCCCGCCAGCTCATCAGAAATCAGCTGGTCTCCTGCCATATCAGCGCATCCTGCACCGGGGTATTGCAGGAGATCCTCTTTTACCGAGATGGCTACCGGTTTGTCTGCCGTCACCACACTTCCTCCAGGTCTGTTGAAGGGTAGGTTAGAAGCAGACCTGCACATGTATGTTTCCCCCCTGTTCAGTCGCACCTGGTGGCTGCTGCCTGCATTGTGGCCTATCAAATCATTCCGTGAATTGATGGTGACCAGGGTATTGTTTTCAGTGGCCACGATGACAAAATCATTGGTATTGTTTTCGTTGGGATTCGCCCGGTTATTGAATTCCATCTGGAAGGGCAGGGTGAATTTTTTGCCCAAGGCATTCCTGCCTTTGAGTGCGAAGATGTCGCCATTGCGGTTATTGACAATATCATAATAGCAGGAAACAGCTGCTGAGGAGCGGATCAGGAGTCCGTTACTCAGGACTGTATTGACTGCACCATGTTCAATCAAATCAATGAAAGCTGTAAGGTCGATTGATTGGGAGGTATTGGCAGCAATGGTTCTCGTAATGGGCAAAAAATTGGGATTGGCTGGCTGGGTGATGGTGATTTCAGCATCCGCAGTTGACGCCGAAATCCGGAGAAAAATGGGACGGTCTGCATTCGGACCACTTGCAATGTTGCCATTCAGATCTGGCGCAGCAAACCAAAAGGCAGTATCCGATTGCGCGTTCAACAAAACGGGAAGCCAGCATAAAACAATCAGTGCCAAGTATCGAAAGAATTTCATCGCAGTAAGGTTACATAGCCTGCAAAGCGTTTCCGGCCGTTGCGGGGTTCAATGGTGTAATAGTATGTGCCGGAGGGTAGCGGACTGCCTTTGAAGTTTCCGTTCCATGGGGCGTTGTATCCTGCAGACTTGAATACTTTGACCCCCGCTGCCGTGTACACTTCCACCAGGCAATCCGGGTATTGCTCAGCATTTTTAATTATCCAGAAATCATTGACGCCATCACCGTTAGGTGTGAAGGTGTTCGGAGGCATCATCCGGTTGATGGCAGTTACCGTCATCCTGTCTTGGGTGATGCAGCCGCCCTTGCCGGTTACGGTCAGGGTATACTCGGTATTTTCCTGGGGTTTGATGACCAGTGGTCTGATGGTGTCTGTTTTGTGCAAGAATGTACCCGGAGACCATAACACCCGGATTTCATTACCGGAGGCTGATCCCAAGAGGGGGAGGGTTTCATCATCTTTGATGCGGAGGTCCGGACCGGCATCGGCCACAGGCATCGGCCAAACGCTTATGGTGCGGGATGCTGAGTCCATGCAGGCACTGGTGGCGGAGGTGAACAGGCTGGTGATCCTGAATTCGCCTGCACCGGAGAGTATCGGTTTGTACAGCCCTTCAGGGCTTACGCCTTTGCCAATGAAGGCGAAGTTGCCCGGAACAGCAGGGTTGGACCTGACTTCTGTCAACTGCCTTGGTGTATCCAGCAGGCACATGGAAGGGAGGGAATCGAAGAATACTTCCGGACTTGCATGGATGATGATGGAAGAATCGGTCAGTTTGCTGCAAGAGAGATCCGTGCCGGAGAAAGCCCGTAGGCTGATGGTTTGTGTTGTCTGCAAGGGTGAAAGAAAATCAGCATATTTGAACCCGTATCGTTTGCCGATGGCAGGGTTTTCATCCACGATGCTGTCGGTTGCATTCCATTTGACAATCACTTTCGCCACATTGTCAAAGTCAATGGTGGAGCGATTTTCAATGAACAGGGTATCATTGCTGCACAGCATGTCTGCAGATTTGACCATGCTGAATTCTGGAATGGGGTTGGCTCCATATACTTTGAAAGGCTGCAGGATGGAATCCACACATCCTCTGGCAGCGACCACCAATTTGATGAGGTAGCTGCCGATCTGGTTGAATTGCACCACAGGATGTTGGGCAGTGAAGGTTGTAGGGGTAACAGTGGGTGCAGGCGCTACCGGAATGGGACCCGCATTGAAATCCCAGCGGTAGCTGAAATTCCTGAATCCATCAGGGCTGTTGGTGGTATCGGTAAAAAGCGATTCCTTATCGTTTTGGCATACTTCTGGATTGATGAAACCCGGAACAGGCAAGGGGTTCACGGTGAAATTGTTTAACCGGAAGGTATCGCTCACGCATCCGGTGGATGATGCCACCAGAAGGGTGGGCGTTTTCACACCATACACTTTATAGTGGCCAGCTTGGGAGCCATTGTTATCCAATACCCGCAGCCCTGCACCATCGTCGAGGTTCCATTTCCATTGGATGATGGATCCTGAAGTGATGGTAGAAATATCATTGAACCGCAAAGAGTCATTGACACAGCGGATGGTTGGTGGTGTAAGCCTCGCCACCGGTCTGGTGGAAAGCATGACTGTTTGAACCGAATCATCTGAAGCACAACCCCTAGCGGAATATATCTTCAGCCGGATATCCGTTCCTCCGGCTTGGAAGAGTTTCACAGGCTTGGTGGTGCCGGCTGTGGTATCCAAGGTTTTGCCGTTGCCAAAATCCCATACCCAACGGGTTCCGTTGGCCGCCGGGCTGGCAAAAGTTACGGAGTCCTCCACACAACCATTGGAAGTCCAGGTGAAGGCCGGAATCGGTTTATCCACTTTGAAAGCAATGGTTTTGTTGCCGGAAGAGCTACATCCTGCACTGGTGGTGGTTATCGTGTATCGGCCGGTATCGCTGATTTGAACGTTATTGAGTCGTATGATGGGGTCTGTACTGGAAAAACCATTGGGGCCCGTCCACAGGAAGGTCAGGTCTTTCTCGGTATTCACCGCTTCCATACTGATGCTGGAACGGTAGCATACAACCAATTCATCACCCAAGGGGTTTGAAGGGTTCAACGGATCCCTGATCAGTACCGTATTGGTGCTGAAATCAGAGAAGTAACCGTAGCGGGCAGTGGAGAGTGGCCCCCCTTGAATGACGCCGATGTGGAATTTGCCATTGCCGTTTTTAACGGTGGCTTCTGCGCCAGTCACACTCAGTGGCAACAAAAGTTTGGCATACATCCATTTTCCCTGACTACCCGGAACCGGGAGGAAGAGCGATCCATTGATGGGTGCATTGGA
>JBDLUN010000101.1:0-4785 GCA_039805245.1 Bacteroidota bacterium
CAAATTTGCCTTTTGGCAATTGGCCAAGTTGACGGCTGAATTGGGTTATGCATTGATTGATGCGCAAGTGGAGAACCCGCACCTGATGTCATTGGGGGCTTCACTGATGCCGAGGGGCCAATATTTGCAGTTGCTTGAAACAGGTATCAATCAACAAGGTTTGAAAGGTCGGTGGATTACCAGTTGAAATTTTAGGTCGTTTGATTGTTTCCATCCGGTTCCAAGGCCATGACAGACAGGATGTCACAATTTGCAAATTGGAAATTGACAAAACCCGTTGGGGCGACATCCGCTGCAATATGGGGTATTTGTATTTGCTTGCAGTGCTCTTGCAAGTTGCAGGATTTGAATTGTGTTGATTTTCCCAAACTGATCCATTGTTCTCCGTGCTGATATCTTTCGAACCTGAAATCCTCAGGCAATGCCACTGCATCAAATAATTCTGTTGAGAAGAATTGTTTTAACCCGGTCTTTTCATCAGCAGTCAGATCAAGGGTATTGATAAACTGGTATAGGGTATTGAAATGTTCATAAGCATTATCCAGCCGCTGGGGAAAATCGGCTGTAAAGCAGTCGGTATTGGGCTCAATCAACGTAAGCAATGCGGGGTTCAATGACCGTAGCCCTTGAAAGAGTTTTTCCCTTTCGGATATTGTTTGCAGATGGTGCAGACACAGGGACGCATTGGCCAGTAAGATGGCATCCGGAATTTCAGACAGCGATTTGATGGTTTCGAAATCCATTGTTTCAACAGCCGAATGGATGGGGTGGAATTCCAATTTGAAGGACAGTTCACCTTGCAGTCTTTGCATCATGGCTGTGGTGAATTCCAATGCTGGGGAACTGATTTCGACACCTATTACCCTAACCATGGTCAGGTCTGTCATCCCATTCATGGCTTTCAAAAGCCTTTCCATTTGTAACCCTCTTCCGATACCGATATCCAACAGTACCACGGACGCATATCCGGATGCCTTTTCACAAAACAGCCTGTTCACCAGGGATTGCGCCTCCATGACGAGTGGGAACCTGTTGGCGAGTATATCGAACAAAACAATCTGTGGAATGGCCAGATCCTGTAAATAGGTATTTCTGATGGCGTCTGGCGCCTTACCTGATGTTCGGTATTCTAATGCCCTTTCCAGATCTTTTATAACCTGTGTATCCGGTTCAAACGGGAATTTGTCTATGCATTTTTGCAAGGTATCTGCAACCATTCATATTGTTTTCATGAGCTCGCGGATCTGGATTTTCAGCTGATCGCTGACCCCAACCACCGGCAATCTGAAAGCCTCTTCCATGATATTCATGGCGGCAAGGTATGCTTTCACCCCACTAGGACTACCTTCAGCAAAGAGGGAATTGATGATAGGAAGCATTTTCTCATGAATGGGTCTTGCCTCAGCAAAGTTACCTGCCAAACAGCTTTTAACCATGCTTGAAAACGGTGCAGGGTAAGCATTGGCCACTACTGAAATCACACCAATAGCACCACAGGCAATTAAAGGAAGGGTCAGTCCGTCATCCCCACTGATCAATTCAAAACCTTCAGGTTTTTCACTGATGATTTGCATCATTTGTTCAACATTGCCTGAGGCTTCCTTGGTGGCAATGATATTTTTACAATTTTTGGCTATTCTTAGCGTTGTGGCTGCTGTTACATTCATGCCCGTTCTGCCCGGCACATTGTACATGATAACCGGCAGTGGTGCTGCATCATTGATGGCCTTGTAGTGCTGGAAAATCCCTTCCTGATTGGGTTTGTTGTAATAAGGGCTCACAGAAAGTATGGCACTGTAACCGGTCAAATCAAAATCAGATAACGCCTGAACCACGGCACGGGTGTCATTGCCCCCAATACCTGCTACAAGCTTCAAACGGTTTTGGTTGAATTGGTTGACCAATGAAAAAATCTCCTGTTTTTCCGACTTGGAGAGTGTGGCATTTTCACCAGTTGTACCCAATGCAACCAGATAGTCAACATGGCCTGCAGTCAGGTGATTAATCAACTTCTCGAGTGCTGCCGCATCGATATCTCCATTTTGCTTGAAAGGTGTGACAATGGCAACACCTGTTCCCGAGTAAAGGTGACTGGACATGCTCTGCAATTTATGTGGTTTGAGTCTCTTCAATCCACCTGCCCATGCTGGCGAATTTTTCAATGCGTTGATCTATCCTTGTTTCCGGATCAAGACTTTTCAGTTCACTCAATGCGTTCAGCACCTGATTCTTGAGCATGGCTGCCGCTGCATCATGATCCCAATGGGCTCCACCCAATGGTTCAGGGATAACTCCATCAACCAGTCCGAAACCCAGCATATGATCGGAAGTCAGTTTCAATTCTTCTGCGGCTTTCTCCTTGTGATCCCAGCTTCTCCAAAGTATGGAGCTGCAACTCTCTGGGGAGATAACGGTATACCAGGTATTGGCCATCATGTAAACACGGTCGCCTACCCCAATGCCCATTGCGCCACCTGATGCACCTTCTCCGATGATGACGCAGATGACCGGAACTTTCAGTCGGAGCATTTCAAAGATATTTTTGGCGATGGCTTCGCCTTGCCCCCTTTCTTCCGCTTCGATACCCGGGAATGCACCGGGTGTGTCTACTAGGGTAACGACCGGTTTGTTGAATTTTTCCGCCAATTTCATCAGGCGCAAAGCCTTTCTGTAGCCTTCGGGATTGGCCATACCAAAATTCCGGATTTGCCTCATTTTGGTGTTGGATCCCTTTTGCTGCCCCAGAATCATGACTGTCTGTCCGTCAATTTTCCCAAACCCACCCACAATGGCTTTATCGTCTTTGAAATTCCTGTCGCCATGCAGTTCCACAAAATCCGTACAAATCCTTTCAATGTAAGAAAGGGTATAGGGCCTGTCTGGATGCCTGCTCAACTGAACTTTCTGCCAGCTGGTCAGGTTTTGGGTAATTTCAGCCTTCTTTTCTTGTATTTTTTCTTCAAGTTGACGGATAGAATCTGTCAGATCCAAGTTGTTCTTTTCAGCCGTCTTTTTAAGTTGTTCAATTTGGTCGAATAAGTCCTTGATGGGCTTTTCAAATTCCAAAAATTGTCTTGTACTGATTTCTGCCATAATCTTGAAATGGGTTTCAGTGGGGGGTAAAGGTAATGAAAAAACGTATTTGTGGATTGGTTGTCCGGAGTATGGGTAGCAAGAAAAACTTGGAAATGCTGCATGGAAGTTTGTTTAATTTCCGAAAAGGTTTTCGCCCCTTGATTTTGTGCAGTCTTATATTTTCTTTAACATTGGCATGCCTTTATCTACAAATTCAATCAAACTGCTTGCTTATGCGCATGAAGAAACGACTGTGGCTGTCAATCCCATCGGCCATAGTAAATTTTTTGGCAATCGCTCTCCTGATTGTCCCTGTTTTTGCAACTGCCCAACAGAAAACAGTTACAGGAACCGTAAAAGATGAGACAGGAGAAGTCCTCTCGAAAATTTCAGTCACTGTTGCCGGTTCCAAATCCGGAACAACAACCGATGGTTTGGGTAAATTCAAGTTAAACGCAGCTGTTGGCGAGGAATTGCTGTTTACATCGGTAACCCATGAGGTTATGAGGGTTAAGGTGGATGAACGCAATGACTATCTTGTGGCACTCAAGCCCAACTCATCTTCGTTGAATGATGTTGTAGTGGTTGGTTATGGAAAGCAAAAGAAGGTCAACTTGGTGGGTGCCGTTTCCCAGATTTCAGTGGACGAAAAGGTATATAGTAGGGCTTTGCCGAATGTTTCCTCCGCGCTAACCGGATTGGTTCCGGGATTGCAGGCTGTTCAGTCATCTGGTATGGCAGGCAACAATGAAGCCAGTTTGATTATTCGGGGCTTGGGTACGGTGAACAACGCCAGCCCGCTGATTGTGGTGGATGGTATGCCCGATGTGGATATCAACAGACTTAACATCAATGATATTGAAACCATTTCAGTATTAAAAGATGCCACATCTGCCTCTGTTTATGGATCTCGGGCTGCCAATGGGGTAATCCTCATCACCACCCGCAGTGGAAAAGGGGCTAAGAAGACATCGCTCAATTTCACCAGCAACAATTCATTGGTCGCGCCTACCAAGGGTATTGACTTCATGGAGGATTATGCCAAGTCAATAACCGTTCAGCAGCGGAAAACAGCTGTCAATTCATTACAAGGGAATCAGCTTTTCAAACTGGGTACTGTTGATGAATGGATGGCCAGGAGTATGATTGATCCGTTGAGGTTTCCGGATACCGACATCTGGGATGTCATTATGAGACCAGCAATGTATAATAATTACAATTTGTCGGCTACAGGCGGGAATGAAGCCTCGAATTTCTTTATCTCAGTTGGTATGAAGGATGAGAAAGGCTTACAAGTCAATAACGATTATTTGCAATACAATGCTCGCTTTAATTTTGACGCCAAGGTCAAAAATAACATGAACGCAGGATTCCGTTTCAATGGCAACTGGTCGAAGTGGAGGTATGCCCTCGCGGAAGGTTTTACTGATCCCGATCCGGCTAATACTGCGGGTAGTGACTTACAATTTGCCATTGCAGGCCTTGTGCCTTATGATCCCCAATCCGGTTTGTATGGTGGGGTAATGGCATATGGGGAAGACCCACAGGCATACAATCCTTATGCCCAATACATGCTTAACCCCAACCGTAATAACCGTCAGGAAGCCAATTTGCAGGCGTATTATGATTGGTCACCCATCAAAGGACTGACTGCCAGGGTTGATTATGCTCTTAACTATTATAATCAATTCGGTTATGGTGCTCCTACGC
>JBDLUN010000102.1:0-3994 GCA_039805245.1 Bacteroidota bacterium
CCGGTCATTTCATACAATACCGGCGCCACTCCATCGGAGGCAAAAGCAGATATTTCCAAATAATTGCCTGTATTGCTTGCCGGTAATGTAAATGTGAATAGTGAGCTTCCTCCAAAATTGAATTGCCGGGGATAGACCATTTCATACTTGCCAAGAGTAATCCTATCTGATGCCACGCCAGACAAATCAGTTACCCTAATGGTATCAACCGGTCTACCCAGGAGATTGGCTGCAAATCCAACTTCCTGGATGGCTGCGTTGAAAAAGTCCATTCGCCGTTCCAGAATGGTTGTGCCATTGACATTTATCCTCAGCGATCTGGCATTGGGAGCATTACCAAAGGCTGCTATCCGGAATACCGGATCCGGTCCGCCCGGTGCCACAAAGAGGTTGTTGTATTGCTCTACCAAGGGGGTAACAGGTTGAATGTTTCTGCTGCTCCAGCCTTCCCCATTGTCGTAAGATGACGAATAGACATAAACACCAACCACCGATGCAAATCCGGCATTGATCTGGTCACGGAAATGCCTTTCCAGCGTATGCATGAAAAAAGGTTCTGCAGGCAGTGTATTGCCAGCAATATTATTGGTAACTGAGGTAAACCGGGCATTGGCACTACCCGAATTGACGGTAAGAAAATATGCGGCTGTGTCAGTCTGCAGGCTCCACTTGTCTGACAATTGGAAAGCCGGATTTTTGTACATCACCGCATCTGGTTTGCCATCATTCATTTGCCCGTAAAACTCCAAATAATCCGAATCCCCCAAAACACCTGTTGGGATGCTCGTAAACAAAGGCACTTCCTGGCCATTTCTCCACAATTGAAATTGCTCTACCGGAGTGCCTTCGAGGCCAATAGAAAGCAGTGAAGTTTTGGGAATCCGGCATAAGCCATCCTGACCAACCTTGAATTTGTAATACGTTTTGTTATAATCAATCCAGTTGTTGTTGAATTGTGCTTGCGCAGCAAATGAAATGATTAACAGGGTGGTCATTAATGCCATGAACCGGGCTGCATTTCTTTTCATCATCAGTAATTTTTTTCCTTCCTGTTCAGGTTAAAACTCAGTGAGAAAACATGCGTATACAGAGGATTGGATTGATTGGCCAAGTTGGTGAAAGCATAATCCACAACCACTTGTTTCAGTTTGAACCCTACACCCAAACCAGGCTGATAGATCCATGTTTTTTGCCGGTTGGTGGTATCTCCATCTTTCAAAGCCTGTTGAAAGTTATAAATCCCCATTCGGCCATAGATCAGTTTCTTGTATCCGATTTCCACCCCCATCCTCGGGTCAATATTCATGACTGCAGAGGGAATCAACACGTTTCTCTTGCCATCAAACGTAATATCCAGGTTGATTTCGCCACCAATTTCCAATGAGTTGGAAACAGGTCTTTTGTATGCTGCGCCCAATATGACCCTTGGAGCGGTGAGTTCGGTTGACCTGACGGGTATCTCATTGTTTGTCAGATACAATATCTGTTTTTCCCGATCGGTAAACCTAAAGTTCCATACATTGAATGTGGTGGTAAGATCTTTGGCAACCAACCCCAAAGCTAGGTTGCCGGACTTGAATTGGATTCCGGCATCCAGCCCAATGCCCCATGCTTTGGCAAAACTGCCTACATTCCGGTGGATGATTTTGGTATTGGCCCCAACAGACAATGATTGGTCACCCTCCACGAACAGTTGCTGACCATAAGAAATGAGTACCGCATAATCAGCAGAAGAGAAAGAAGTGATATTGCCGTAATTGATTGATCCGTCAGGTTCAATGAGATAAAGGGTATTGGGGATATCATCAACAGCGAAACGAATCAGGGAAATACCCAGGGTTTTGTTTTTCGAATCCTGATTACCAATAGGAATGGCAGCAGCAGCGAAGTCGTACTTGCCTATGCCGGCAAAATACTCAGCATGCATAAAAGAAACGTTTGGATAATCTTTAACAGCAGTAAGCCCAGCCGGATTCCAGTAACCGGAATTGGCATCTGCGCTGCCAACAACCTGTGCTCCCCCCATGGCAAGGCCTTTTGCCCCAGCACCGATATTCAAAAATTCATTTGAATATTTCCGGAATTGTGCATGGGACATACCCCAAGCAAGGATACAAATGACAAATGCCAAATGGTGCCTGTAGTTTTTCATCAGATCATACAAAGTTAGTTGGATATGGATCACAAATGCAAGTTGGCTTGCATACCGGATTTAAAACGTGTCTGTAGACCTTATATTGCTCCTTTTTGCGGGTTTACACTTCTATGCTACATTTGCGCAAAGATTGAACCATGAGCCTGATTGAAGAACTCAAATGGAGGGGGATGTTACAGGACATCATGCCTGGAACTGCCGAGCAGTTGGAGAAGGAATCCACCTCAGCTTATATAGGATTTGACCCTACGGCCGAGAGCCTACATATTGGCAGTTTGGTGCCCATTTTATTGTTATATCACCTTCAACAGGCAGGACACAAGCCTTTTGCCTTAGTGGGTGGCGCCACCGGCATGGTTGGTGACCCCAGCGGCAAAAGTGAGGAACGCAACCTGTTGGATGAGGCAACCCTGCAAAAAAACATCACAGGCGTTCAGAGACAGTTGGAGAAATATTTGGATTTCAACCCGGAAAGATCCAATGCAGCCGAGATTGTCAACAACTATGACTGGTTCAAAGGGCTTGGTTTCATAGACTTTCTGCGAGATGTAGGAAAACACATTACTGTCAATTACATGATGTCGAAAGACAGTGTCCGCAAGCGTATCGAGGGTGAAACTGGCATCAGCTATACAGAATTCGCCTACCAATTGATGCAGGGCTACGATTTTTATTGGCTCTACACAAATAAGAACTGCAAGTTGCAGATGGGTGGTAGCGACCAATGGGGGAACATCACCACCGGTACCGAGCTGATCAGGAGAAAAGCCGGTGGGGAAGGCTTTGCTTTTACATGCCCATTAATAACCAAGGCTGATGGCGGAAAATTCGGAAAGACGGAAAAAGGAAACGTCTGGCTTGATCCCCAAAAAACCACCCCATTCCAATTCTACCAGTTTTGGCTGAATGCCGCTGATGCAGACGCGGAAAAATGGATCAAAATATTCACATTGCTGTCCAAGGAAGAAATTGAATCCCTAACAGCAGAGCACGGCAAAGACCCCGGTGCAAGGGTATTGCAGAGAAGGCTGGCTGAATGCATTACCGTTTTTGTACATGGTCAGGCTGAATTTGAATCCGCCAAGCAAACCACGGAACAACTTTTTGGCAAGGGAGAGGAAATCAATCTGAAGGAAATGACTGAGTCGCAGTTGCTGGTAGCCATGGAAGGGGTGCCTGAGCATGCCATCCAGGCGAATCAGATTAATGAAGGAATTGATGTCATATCCTTTCTTTCAGAAACCGGCATATTCTCCAGCAAAGGTGAGGCCCGTAAAATGTTACTCGGCGGTGGTATCAGCATCAATAAGGAGAAAGTTGCTGATCCAGCCCATATGATCAACCAGGCCTCCCTTTTGTGCGAGAAATATATCGTTGTACAAAAAGGGAAAAAGAATCATTTTCTTGTCAAAAAAGCAGGATAATCCGTTGAATTATTGGCCGAAAATTTTGGCATAAAAGAATATTGTCTTATTTTTGCCACCCGCTTAAGGATGCCCGATAGTATAATGGTAGTACGACAGATTTTGGTTCTGTTTGTCTTGGTTCGAATCCAGGTCGGGCAACAAAAAAAGATCTACAATTTGTAGATCTTTTTTTTATTCTTTACTCACTCCTTTATTGACTTAAAGGGGCCTGCATTACCACAGTTTTTGTCTTTTTCTTGAGCGGCAAAAGGAAGCCAACTCCGAAGCATGACGCATCGTAAGTGCCATTCAGATTATCCTTGTATTTCATCCCGGTATAATTCAAAAAAATGTTGTTGTAGCCCAATTCCACATGTGCTCCACCCGAAGTGGAGAGATTGAAATTATCGATGATGCCATCACCCTTGAAAAC
>JBDLUN010000103.1:0-18568 GCA_039805245.1 Bacteroidota bacterium
ACAAAGAAGATTTCAATAAATTCCTGAAGGCGCTGAATGAAGCGGTTGATCATGTGAAAACTGAATTGATGCCTGATTTTGATTTCGATGCATTCAACCATGAATATGATGAAGATGGAGAAGGGGGTTATGAAAACAATGGTGCCCATAGCTCAGCTCCAGCAGCACCAGTTGTAACCCAATCCGCTCCTGAACCTGCTGTTGAAGAGCCCGTAAAACCATCAGCATCAGAATTGTCTGCAGGAGACAATGGTGCAGACGAGCCTGTTGACAAATGGTAAGATTAAATGATTTATATGAAAAGGGATTGGCTCACCAATCCCTTTTTTGTTTGCTTCTTATTTACGACTGGAATGCTTTGAAGGCATTCATCAGACCGTTGGTTGAACTGTCGTGTGCCGTAACTGTTGCTGTATCCTGCAATTCAGGCAGAATCCTGTTAGCCAGCTGTTTACCCAATTCAACACCCCATTGGTCGAAGCTGAAAATATTCCAAATCACACCCTGCACAAAAATCTTGTGCTCATAAGCGGCAATTAATTTACCCAGCTCAAAGGGATTGATCTGTTTTAAAAGGAAAGAATTGGTTGGCTTGTTGCCTTCAAAAACCTTGAAGGGGATAATCAAATTGCGTTTCCTTTCTGAAAGGTTTGCCAACTCTTCAGCAGCTTCTTCAGCTGTTTTTCCATTCATCAAAGCTTCCGTTTGTGCAAAGAAATTAGACATCAATTTGGCGTGATGGTCGCCAATGGGGTTATGACTGATGGCCGGGGCGATGAAATCACAGGGAATCAGTAAAGTTCCCTGATGAATCAGTTGGTAAAAAGCATGTTGCCCATTGGTTCCTGGTTCACCCCAAATGACCGGTCCGGATGCATAATCGAGCATTTCGCCGTTCCGGTCAACACTTTTTCCATTGCTCTCCATATTCCCCTGCTGGAAATAGGCTGCAAAACGGTGCAGATATTGGTCGTATGGTAGAATGGCCTCAGACTGGGCACCAAAGAAATTCACATACCATAGACCGATTAATGCCATTTTAACCGGAATGTTTTGGTCAAAGGGCTGTTCCCTGAAATGTTTGTCCATGGCATGAGCTCCCTTCAACAGTTGCTCAAAGTTTGGATAACCAATTGTCAATGCAATCGATAAGCCGATGGCGGACCAAAGACTGTATCTACCGCCAACCCAATCCCAGAATACAAACATATTTTCTTTGGCAATGCCAAAGTCAACCACTGCCTTTTCGTTGGTAGAAAGGGCAACAAAATGTTTGGCCACATGTGCCGCGTCACCTGATTTATTGATGAACCAATTCCTTGCAGTATGAGCATTGGTCATGGTTTCCTGGGTGGTGAATGTTTTGGAGGCAATCAGGAAGAGGGTTTGCTCCGGGTCCACCTTTTTCAAGCACTCTGCTATATGGGTGCCATCTACATTGGAAACAAAGTGCACCTCCATACCTTCCACCCAATAGGGTCGAAGCGCTTCTGTTACCATTACAGGACCAAGATCACTTCCGCCAATGCCGATATTCACGATTTGGCGGATGGGTTTTCCGGTGTATCCCTTCCAAATCCCTTGGTGTATTTGGGTACAGATTTCTTCCATCTGTTTCAGTACACGCTTGATGTCTGGCATGATATCCACACCTTCTGGCATGACAGGTTCTCCAGAAAAATTTCTCAAGGCGGTATGCAATACTGCGCGGTTCTCTGTTTGGTTGATTTTATCTCCAATGAACATGCACTCGATGGCCTCTTGTAATCCACATGCTGTTGCCAAACCGTTCAACAGGGCCATGGTTTCACTGTTGATGAGGTTTTTAGAATAATCGAAGAGCAGGTCACCTTCCTGTTGGGAGAAATGGGTGAATCTGTCTGGATTTTCTGCAAAAAGGGTACGCAAATGCGTTTTTTTCATCGTCTCAGCATGCTGCGTAAGTGCTTGCCAAGAATACGTTGTTCTTGGATTGATTCTAGGAAAAGATATTGTTTTCCAATTTTGTGTTGGATCGTTTTCGGTAGAAGACATCAGTTTATTGTTTTGAGGGATTTTTCTAAAGGGTTCAACATTTCTGTAGTGAAATCGAGATGGGTAACCATCCTAAAGGCAGTAGGGGAGATGGCAAAAAAGAGGATGCCTTCGGTTTTCATTTTTTGGACAAAAGCCGTAACATCAAAGCCTTGGACACAATTGGCGATGACGATATTGGTTTCAACGGGCACGACTTGCTCAACAAAAGGTTGCGTTTGCAGCAGTGATTCTATGACTTTAGCATGTTTATGGTCTTCAGCCAACCTTTCCACATGATGCTGTAGGGCATAGGTTCCAGCAGCAGCCAAACTACCTGCCTGGCGCATGCCCCCACCAAAAACTTTCCTGAATCTTCTGGCTCTGCGGATAAATTCTTGTTTGCCTAATAGGAGGCTGCCAACAGGAGCACCCAAACCCTTGCTGAGGCAGATGGAAATGCTGTCGAATGCTTCCCCATATTGTTGGGCGGTTTGTCCGGTTGCAATCAGTGCATTGAAAAGCCTCGCACCATCCAAATGAAAACCCAGCCCCTTTTTCTTGCATAAGGCACCGATTTCGGCTATTGCTTCAAATGTGTAGCAACTCCCTCCGCCACGGTTGGCTGTATTTTCAAGCACCACTAAACGGGAAACAGGTCTGTGTACATCATCCGGTTGTATGGCTCCTTCAACCATAGCAGCAGTGATTCGGCCCCTGTCACCATGCAAGAGTTTTACTGAAGCGCCAGAATTGAAGGCAATACCGCCGCCTTCGTATTGATATACATGCGACAATTCATCACAAATCACCTCGTCACCAGGCTGTGTATGGCATTTGATGGCTATCTGGTTGGTCATGGTGCCGCTGGGGCAAAAGACAGCACTTTCCATGCCAAAAATTTTCGCTGCCATAGATTCCAATGCATTGATGGCAGGGTCTTCACCGAAAACATCGTCACCAACTGGTGTGGAATGCATGACATTCCGCATCTCAGAAGTGGGTCTGGTGACGGTATCTGACCTTAAATCGATAATCATTTCACAAAATTAATTCATCAGCGGGCTAAACTGACTAAATTTTTGAACTTTTGATAATCAATGCGGTTATAGATAATATCTATGTTTAATATGTTAGCCGAAGTTTGATTTATGGAAAAGGTTTTTTAATTTTGTAGTCGCCTCCTTATCCCTGAAAACTGACTGCAACGTACCCTTATTTCCCAATCAAAGTCTTTACAGACAAACCCATTGACTATGAGGCAATTAAAAATAGCAACACAGATCACCAACAGGGACTCCCAAGCGGTGGAAAAGTATCTCCAGGAAATCTCTAAAATTTCAATGATTACCCCAGAAGAAGAGACTATTCTGGCCCAACGCATCAAGATGCACGATCAGCGTTCTCTTGATAAATTGGTTCAGGCAAACCTCCGTTTCGTGGTATCAGTGGCCAAACAGTATCAGCACCAGGGGCTCTCCTTGAGTGACCTTATCAATGAAGGTAATTTGGGTTTGATCAAAGCCGCTCAACGTTTTGATGAGACCAAAGGTTTCAAATTCATTTCTTACGCGGTGTGGTGGATTCGTCAGTCTATCCTGCAAGCTTTGGCTGAGCAGGGAAGGTTGGTTCGTCTCCCCCAAAACAAAATCGGAACCTACAATAAAGCCAACAAGGCTTACATGGCTTTCGAACAGGAGCATGAGCGTGAACCTTCAACAGAGGAGCTGGCTGAAATCCTTGAAATGAGTGAAACCGAAATCAACAATATCTTTCAAAGCAATACCCGTCACACTTCATTGGACGCTCCCGTGCATGAAGCGGAAGACGTTGCTATGGGCGACTTGCTGGAAGGTGGCGATGATACGGATGATGATGTCATGAAAGATTCCCTTCGTGCTGAAATCCGCAGGGTATTGAAATCATTGAGTCCCCGTGAAGCTGAAATCGTAAACGCTTACTTTGGCTTGGATGGTGAAAACGGTGTAACTATCGAGCAAATCGGTCAGAAGTATGACCTCACCAAGGAGCGTATCCGTCAAATTAAGGAAAGGGCCATTAAGCGTCTTCAGAAAGCCCGCTACAGCAATGCATTGAAAGCCTATTTGGGCTAGAACATAGTATTTTAATTAACCAACCCCGCTAAAGTTTAAAACTGTAGCGGGGTTTCTTTTTGAACCCTTTGGGTTGAACTTTGTTTAACGTATATGAAAAAATGTTTATCAGGGCTGTTTTTCATGTTTTTTTTGCAGGCTTGTGAGAAAGATATCAAGATCAAACTCGATCCCAGCGATAATAAATTGGTAGTAGAGGCCTCTATAGAAAATGGCATGGCGCCAGTGGTGATACTTACACAAAGCCTGGATTATTTCAACAAAATCGATCCGGGAGCATTGCAGTCGTCTTTTGTCAAAAATGCTGTGGTGACGATTACAGATGGTACAAGAACTCAACAACTCAATCCAGACTCCATTCAAAGTGATGAAGGTGCCAAAATTTATTTTTACACTTCCCCTGCCAACGCTTCCACACCCATGCTTGGCAAGTTAAATACCACTTATCAATTGAGTATACAAGTTGCCGGACAAACTTACCGAGCGTCAACAACCATCCCAACCATTACCAGAACAATCGATTCCATGTGGTGGGAAAAACTCCCTTCAACTGAAATCAAGGATACCGGTTTTGCGCGAGTCATGATCAAGGCAACTGACAAGCCAGGCTTGGGGGACTATATCCGTTATTATACTAAAGTGGGAAGCAGAGAGCCCTTTTTCCCTGGGTTCAATTCCGTATTCGACGACCAGATCATAGATGGCAAAACTTATACCATTCCAATCGACAGGGGTTTTAACCGCAATGCTGAATTCACCGACAGTTCTGCATTCTACCACAAAGGAGATACTGTAACCTTGAAATTATGCCAAATCGATAAGGCAACCTATGATTTTTGGAGAACATATGAATTCAGTTTCCAAAGCATTGGAAATCCTTTTTCGAGTCCAACCAGAATCTTAAGCAACATCAACAACGATGCATTGGGTTATTTTGGAGGGTATGGTTGCGTGTACCGTACTATAATCATTCCAAAATGATGTAATTTTGCCAACCATTTAAATGAATAACATGTCTACAGTAGAAAAAGTATCTTGTCTGATCATCGGTTCCGGTCCTGCCGGTTACACCGCCTCCATATATGCTTCACGCGCCAATCTTAAACCTGTATTGTATCAGGGTATTCAACCGGGTGGCCAGCTTACCATCACCACTGAAGTGGAAAACTATCCTGGATATCCAGATGGGATACAGGGGCCGGAAATGATGGTTGATTTCGAGAAACAGGCCAAAAGAATGGGAGCAGATATCCGTTTCGGTCTGGCAACCAAAGTGGATTTTTCATCAACACCACATAAAGTATGGATTGATGAGGAGAAGGAAATGCATGCAGATACTGTTATCATTGCCACTGGTGCTTCCGCCAAATGGCTGGGATTGCCCAGCGAAGAAAGACTTAACGGCTATGGTGTGAGTGCCTGTGCTGTATGCGACGGCTTCTTTTTCAGAGGCAAAGAGGTTGCCATCGTTGGTGCGGGCGACACCGCTGCTGAAGAGGCACACTACCTCAGCAAGCTATGTACCACGGTACACATGTTTATTCGCCGTGACCAGATGCGTGCATCCAAAATCATGCAAGACCGGGTTTTGAATACCCCAAATATCAAAGTTTATTGGAACACGGATACGGATGAAATTTTGGGAGATAAGAACGTTACCGGTGTTCGCATCATCGATAATAAAACCGGTGAAAAGCAGGAAATACCTGTTTCCGGATTTTTTGTAGCTATTGGTCATCAGCCTAATTCTGACATCTTCAAACCATTTATCCAAATGGATGAGGCTGGCTATATCCAAACCATTCCCGGTACTTCAAAAACGAATGTTGAAGGGGTATTTGCCTGTGGTGATGTACAGGATAAAAACTACAGACAGGCCATTACAGCTGCTGGAAGTGGATGTATGGCAGCCATTGATGCGGAACGTTACCTCGCTGCCATTGGTCATTGATTCCAGCTCAATAATAAAAATATCACCGCTCCACTGAGGTAGCCCAATAAGGCCCAAAAGCTGATTTTTCGGAGATACCAGAAGAATTCGATTTTGGTGAGTCCCATCGCTGCCACTCCGGCAGCAGATCCGATAATCAATATGCTTCCACCTGTACCGGTGCAATAAGCAATGAACAGCCAAAAGGGATGATCTTGCGGAAATTCAGTAAGGGTGTACATACCTTGTGTTGCGGCAACAAGTGGAACATTGTCAATGATGGCAGATAATATTCCCAAAGCCACAACGATGATACGTTGGTTGCCTATCCAATTATTCAATCCGGTGGCAGCATCAGTCAATATACCAGACGTTTGTAATGCAGCCACACTAATTAGGATTCCCAGAAAAAAAAGGATGCTTGGCGTATCAATTTTCCGGATGGCAAAATTGACAGATAAGGTATCTTTATCCATAGTGTCTTTTCCGCTGTGAATCATCTCGGTAATCAGCCACATGACGCCCAAAGACAAAAGCATCCCCATAAAAGGTGGTAACCCGGTTAATGTTTTGAAGACGGGAACAAAAAGCAGGGAGGTCAGTCCGATAGATAGCACGAGATTTTTTTCTCGGTTCGAAGTCTTTGATGGCGAGGTGGATTCATCCAAGTTGTCAATGCTCCCTTGTACAGCAAATCGCAAGGCAACGAGCGGAATGATTACTGAAACAACACTGGGTAAAAAAATCGTTTGTATGGTTTTCCATGCACTTATCTGCCCGCCAATCCAAAGCATGGTTGTGGTTACATCACCTATTGGCGACCAAGCACCACCAGCATTGGCGGCAATAACGGTCATCGATGCGAAAATAAGTTTGTCTTTGGTATCCTGTATCAGTTTACTGGTTAGGGAAATCAGTACGATGGTAGTGGTCAGGTTGTCCAATACGGCCGAAAGAAAAAAAGCAATAAAAGTAGTTATTGTTAAAATGGTTGCCTTATTCCTGCTTTTGATACTGCCTGAAATCAAGTCAAAACCATCATGTGCATCGATCAATTCAACAATTGTCATTGCACCCAACAAGAAAAACAAAATACCTGAAATTTCCCCCATGTGTTCCAAGAGTGCATGATGAACGGATTCAGGTTCATGGCTATTGAATACATGAAGTGTCCAACACAATACACCCGTAATCAAAGCGCTAGAGGCTTTATTGATTTTAATCTGATGTTCAAATGCAATGGCGAGATAACCAATGATAAAAACTACAGTCATCATATGCTAAAGATTTAATTCTCTTTCCTGATTGGGTTTTTACCAGTGGTTTTTTTGTTGGATTTATCTTCTGGTGTTTTCATTGGCACTTTATCACTTGATTGTTGTGGGGAATTCAGAGGGTTTAAATTTTTTATCTCTTCATCTGAGTATTTAAGGGAATCTGCTACAGGTTTTTGGATTTTATCCCATTCAGTCCAAATATCTTTTATTGATTTGGGTCTGATCTCTTCAAGCCATTTGAAACTGCGCAATTCTTTCTTGTCTTCCGGAAGTTGTGCAATAGGGTATGTTGTGCCGGTAACACTATTGAACCAAGTAACCCTTTTCAATTCTTTGTTGATGAAGCGCATCACAATCGCATCCGCCATGGTGTAATTGACGCCAACATAGGCACTATCTTCATCCTGGAGGTAATACAGGTTTTCACCATTTCCTTTAACTCTTAAAAAGTCGATTGCTCCATCGATGAATTGTCCAACCAAAACATTGCCTTTCATCTGGTTGAACATGCCATCAGGTGTTCTGTTGATGGTGAAAGCATTTTCATTTACATTCACTTTTTCAGCCTTCCTGTTTTTGGTTGCCAGAAAAATGGTATCTCCTGAAATTTGGCTTCCTTGTGTCCAGATGACTGGATCTGCAAAAAACCTAAATACGGAATCTATTCCAGAATAATACAAGCTGTCGCATTTGCTCTGCAAGGAATCTGAAAATAAGCGTACATGATGGAATGCTGCAAAAAATCTGATGGTGTCCGCAGGATTTTTCTTTTGTGTGCTATCTGTCCGTATGTATGCGGAATGCAAAGTGTCTGCCGTAACAAATAGAGAGTCTCCCTTTTGTTTAAGGATTAGCAAAGGCTTTTGGTAAGAGGTAACTGTCTTGGTTTCATTATTGAAATCTGTAGCACCTGCATACATGGCTACACCCTGAGCGGAGTCACGGTATTCAACATTTCCGGTTGCTCTTCCTGCACCAGTGATTTTATCATATGCAATACTGTCTGCATATACCAGCTGTGTGCTGTCTCTAATTTCCGGTCTGTTGGTGAAAATGGCCTTGCCTTTCTTAAGATCGTACAGCCCTCTTCTAGTCTTGATCGTTGACCGCTCATCCTTGATGACAGTAGGGGCGAGGAAGTTGGCAATTTCTGTGTTGAGGTTATATTTCAAGGTATCAGTGGTCATGGTGTATTCCGGATCAACCAGCCTGACTCTTTTTTGGAAATAGACATCACGGGTATTGGCATAATAAATGCCTTCTTTGCTGGTTAGCACCGATTCCCCATTCACTACACGGCCATTGTTTAAATAGGTGCCGATATTGGTCCCCACATTGTACTCCAGCGCTTCTGTGGTCAGTATACCTTTTCCATCGGTTAGTTTCACTTTTTTCTTCAAGGTGGCCACTTTGGTGTCGCCCATATACTGCATGTATTGAGAATAGGCATGCACGCTGTCATTGTCATTGATATGGATGTTACCAAAAGTTTCCACCTGATTCAGGAGAACATTTTGAACTGCACTGTCGCAATATATCAAGGTAGATTGCTGCTGCATCAATACATTACCTACCAGAATATTCAAGTCACCTGCAGTATCGCGCTTGACCCGCCTGAACACATCAGCCTTGATGATTTGAACAAACCGATCATTACCAATTACAGGCTCACCAACCGGGGGTACTTGCGCTAATGCATGCATTGCACCCATGAGTAGGATCAGTAAAAATGAAATTTTGCTTTTTTTCATTTTTGGGCTGTTGTATCAGGAAGTGCCGTCATGAGTGGACCACTTTTGTCTTTTTTGCCAAAAACGGAAACCTGAACGTACCGCTTTGGATGTATACGCAAATCTTGCAACAAGACATTCAGGCTGTTGGCGGTACTGTTGAGATTTTTATACAACTGATCATCGGATGCCAATTTACCGATACTTCCTTTGCCGCCTTTGATACCTTCGAGAATGCCATTGAGGTTGCCAATGGCCGTTTCAAGGGATGCAACGGTTGCTCCCAATTCGAGCGCCGCAATATTTCTGGAGGCTTTGCTCAGGTTGTTAATTACAGCAGTAATGGAGTCATTGTTCTGTTTCAGGTTGCCGCTGAAGTCATTCACGTTATCCAAAGTCTGTGCCAAACTTCCTTTGCCTGGTTCAAGCAACGCATTGAGTTTGTCAGTAGTGCCTGCCAACTCTTGCAAAATCCTACCGATATTTTGTTGTGCTTCACTATTGAATGTATTGCCAATATTCTTGATGGTGGTATCGAGGGAAGCCAGGGTTTTGTTGATGTTATCTATAGTGGGTGTCAGTGTCTCTTTGATGCCTTCCATCAGACCCTTGGTATCCATGCCTTTCAGGGTGTCACCATCCCTGAGAAAGGTGCTGGCTTTTCCCAGAGAAATGACAATAGCCGTTGATCCTAAAGGTGTAGCTTCAATCTTCCCATATGAGTCAACGGGGATGTTGATTGCCCGGGTCAGGTGATAAGCCACTACAACCTCACTCAGGTTGGCATCTTTTTCCTCCAGTCCTTCTACAGCACCGACACGAAGTCCGTTGATTTTAATGGCATCTCCGATATTCAGTCCCTCAACCTTACTGAAAGTAACAAACATGGTTGCCTTCTTCTTGAAAACATTTTTGCCTTTCAGGAAATTGAAACCCAGTATCAACAAGGTTATGGAAACAGCTGTCAGTGCACCTACTTTTGTTTCGTTGGAAATCTTCATTTTTGTTACTTGATATTATTGTTTGCCGTCAATCATGATTTTGTACTTGATGACAGCATTGGCTATAGCTCTTGTCATTTCAGCCTGTCCTTCTTCACTGTTGAGGTAATCCTCTTCTTCCTTATCGGTAATGAATCCAGTTTCTATCAAAACTGCCGGCATGTTGGTTGCCTGTAAAACCCAGATCCCCATGTGGTTTCTTTGCAGTACACCCATACTCTTTCTGCCGATGCCGGTGAATTCGTTTTCGATAATGGATGCCAGCCTCACAGAATTCTTGAAGAATTTTTGCGACCAAAGTCGGGCTTTGATGATGGCTTCCGGACTGTTTACATCGGGTATGTCCATTACCTCTGCCGTTGATTCGAATCGTTCATCTTCAATAATACCCTGTGTTTTTTCATCGGCACGATCAGCAGCCCAAACATAAGTGGAAGTGCCGTGAGCAGGGTTGGGGGAAGTTTTGTAGATGGGGACCTTCCTATACAATTTCTTTCTTTTGCTTCCTTTGCCTTTGTAATAGGCTACGGATTTATAACCGGTTACGGTTTTCTTGGGCGGCGCAGCATTGACATGGATGCAGACAAATAGGTCTCCGTTTTCCTTATTGGCAATATTGGCTTTTTCCCTAACATGATGATAGATATCTGTTGTGCGCGTCATCACAATGCGCGTATCAGACATTTCTTTTCTGAGGATCGTATCCAGTCGCAACGCCAGTTGCAGGGTTATCTGGGCTTCAGTGGAATAAGAACCTTTGGCTCCCTGATCAGTGCCGCCATGGCCCGCATCAATGATAATGGTTTTGATTTTGGGACCCTTTGCAGCAACCTGAGACTGGCCTGTCAATGGGCAAAGAGGGAAAACAAGGCTCAGTAAAATGAAATGTATGATTCTGCTGACCATAAGCTCATTCTTTTTTCTGTCAATTTCGGGGGAATCTTTACAATTTCTTACAATATTAATTGATTAAATTTGCCACCCGACTGATATGTTTCAACAAGAACGCAAATTTAGCCTAAAATATCTTCAATTCTTGATTTTGTGCTCAGGACTGTTGTTGATTTTAACATTACCTGACCATGCACGGGCATCTAGTTGGCGTCATTTCCAACAAATCAGGCAACAGTCAAAAGCAGACACCTCAAAAGCCCAAAAGGACACTACAGGCAAAACAGCCAAAATTGATACCCTCAACCTGAAAATATCCCGTGACTCCATTTCTTTTCCTGTTGAGCATAAGGCTGAAGATTCCATGGTGCTGGATGTGGATACCAGAAAGATTTTCCTGTATGGCAAAACAGAGATCAAATATGATGATGTATTGCTAAATGCCCCGAGTATTGTTTTTGATCAGCAAAGCCAGTTTGTCATCGCCAAAATGGGTAAAGATTCTACCGGTGCCGTTTCCGGTATGGCCAAATTGAAACAAGGGGAGACTATAACAGTAAGCGACAGCCTCAGTTTTAATTTCAAAAACCAGAAAGGGGTCACTTTCAGCTCTTTTTTCCAACAGGATGAACTGTTCAATTTTGCTGAAAAGGTCAAGAAGATTGATGCTGAAACTTTTTTTGCTGCCCGAGGCAGGTTTACCACCTGCAACTTGGACACGCCACACTTCGCCTTCCGTTTCAGCAAAGCCAAATTCATCAATAAAAAGTTGGTTGTTACTGGTCCGGTTCATCCTGAATTTGAAGATGTACCCGTTCCCATTTACCTTCCTTTTGGCATATTCCCGATGAAAAAAGGGCGGCAGTCAGGCATCATACCTCCACAGTTTACGGTAAATGATCAATTTGGTGTGGGCTTGGAAGGATTTGGTTATTACAAGGTTATTAATGATTTCCTGGATGCAAAGACCTGGTTTGACTTGTATTCTTATGGCTCCTGGAGAGCCAATTTTTCCCCCAGTTACCGGGTACGCTACCGGTACAGCGGAAATTTTAACCTGAGTTACCAAAACACCAAATTTGCATTCAAGGGTGATCCGGACTTCTCCAAAAACAAAAGCTTTTTCGTCACCTGGTCGCATAGTATGGACAGCAAAGCACGCCCGGGTGTTTCATTCAGCGCTAACGTGAATGCCGGTAGCAGCAAATACCTTTCATTGGTGCCCAATGGGGCATTGGTCAATCCGGGTTTTGGAGGCAACACACAGGGTGGTGGCAATTACCTGCAGCCGATGAACTTCACCAATCAGTTGAGCTCATCAATTTCATATCAGAAGAACTGGCAGGGAACACCCTTCAACTTGGCTGTAAACCTGAATCATAATCAAAATACAGCTACAAGGGTAATCAACCTGAACCTGCCTGATATTGCATTGGTCATGAACACCATTTATCCATTTCAGCCCAAAGAGTCAGTGGGTGCAGGAAAATGGTATGAAAAGTTGGGTGTAGGTTACTCAGGTAACTATAAGGGGCAGATTTCATTTTATGATACGGCCTTCAGGTTCAAGCAACTTATTGACACCTTTCAATGGGGTGCAAGTCATGATATTCCCATAACGCTTTCTTTGCCTTCACTTGGTCCGTTTCAAATAGCACCTAGTTATTCATTCCGGGAAAGGTGGTTCGCACAAAAGTTTTTCCGTACCTGGAACCCAGTGAAGGAAAAACTTGACTCTACCATCGAAAAAGGCTTTTATGCTGCCAGAGAGATGAATATGGGACTCTCCTTCAGTACAGCCGTCTTCGGTACGTTTCAGGCCAAAAAGAAGGATGCGAAAATTCAAGCCATCAGGCATGTTATGCGCCCCCAGTTCAGTGTAAACTATAAACCTGACCTGATGAAACCTTATTTTTATCGACAGCAGGTTGACAAACAAGGAAACAGGGTTTTGATGTCGGTATTTGACGGCAGTATTTTTGGTCCTTTTGCTTCCGAAGAAAATGGGGGAGTAGGCTTTGGTATCGACAATAACTTGGAAATGAAAGTTCGTTCCAAAACGGATACCAGTGAAGATGCAGAATTCAAAAAGGTAAAATTGATTGATGGATTTGGCGTTTCAGGCGGGTACAACATGTTGGCCGACAGCTTTAAATTATCTACATTCAACTTTTACGCTAGAAGCAGTTTCCTGGAAATAATCAACGTTACCGCCAACGCCACCATGGACCCCTACAAAAGCAATCCGAGAACGGGATACCGGATGAACCAATACATCTGGAGTGGAGGCAAGCCTGATTTGTTGTCGTCTCTCGTCAGTGGAAGTGTCAATATCTCCACCAGTTTGCAAAGCAAAAAAAAGAAAGATGGCAGTAAAAAAGAGGATAAAAAAGATGAAGCCTTCGAAGACAATCTGACCCAGGAGCAGATGAATGCACAACTGGATTATATCCGCAGAAATCCCGCTGAATTCACAGATTTCAATATTCCCTGGACCCTCAGTTTCTCCTATTCACTAAGTTTTGCAAAGCTGCCTCAGCCTGATTATACTTTCAAGAATGAGTTTACATCCAATTTCAATTTTAATGGCGACTTCAGTTTAACACCGAAGTGGAAGATTGGTGCAAACGGATATTTTGATGCTGAGACAGGCAAATTACAATCACTTACCACTTTCGTTTCAAGGGATCTCCATTGTTGGCAGATGTCCATTAACATTACCCCAATTGGATTGTACAAGTTTTTCAATATTTCTATCAATCCCAAATCCGGATTGCTCAGGGATCTGAAAATCAACAGAACCCGTTACTTCTATACCCAATAATTCCTTAAGCTTCGCTCAGGTTGTTCCACATGGTCTGAAAGATATATTCTTTCATTTCTTTCGCATCTTTGAAGTCGCGGGGATTAACGGCTGGAAGGAATTGCATAGAAGCCTTGCCAGGCCAAAAATAAAATTTCTTATCGTGTGGCAGCATAGCACGGGTACCCCTGATAATGCAAGGTATTATGCTTTTTCCGGTGTCAAAAGACAGTCTGAATGCTCCATCATGAAAAGATTTCAGCGGATTGTCTGTTTTATTCCTCGTTCCTTCGGGATAAATGCACATATGCAATCCCCATGACAGTACCTGTTTCATGTCGAGGTAGCTTTGTTTTCGGCTTGCATCACTGGAGCGGTCGAGCAACACGGATCCCCTTTTGTAAATGATGCCAAACAAGGGAATTTTAGCCATTTCAATTTTGGCAATGGTTTTATTTGACCCTGGAATGCCCGGACTTGTTAAGGGGACATCCATCAGGGAGTTGTGATTACATACCACGATGTAGTTTTCATCCTTTTTGAAATTCTCCCTGCCTTGAATGGACAATCGGATGCCTGACAGTGGGAAAAAAATGCCCATCCACATCCGACAGCAACGGATTACCCAGATTGTTCTAGCTGGCTCTGCTAGCAGACCAGTAATCCAAATAGGCAGGATGAATATCAGCATGGAGCTGATGAAAATCAAACCACCCCAAATCGTAAAAAAAGCACCGAGTATTTTTTTTAGCATAATTATTTTTTAATGAGCCAATCGATTGGTTCAATACCATTTTGCATCAGGTAATGGTTAGCCGAGGAGAAATGTTTGCAGCCAAAGAAACCTTTATCGGCCGAAAAAGGGGAGGGATGTGGTGCCCTCAATATCATGTGTCTATTTTCATCGATGTGAATTCCTTTTTCTTTGGCGAAATTACCCCACAGCATAAATACCAAGTGTTGTTTTTCTTTATTGAGTATGTCAATCACTTGGTCGGTAAATTGTTGCCAGCCAATTCCAGCATGGCTATTGGGTTGATTGGCCCGGACCGTTAGCGTGGCGTTTAGTAATAATACCCCTTGCTTTGCCCAATGGGTTAGGTTGCCATAGTTTCTGGGCATCTGAATACCCAAATCAGATTCCAGCTCTTTATATATATTAATAAGAGATGGGGGCGGTTTGATGCCTTCCTGTACCGAAAAGGAAAGTCCGTGCGCTTGTCCCGGTCCGTGGTAAGGATCTTGACCGATGATGACAATTTTAACCTTGTCAAAATCAGTTTTATTGAAAGCTTCAAAAATCTGTTGTCCTGGAGGGAATATCAATTGGTTGCTCTTCTTTTCATTTTTGAGCAGTTGAACAAGCTGAAGAAAGTATTCCTTTTCAAATTCGGACTTAAGCCTTTTTTTCCACCCAACTTCAATTTTTACATCCATTGTCATTATACACTTGGATGCAATCTAAAAAAAATTATCTTTGCAGCCTTAAGTTCTTCCGGTCCCGTAGCTCAGCTGGATAGAGCGGCAGCCTTCTAAGCTGTAGGTCATTGGTTCGAATCCAATCGGGATCACATTTTAAACTTAGACTATTTGGGGAGGTCCTTTGTTTTTTCCCTCATCCCTCATCTCTCATCACTCTTCCCTCGTCATCTGTCACTCTTCCCTCTTCACTTCACACTATTTTATCCACATTTCACTTATTTACTAACATTTCTGTTGCAAAACAGTAAAATTTCGCAACGCTGCATGGAAATAATTTTTTTGTTTTATTGGTTAACAGTATTTTAACCTTTCAAAACGAAAGTTTTTTAAGTAAAAATCATCACCAAACCGATTGTTTATGACCAAAAGATTGCAATTGCCAGGGTTTGCAAGACTGTTCAGCATCACAGTCTTCCTGACCCTCCTTACCGGTTTCGCTGTTGCGCAGCGAACTGTTTCGGGAAAAGTTACAGATGCTGAAACCAAGGCGCCACTATCCGGCGTATCTGTTGTAGTGAATGGCACCACTAAAGGCACAGCCACTGATGCCCAGGGTGTATTCAAAATTGATCTGGGATCAGACCAGAAAGCATTGGTTTTTTCTTTCAATGGTTACGAAGGAAAAGTTGTTGCAGTCGGCAGTGCCTCAGCAATAACAGTTGAAATGGACGTGGATGTAAAAGCACTCCAGTCAGTTGTTGTAACCGGCTACACCTCACAACGTAAAAAAGACATCACTGGTGCCGTTGCTGTGGTTTCTGCTAAAGAATTGACTGCCACTCCGGCAGCCAGTGTTACGCAAATGCTTCAAGGCAAGGCCTCTGGTGTGATTGTTGGTAACGACAACTCACCTGGTGGTGGAACCATGGTAAGGATCCGCGGATTTGGTACCATCAACAACAACTCTCCTTTGTATGTTGTGGATGGTGTGCCAACACAAGGTACACTGAACCAGATCAATCCTTATGACATCGAGTCTATGCAGGTATTGAAAGATGCATCTGCTGCATCCATTTATGGTGCACGTGCTGCCAATGGCGTAGTGATCATTACCACCAAGAAGGGTAAAGCTGGTGATCCTAAAATCACCTTTGATTATTATGCAGGTACACAAAGGCCTGGTAAAATGCTTGACCTCTTGAACGCCGAAGAATTGGGCAAGTACCTTTTCAAAGCAGATGTTGGTGCCGGTAAAACTCCATGGGTAACTTCACCCTCAGCACAATATCGTTACGATCAAAATGGCGGTGTAACCATGGCTGATTACATTTTCCCCAACGTTTTCGGAGCATTACCAGCCAACTTCACCTACACCAACGATATCAATGATCCTGAATTGGGTAAAACCCGCTTCAATATCAACAAGGCGAACAAGGCCGGTACTGATTGGCAGGATGTAATTTATGACCCAGCTCCAATTGTCAACTACCAGTTGGGTGCATCAGGCGGTACTTCCAAAGCGAAATATTCCTTTTCAGGCAACTACTTCAGGCAGGATGGTATTTTGCGCTACACCAATTACGAGCGTTATTCCATCCGCGCCAATACAGAATTTACCCAGGGTAAATTTACTGTAGGCCAGAACCTCACATTTTCATATGACAAGAGAAATGGAATAGCCAATAACTCAGAGAACTCCATCTTGTTGGCTGCCCGTATTCATCCCATTATTCCGGTATTTGACATAACCGGTGGTCCAGCTGAATTAGGTGGCACCAACACTTCTCCGTGGAATGGTTTTGGTGGACCACGCGGACTCAATCTCGGTAATGCAACGAATCCTTTGGCGGAATTGTATAGGGCTAAAGACAACTACACAACCGGTACACATTTGTTTGGCAATGCCTTTGGCGAAGTCGCCATCCTCAAAAACCTCAAGGCTAGAAGCAGTATTGGTGTGGAATTCAACAACTTCAACAGGTCTGAATTCTTCATCAGAAACATTGAAGCTGCGGAACCAAGAAATACCAATTCACTGAACGTGTTCAACAACTTTGACAATTCATGGACTTGGTACAACACCCTGACTTACAATACAACCATTGCAGACGACCATGACATCAATGTTTTGGCCGGAACTGAGGCTGTTGCTACCTATTCA
This sequence comes from Bacteroidota bacterium, assembly GCA_039805245.1. Lineage (GTDB taxonomy): Bacteria > Bacteroidota > Bacteroidia > Chitinophagales > Chitinophagaceae > Pollutibacter. Next base: position 17,343 of record JBDLUN010000103.1, read on the forward strand.
TTTGGTTACAGTGCGAGCAGGAGTAATTTTGCGTTCAATGACCTCGACTACCGCTACCTGAATGCAGGTTCTGCATCTGGTTTGAGCAACGCTGGTGGTGGAGCCATCAGAACCAGGTTGTTTTCTCAGTTTGCTAAATTGAACTATGGCTATAAGAATTTACTGTTGGCTGACTTCACCATTCGCCGTGATGGTTCTTCCCGTTTCTCAGCTGCCAATCGCTATGGTATTTTCCCTGCAGGTTCTTTGGGTGTTCGCCTGACTGAACTGAAAGGACTGTCCAATGTTTCTTGGTTAAGCGACCTGAAAGTGCGAGGTGGCTGGGGGAAAACAGGTAACCAGCTGATTCCAAATGTTTACAATTCCTATACACTTTACACTGCAGATCCTGCCAACAATGGCTATGATATTGGTGGTGCAGGTTCATCTATCACTGGTGGATTTGACATTACCCAATTTGGTAACCCCAATGGTAAATGGGAAACAACAACCTCCACCAACATCGGTTTGGACGGTAGCCTTTTCAACAACAAACTTGAAGTGGTATTCGACTGGTATACCAGAACCACCTCAGATATGCTTGCCCAAATTGCCGTTCCAAGAGCACAAGGTCAAGGAACATTGCCCTACACCAATATCGGCACAATGCGCAACAGGGGTGTTGATCTGAACCTGAACTGGACAGACAAAGCTTTGGGTGGACAACTTCGTTACTCAGTTGGTGTGAATATTACCCACTACAAAAACGAAGTGTTGAAATTGAATAATGATCCAAATGCTACTTTGTTTGGTTTTACCACCAGGATTCCTTCCATTACTGCAACCAGAAGAGGTTATCCTATCGCGAGCTTCTATGGATTCTATGCTGATGGTATCCTCAATGCTGCTCAGGCGGCTTCAGCTCCGAAATTCGGAACCTATACCAAAGAAGGTACCTTCAATTTCAGAGATGTTAACAAGGATGGCGTAGTAACCGCTGCTGACCGTGATTTCCTGGGTAATCCACATCCTGATTTCATCTATGGTATCAATCTTTCTGCTGGTTACAAGAACTTTGACTTGGCCATTTTTGCTAAAGGACAGCAGGGTGGAGACATCTTCAACTATGTTCGTTACTGGACAGATTTCAACACATTCCAAGGAAACAGGTCTAAGAGAATGTTGTATGAGTCTTATGGTGAAACTGCAAACCCCAAATTGCCTAGGCTGAATGCCAGTGATGCCGT
>JBDLUN010000104.1:0-5349 GCA_039805245.1 Bacteroidota bacterium
TCCAAATTCCAACGGCTGTTTGTGACCAATATAGAAGGCAAAAATGCTTGGGAAAAGGATTACAAGGGCTCTGTTGCCCTCGTTACCCTGTCGGGTAAAATCCTCAATCCCAATTGGGTCATGGGCCTTCATGCCCCCAAAGGGATGACCATGTTTCAAGATTTTCTGGTAGTAGCCGATGTTGATTCTGTAGTAATCATTGATATCCTGAGAGCCAATGTGAAAAAAATATATGTTGAAGGAGCCCAGGGGTTGAATGATATAACAGCAGATAAAAGAGGCAACATGTATGCGACCGATTCCAAAACCAAGAAGATCCATTATATCGATGCCACCAAGTTGGAAACAAAGGTTTTTTTGAGTGATCTTACTGCTCCCAATGGCATCTTATTTACAGACAAGACATTGTATTATCTCGATGGTGGGGCGCTCTACAAATTGGGAAAGGATAAGGAGCGGATTAAAATTGCCGAGGGTATGGAGGGGAATACAGACGGACTCGTTCAGGTTGATGAATCAACATTTATCGTATCCTGTTGGGCAGGTGCAATTTGGCTTGTCAAAACCAATGGTGAAAAGAAATTATTGCTCGATTCCCGTCAGGAGGGGATCAATACTGCTGATCTCGGATTTGATGCAGAACGTAAAATTCTTTACGTCCCCACATTCTGGAAAAACAATGTGACTGCTTATCAGCTAACGTTATAAAAGAACGGGCCGCCGCAGAAACTGCGGCGGCCCGTTGATATCTGTCACATCTGGCAGCGTTATTTTATTGCATTTTCGATTCCAGGTATTTGGCCAGATCTGACTCACCCCTGGCTTTCAGTTTTTGCATGATTCCTTGCAGAATCATACCATTGATGTAAGGATCTGTTTGTGGTTTGACAGACGCAGGGATCTCATTCCTGAATCCCACAATCAAGTCAATGGCTTTCCTGATATTGTCTTTGTTTTGCATGCCTCCTGCCATTTCAGCAAGTTGCTGCATGAGCATAAATTTGTCATTCGTTAAGCCCATCTCCGTGAATCTGATAGCCATTTGGGTAAAGATGCTTTCATCGCCTGATGAGATGAGTATTTTGTTGATCGCAGCCTCAAGCCTTCCTTTGGCTTTGAACTTGGAGAATTCCTTGGCAAACTGCAACGCAGTGATGGAATCTACAGTGGAAAGGGCTGCCAGGGCTGCTCCTGACACACTGTAAGATGAATCTTTGACATGGCTTGTATAGATATTGATATAGGCGCTGTTGCGGGTTTTACCCAGTGCCTCAATCATTTCTGCCTTGGTTGGTCTGTGCCGCTCAGTTGCTGCAGCGCTGGCAACGGGTGCCTCCAACGCTTTCCTGATCCTATCTTTTGTCAGATCAATCTTGCTCAATGCCAAAGCCCGGATATCATGGTATGGGTCTTTAAGGGCATCCTGTAAGCCTTGCAATGCTTTGCTATCATCTGTTTTTCTGCCAAAGAATTCAACTGCTTCTCTACGGTCAAGGTAATTGCCAGCATGATAAAACTGGTGCAGGTAATTATCGAGATTTTTATTTTCCTTCTTTTCGCAAAGCAGAATTTTGTCGCCATCAAAATTGATCAGATCGGGTAATGTTGGTGAACTGATTCTAAAAGTATCAATTGTGTTTTTTACCCATACTTGATGTCTGGTCTTTTGATTTCCCTTGTGTATATCTATGAAAGTGGGAATCTGGAAAACCTTTCCTGTGGCCTGCGTCTGCTTGACCGTTATAATAGCTTGCTTACTTTTTTCATCATAACTGTATTGGATGTCCAACTTCGGATGTCCACTTCCAAAATACCATTGGTTGAAGAACCAGTTGAGGTCTTCTCCACTCGTCTCTTCCAAGGCAAGACGCAGATGATGAGCCTCAGCCGCCTTAAACTTGTTCGTGGTCAAATAGAGGTTCAGCCCCTTGAAAAAAGCACTGTCGCCAATATGGTTTCGCAGCATGTGGAGGATGCGGCCTCCTTTGGAATAGCTGACAGCATCAAACATATCTTCCCGATCAGCATAAAAAAAGCGTACCAAATCCTTTTTGCTGTTGTTGCCCATCAGGTAGCTGCGCATTCCTGTAAAATTCTCTTCTCCGGCTGCGTCTTTTCCGTATTTGTATTCCTGCCAAAGCAACTGGCTGTAGTCGGCAAATGATTCATTCAAAGTCAGGTTGCTCCAGCTTTCCGCCGTAACATAATCACCAAACCATTGGTGAAAAAGCTCATGGGCGATGGTGCCTTCCCAGATGTTCCCATCAGTCAATTCCCTCGCGTCTTGCTGGGCTGTTTCCTGATGAATGGTCGCAGTTGTATTTTCCATGGCACCGGCAACATAATCGCGACCCGTAATCTGGCTATACTTAATCCATGGGTATTCTACCCCGGTAAGGCGAGAGAAATAGGTCATCATTTCAGGTGTATGTCCGAAGATGGTTTTGGCAACAGGTCCAAATTCCTTTTCTACGTAGTAATTGACTTCCTTGCCTTTCCAACTGTCTTTGATGACTGCATAATCTCCAACCCCCATGAAAAACAGGTATGGGGAATGTGGCAGATCCATTTTCCAGTAATCTGTTCTGCTGCCATCAGGATTGTTTTTTTGGCTGATGAGTTTGCCGTTACTCAGGGTGACATATTTGGCTGGCACGGTCATTGTCAATTCCTGTGTTGTCTTCTGTTGCGTCTGGTCTATTGTTGGGAACCATACCGAACCTGATTCTGTCTCGCCTTGCGTCCAGATTTGGGTTGGTTTTTTCTTGTCTTCCCCTTTCGGGTTGATGAAAAACAAGCCTTTGACACCTAACATCGGGTCCCCTCCAATTTCCTTTTCATATTCGTCTGGCATGGCGGTATAGTGGATATGGACGGTATATTGTTCGCCCTTTTTATAGAGGCGGGGTAGGGTGATGTGCAGCTGTTTCCTGTTGTACGAATAGCGCAAAGCTTGCGCAGGTTTGCCTGGTGTTGACAGTTCCAGCGCATGAATTTCCATCCCTTTGGCATCCAGTGTCAGGGAATCCGTTGCGTACAGGTGTGGGGTCAAGGTTATCCAGGCCTTTCCAAGCAAATGGGATTTGCTGTAGTCGAATCGGACATCCAAACGGGTATGCACAAGGTCATTGATTCTTTTTGGTGTGAATCGTGGTTGCTTCAGCCAGCTGGAGTCTGTAGCATCTTCCTTTTGGGCAAAGGAAAGGAGCCCCCAAAGCAGGCCAGCACAAAGTAAAAAGGATGATTTTTTCATGTAAAATTGCTTTGCGGCAAAGATATCCCACCCTTTCATAGGGAAATGTCAAAAATTGATAGGTGGCAAAACACTTTGGGGTGTTTGAAACTTTTGTAGATTTGTTTTATGCCTGTAAAAACCTTTTTCCAATTCTTTGCAACCGTTGTATTGACCTCATGGCAACTTCATGCCGCTGCGCAACATTACATTTTTATAGAGTCAGAGGGGCAACAGGTTTTCTACCTTAAAATGGCACAAAAAGTCTATTCTTCCAATGCGAGTGGTTTTTTGGTTTTATCGAAATTGGATGGCGCAGCGCTTTCGCTCAATATCGGATTCCCGGAAAATATCTATCCCGAGATTGCTTTCAGTATCAATCCGGGTAATCAGGATAGGGGGTATCGGCTCAAGTTGGAAGATGGTGTAGGGTGGACATTAACTGAGAAGGGTAACGGCCAACAGGTTGGTGGAACGGTATTGGGACTGTCTTCTGGGCAACCTGATCCTACCTTGGCCCAGAAGAAAACGGTAGATGTTGAAGTGCAGGTTGAACAGGGGAAAACAGCAATTGTCAACAGTATTTTAGGTGAGCGGAACGGACAGTTGGAAATGGTTTTCCTGGAAAAAAGGCCAGGAGGGAAGACGGATACCATTTACGTACAGATTGACAGGCCTGTTGAGCAAACCAAGCCTATGCCGGTGGTTGGCAAAACCGTTGTTCCCAGAAACTGTACTGGAATGGTAGCGAATGACAAGGATGTAAGGAATTTGCAAAAAAAATTACTTGGTTCAGCCTTGGAAGATGAGCAAATAGCCATGGTGGTTAAGGCTTTTAATGATCAATGTTACACCTGTAAGCAGACCTTGGCAATAGGTTGGTTTTTTGTCAATGAGAAAGCCAGGCTGAAGCTTTTCCAGCAGTTATGGCCACTTGTGGCTGATCCTGCAGCCTTTCCAGATCTCGAAGAGGCCTTTTTGAGTGATGAAGGGATTGGTTCGTTTCGGGAAATGCTTGGATTGAAATACTGAGGTATGGGGCTGCAAACCTATTTTTTATCCGTACGGTACAAAGGAACGGCCTATGCCGGTTTTCAGATTCAGCAAAATGCCCGAACCATCCAAGGAGAAGTGGAATCTGCCATGGCCAAATACCTCCGTACACAGGTGTCTTTGACCGGTTCATCCCGAACAGATGCCGGTGTTCATGCCAATAGGAACTACTTCCATTTTGATTTGGATAGGGTATTAGATGCCAATTTTACATATCATGTTAATGCCATTTTGCCAAGAGACATTGTGGTTACCGGTGTTTACCCAGTGCCTGAGCATAGCCACAGTCGTTTTGATGCGATTGGCCGCCGGTACAAATACTATATCAGTTGCCAAAAAGATCCCTTTGCTGATGACCGTTCATGGTATTTTCCTTATCCAATGCAGGCTGACGACTTGATGCGGGCGGCATCTTTTCTGCAGGGGACACATGATTTCACCAGCTTTGCCAAGCGCAATAGTCAGGTGTTTACACATCTGTGCACCATTGCCCGAGCCGAATGGGAAAAAACGCCGCAAGGTTGGGTTTTTACAGTGCAGGGAAACCGCTTTTTGAGGGGGATGGTTAGGGCTATGGTAGGCACTATGGTTCGTTTAGGAAGAGGCCGGTTGACCCATTCGGATTTTGAACGGATTCTTGCTGCAAAAGACTGTGCATTGGCTGATTTTTCAGCGCCTGCGCATGGTTTGTTTTTGGATGATGTGATGTATGATGATGTTCTTTTGCCAATTATGCGACTTTGATTTGTTTATCGCTGAAACCCTTGTTGGACTTGCGTTTCATCAAAAGCGGGTAAAATCTGTTGGATTTAATTTGGAACTTATGATGAATGAGTCTTACTTTTATATAGCTTAACACAAAGCGCAGTTCTTCTAAAAACGATTCGAATAATTTTTTTCTTCATTTTGAAAGAAAAAATTTGGCTGAATAAAATAAAACTTCTACTTTTGCACTCCCAATCGAAAATGGTTGGGGAAATCAGCTGCGAAGTTGAAAGATCTTTGAAAGTTTGGAAAGCAGTAACACTCAAATAACTGTCGTAAGATGGTTAGAGGTAAGGTAA
>JBDLUN010000105.1:0-11335 GCA_039805245.1 Bacteroidota bacterium
CCAGTATAGACAATGTGCTGATCAGTGCTACAGGTTATACAGGAGCCGGTGGTGTGGAGATCTATTTTGAAAATGAAGGCGATGCGGCAGCAACAATTTGGAAAGCAATTTTTGAAGCTGGGGCTGAAGCAGGCATCAAACCAATCGGATTGGGTGCCAGGGATACCCTGAGGCTCGAAAAGGGGTACTGTCTGTATGGTAATGATATCGACGATTATTCAACTCCCCTCGAAGCCGGTCTGGGCTGGATCACCAAATTCACCAAAACATTTACAGCTTCGGAATACCTTCAAAAACAAAAGGCCAAAGGGGTTGAAAAACAATTGGTGGGATTTGAAATGATTGACCGCGGCATACCCCGACACGATTACATGATTCGCGATGCGGAAGGCAACCTGCTTGGCCGCGTAACCTCCGGTACACAGTCGCCTACCCTCAATAAGGGTATTGGGATGGGCTACGTATTGAAGGAACATGCACAACCCGGCTCTGAAATTTACATCGATATCCGCGACAAACAAATCAAGGCAGTTGTTGTGCAATTGCCATTCGTCAAATAATTCCCCGTTCATGTCTGTTCCATCGAGAAACCTGTTCACTTGTCTATCTCCGGCCCTTCTTCACCTCTATGATATGAGCAATAGTGTGGTGGTGATCATCGATGTGTTGCGGGCAACTTCTACCATTGCCACTGCACTCCATAACGGTGCTGACTGTGTGATACCAGTGGCCTCCGTGCCCCGCTGTATTGAACTGGGTATGGAAACAGGCGGCATCACCGCGGGTGAAAGGGATGGGAAGGTTGCCGACGGACTCACCTATGGTAACTCCCCCTTTGAATATCCGCGAACTTTCATTGAAAACAAGATACTCGTACTTACCACCACCAATGGCACCAAACTCCTGCATATGGCATTGGACAATGGGGCTCCAGAAATCATTACCGGCTCTTTTCCCAACCTCTCCGCTGTCTGCGACCACCTGATTGCCAGCGGGAGGGATGTACTGTTGGGCTGTTCTGCTTGGAAAGACCGGGTCAATTTGGAGGATACCCTCTTTGCTGGGGCTGTCATCAACCGCATCAAGTCGCATTTCAACATGCCTTGCGACTCCTCCAAAATGGCGGAAAGCCTTTACCTCGAGGCAGGTGAAGACCGCTTCGGTTTCATGGAAAGAAGAGGGGCTACCCATTACCACCGGCTCATGAACTACGGCTTGGAAAAGGATATCCGTTACTGCCTCACTGCTGACGCAGCGAATGTGTTGCCTGTATTCAAGGGCGACCGCCTTGTTGTTGGATGATAGCCTTCAGCTGCTCCATGTTTTCGGTCCGGATCATGTATTTGAAATAACGCCTGTCTTGCTCCGAACGTACACGCTCAATCAGGTCGTTTTCCCCTTCGGAATGCACCCTGAATTTGTGGTTGATTCTGCTGATGATTTCTGTTCTGATTTTCTTCTGCACTTCCAATGTTTTCCGTTTGATACCCATATGGATGTTGATATCATCCACGGCAAAGTAGCGCTTTTGCAGGGTGCTTTCATGGATGGCATTGATCAGGGTTAATTCCTCATCAATGAAGTGAAGCGGATCAACAGAGGCATCATCCAAAGGTTCAACCGGGATTTTTTTGCTGTATGGATGATTACCTTCTTTTTGTTTTTTACCAATTAAAAGCATGTAAACCAATGAACACAGCGCTAAACAACCTAACAAAGCGAATCCAATATTTTTCCATGGTGTCTCCTTGATGAAAAGCGGTTCGCCCGCTGCTTCAAAATCCTGTCGCGTGATTTTCATGCCATAGAGTTGCATACTTGAATCACGTCCATAGGTATAAAAAACACTATCATTCTCCATGAAACAATTTTGGGGCATCATGCCAGCAGAATTGCCCCAAAAAAAATCAGCCACACTTTTGTTTGTTAGTCTGAGAAGCCTTTCGTGTTTGAAATCCATCAGGTACTGGTATTCAAGGCTCAACAGGATCATCATACCACCCAGTTCCGGTAAAGGAACGCGAAAAATTGGCATTTCTGTGTTCAAAATCTTTTCTTTCAACAAAGGATTCAATTTCCCTTTCAACCTGTTTTCCTGCGTGTTTAAGTTCAATTCAGCCACAATGAAGTCAGCAACTGAATTTTTTTCAGCATAATTTCTTTGGTCGCCGGTGTAATGCAAAATACCATTATTTCTGTCCAGGAAATGGAAGATGGCCCTCACCCGCAATTCTTTGTTGAGCAGTTTGATATTCCATTCCCGGTTGAAAGGACTATAGTACCTGAGGTGACCATTGGCAGTCCAAAATCCGGCACCGGCAAAATTGTAAACTGTGTCCCGGTAGGAAAAGTATACTGCTTCACCGTTATATCCGTAAAAATGGGTTTGGTCCAATCTCTTGAAATACAAGGAATCCCCTTTCAATGTGTCTGCCCGGTAAAGCAGACCTGTACCACCTGCAAAAATGTAGAGAGATTGACCATCTTTCAAAAGCTGATGGGTATAAGACTTGGCAAAATCCTGACTGGGTTTGAAAAACTGTTGGAAGCTGTTATTAACAGTAGTTTCAATATAATTTGATTCCGAGTGGTACAAACGCTCCAAAAGGGGGTTCAATTTTACAGCATGTGGCTTCTCCTGTCCCCATACCGGAGCCCACAAAATAAAGCATATGAAATAACCTAATATTTTAAATGTTGATATACAATGCTTTATATCCACAACTACTTGATTTGCAATACAATATACAAAATTAGCTTGATTTGACCGTAAACTGTGTCAATTCAGTAAATTGTGGTTTAAACAAATTGTTATGGAAAATACGGATCTCAGAAGCCAGGGTTGGTTTGGCAGAAAAGGGAAAGACGGATTCATTTACAGGGCCTGGATGAAGAATCAAGGCATACCCGATGAGGAATTCAGGGGGAAGCCGGTCATTGGCATCTGCAATACCTGGAGTGAGTTGACACCCTGCAACGGCCATTTCCGGGAGCTCGCTGAATCTGTCAAAAAAGGAATCATTGCCGCCGGTGGTTTCCCGGTGGAATTTCCAGTCATGTCGCTCGGAGAAACCCTGATCAAGCCTACAGCTATGCTGTACCGCAACCTCGCGAGTATGGACGTAGAGGAATCCATCCGCGCCAATCCGATGGATGGCGTCGTGCTCCTTTGTGGCTGCGACAAAACCACGCCTTCCCTGGTGATGGGTGCCTGTAGTGTAAATATTCCTACGATAGTGGTTTCAGGCGGACCAATGCTGACAGGGCGATATGAAGGGAAAAATATCGGTACTTCAGACATCTGGCGTTTCAATGATGCTGTGCGCAACGGCGATATGACCCAAGAGCAGCTGACCGTGGCGGAAGCCTGTATGTGCCGCAGCGCAGGTCACTGTGCCGTGATGGGAACAGCATCCACCATGGCTTGTATGGTGGAATCACTCGGACTGACCCTGCCTTCCAATGCAGCGATACCTGCAGCCGACAGCCGCAGAAAAGTATTGGCCCAATATTCCGGTCAGCGTATCGTAGATATGGTGAAGGAAGACCTCAAGCCATCAGATATCCTTACCCGGGAGGCTTTTGAAAATGCAATCCGGGTGAATGCAGCCATCGGCGGTTCAACCAATTTTGTCATACACCTCTTGGCGATTGCCAACCGGGTGGGAATCGATTTGAAACTCGATGATTTCCACCACAATTCTGCTGGCATTCCTTTGCTGGCCAACCTGCAGCCCTCCGGTAAATACTTTATGGAGGACTTCTATTATGCTGGCGGACTGCCAGTGGTGATGAGGGAGTTGGCCGATAAATTGCACGGCGACCGGATTACAGCCAATGGTAAAACCGTCAGTCAAAATTATGCCCAAGCCCAGTCATATAATGATGATGTAATAACGGGTTTGCAGGCACCTTTCAAAACTGCAACCGGATTGGCCGTGTTGCGTGGCAACCTTTGTGAAAATGGTGCCGTCATCAAACCCAGTGCGGCAAGTGCCCACCTGATGCGGCATACAGGTAAGGCGGTAGTATTTGAAAATATTGAAGACTATCATGCGCGAGTAGATGACCCCAACCTGGATGTAGATGAAAATTCCGTCCTGGTCTTGAAAAATGTTGGTCCTGTAGGTTATCCCGGTATGCCCGAAGTGGGCAATATGGCTGTTCCCAAAAAGGTGCTTGAAAAAGGCATCCATGACATGGTGCGCATTTCAGATGGCCGCATGAGTGGAACCGGTTTCGGAACCGTTGTCTTGCATGTGTCTCCGGAAGCAGCCAAGGGTGGTACCTTGGCTTTGGTGCAGGACGGCGATATGATTGCACTCGATGTGGAACAAAGGAGCCTTCAGTTGCTGGTGGATGCGGAAGAACTGGCCACCAGAAGGGCCAATTGGAAACCCAGTCACCCGGAAGCAACGAGGGGTTACGTACAACTCTACCAACTGCATGTGGAGCAGGCACACCTGGGTGCGGATATGGATTTTCTGAGGGGATGCTCGGGAAGTAAGGTGACGAGGGATTCGCATTAGGAAGGGAGAAGGGAAGAGGGATGAGGGATGAGAGAGGAGTGATAAGTGACAAGTGACGAGGGATGAGGGAAAAGGCATGAGGCAGGAATAAATTAATTCCAAATCAGAGCTGTTGGGGCGTCAATTTGTGTTAACTTGCGGATTCACCATACCTGAAACATGTCCCTTTCACACCTCCTCAAGTTCGTTTACAACAATGGTACCGATGAAGTGATCCGCCGTGGCAAGAAAATCCATGCCATCGGATATGTTGAGTTTGTTGAACACGATGAGCTGATGGGTTCTGTCAGTTTCAGGGTGAAAGACGACAACTACAGCACTTTTTACAAGGTTCACATCCAAAAATACAAGGATCCCCGCGCACTGGCATTGAGGTGTTCCTGTCCGTATAACCTGGGCGACATCTGCAGGCACGAAGCGGCAGCCCTGTTGCAACTGCAGGATATGGTGGACCGCAACATGATTGGCGACAACACCATCCGTTATGATCAGCGGCATACGGTGATCAAAATGAAGCAGATTGATCTGCGCAGCATCAGGATGCTGGCTACGCCAGAGGTTGCTGAAAAGGCCGAAATCATCCTGCGTAAGCAGAAAGCCACCATCCTGTCGGCCAAAGATGAACGTGTGGAGGCAACCCTCGAAATGGACGGTGAGCAGTTCCCATTGGTGATCCAGCGCAACGAGGAAAAAAACTTCGATACTTCCTGCAAATGCACGGAAGAAACACATGCATTGTGTTTGCACAAGACCGTACTTTTTCTGCAACTGCTGAATGCCTACGGCTCCCAATATTTTGATTCCATCCGCAATTGGGACAAGGAGAAGAATAAACTGCTGGGCATCTACGGATACAGCATGAATGAGCCCGACTGGAAATCCAAATTTGAGTTCACCTACAAAGACGGAAAACCCTTTCTGCGGGTATTGGATCCAACAGTCAAAAGGGTTACCACAGTAGTGGAAGAAAAGCCTAAACTGGTTGCCCGTGAACCGCAGGTACAGCTGGTTCAGGTGGCCGAACCCGAGACACAGTCCATCCAACGCCTCGGACTCGTATTTGTGGAAAACCCGTCAAAATATCCTGGTTTTCAGGTTGAATTGGTGAGTGGGGAACTAGATGCAGACAACCTTGATTTCATCGGCCGCATTGAACACATTGACTTGACCAAATATGTGCAAACAGCGGAATTGGATCAGGATGACATCTCCCTATTGAATGCCGTCAGAAAACTGCAACGCAGTGAAATTGACAAATACGTCACCCGCAATTCACCATTTTCAGGCATCTGGGAGAACATCATCTATTCTGAGGAGGAAGGATTGCCAGCAGAAACCACCCAGCTGATTGACGAATACATCCACCCCAAGCTGTTGAAAATCTTGTCGGATTTTGGAGGCAGGACGCCATTCCGCAGACTCCCTGCCGGAAAACCATTCACCACAGCCAACTTGCAGTCATTGGAAATTGGCCAGGGTAAGATGGTGCCGGGCATGCAAGTGAAAGTGCTTAAGAAAGAGATGGAACTCATCCCGGTGGTGCATATAGAAGAGTGGGATATTGAAATGGCTGCCAACGAGTGGGGTTCAACACTGATTGCCCTGTTCAACAATAGCCTTTACTGTTGGAACTCCCTCGAAGATTTGGAAGCCATCACGGAATTTCTGCCGGAGCGTAACAGGAAAATCAAGCTAAGTGAGTGGCCAGTGCAGCTCGAAAAGACCATACTGCCCTTCGCCAGAAAATATCAGGTGGATTTTGATCGCAGCATGCTGACCGATCTCAATGCCGGTAAGCCGGAGATCTGTCTGCAGCTTCAGGAAAAAAACGAGTACCTGGTCTTCATCCCCCAATTCATCTACCAGGGTTATGAAGTGAAATATACCGATAAGGAAACCATATTCATACCGGAAGCAGGCAAAATCAAACTGATCAAACGGGATCTGGAGAAAGAGCAGGCTTTCCAGTCCCAACTCATCTCCCTGCATTCCAATTTCATCAGGACGGAAAACAGTTTCAACCTGGTTTTGAAGGGCAATGAAGTATTGCGCAACAATTGGTTCTTTCTTTTCATCGATGTCATGAAATCGGCAGAAGTGCCTTTGCTTGGTTTTGAGGTGCTGAAGAATTACCGGTTCAACACTTCCAAGCCGCAGACGAGAATCCACATCAGCAACGGTGTTGACTGGTTCGATGCCAAAGTGGATATCGTTTTTGGGGATCAGAAAGTGACCATTGAAGAGATCAAAAGGGCATTGACGAACAAGCAACAGTTTGTGCAACTGAACGACGGCTCATTGGGCATTTTGCCGGATGAATGGTTGAAGAAATATTCCCTGCTGTTCCGTGTGGGTGAAGGCAAAAATGATAGCCTGCGCTTGTCTAAGTACCACCTCAGTGTGATTGACGAATTGTATAATGGTATTGACGAAACAGAGGTACTGATCAGGCTGGAGGAAAAATACGATAGGCTGAGGTCTTTCAACCGCATCAATGAAGTGGATCCGCCAACCGCCTTGGCAGAAATCCTGCGTCCCTACCAGGTGGCAGGCTACCATTGGCTCAATTACTTGAATGAAGTGGGTTGGGGCGGTATCCTGGCTGATGACATGGGTCTTGGTAAAACGGTGCAGGCTCTTTCATTCCTGCAGCTATTCAAAGATCAGAACGAGCAGATGACGGCCCTGGTGGTTTGCCCTACCACCCTGATGTTCAACTGGGAAAATGAGATGCGCAAATTCACTCCCAAACTGAAATACAGGATTCATCATGGCGGCGACAGGATCCGTGACAAATCCATTTTTGAAAAACATGATGTGGTGATCACCACCTATGGAACCTTGCGGAGTGATATCAAGTTCATGTTGGAAACCCAGTTCGACTATGTGGTATTGGATGAATCTCAGGCCATCAAGAATCCGCAGAGCAAGGTCACCAAGGCAGCTTGCCTCTTGCATGCCAAAAACAGGTTGTGCATGAGCGGTACCCCGCTGCAGAACAACACATTCGATATCTATGCCCAGATGAACTTCCTCAATCCGGGCATGCTGGGCAGCATCGAACATTTCAGGAATGAATTCGCCACCCCAATCGATAAATTCGGGGAAAAGGAGCACAAGGATCACCTGAAAAAATTGCTGTTTCCCTTCATCCTCCGGAGAACCAAGGAGCAGGTTGCCAAAGACCTGCCGGCCAAAACCGAAACCATCCTGTTCTGTGAAATGGATGAGGAACAGCGCAATATTTACGATGCCTATAGGAATGATTACCGCGACAGGATTTTGGGCGTCATCAAGGAACATGGTATCGACAAATCCCAGCTGACCATCTTGCAGGGACTCATGAAACTGAGGCAGATTTGTGATTCGCCGGCGATCATGAATGAAACGGAGAAATTGCCCAATGTATCTGTCAAGCTTGATGAGCTAGCCAGGGAGATTACAGAGAATATCGGTAATCATAAGGCACTCATCTTTTCCCAATTCCTGGGCATGCTGGCATTGATCAGGCAAAAACTGACCGAACTCGGTGTGAAATTTGAATATTTTGATGGTAGTACTACTGCCGTTGAACGCGAACGGGCCATCCAAAATTTCCAGAAAAATGATGAAATAAGGGTTTTTCTGATCTCTTTGAAAGCCGGTGGTGTGGGTCTCAACCTCACTGCTGCCGATTACGTATACATTGTGGATCCCTGGTGGAACCCCGCTGTGGAACAGCAGGCCATCGACCGGACGCACCGCATTGGCCAAACCAAGAGCATTTTTGCCTATAGGATGATTTGCAAAGACACGATTGAAGACAAAATTCTCCAACTGCAGGACAAAAAACGCAGTCTGGCCAGAGACCTGGTTGCCGATGATGATGGATTTGTGAAAAGTCTTTCCCGTGAAGATGTGGAGTACCTGTTTAGTTAAAGGTTTTCCAAAACATTCATTTACAGTTTTTTAGGTTGATTGTCAGGAAATTTTGACGTGGATCAACGCAGGATTTTTACGTAAAAATACCTGAGACACTTCCATTTTATGCATTTGTGGTTTAGTTTCACGCAAACTGGACCCTCATGAAGAAGTATTTTATACCGATCCTTTTGATCGTTACTGTAGCCTTTTGGGGATGCGGGAAGGACATTTCCATCTTTTCTTCACCCAAAGTTGTTGCAGGAGGATTGACCAATTACAGCAGCAGGACCTGGCGGCTGAAGGCTTTGTTCATCAACAATGCCAGCCAAACACTTACACCTGCGCAGGCCATCTACACCAAAACCTACAAGAACGATTATACCTGGAAGGATTCCGATGGATACAATGGCACCTTCACTGTTCCAACTACCAAAGAGATTCAGGAAGTTACAGCCAATACCCAAGGCAGTCTGCAAACCATCACCTATACCATTGTGGATTTCACTTCAACGGAGCTTACCGTTGAGTATTCCTACAACCAGGCAACTTACAAATTTGTATTTGGCGAATGAGAAAGTCGATCATAGCTTTTTTCCTGATTATGCTCAGTTTCCATGCCAGCGCTCAATTTGGCGGCTCTTTCGCCATTGGCGGATTGTCTATGGATGGAATGGGCTCAAGCTTCAGTGGTCCGCTTGCCTTTGATGGCAAGAACGATTGTCTTACCCTGCAAAATGGCGTATCCGTTCTCTTGAGTATTGAAAACAAAGGCGGAACATTCAAGATGATTTGTAAGGATATGTCATCACCCAACATTGCAGCCGTTTCTGTATTCCCCAATCCTGCCTCTTCCTACACCATGCTCCAATCTGCAGCATTTGCAGCCAGCAGCCAACCTGTTGAAGTGCAATTGTTGGATGTGCATGGCATGGTTGTCCATCGCCAACAAATCAGGGGAGAACAGCTAAAAAGCGGATTGCAGTTGCCCGTCAGTCAACTGTCAGGCGGATTGTATATGCTCCGGTTAACGAGCGGACAAACCACCCAAACATTCAAGATTATTAAAACAGGTACCTTAAAATGAAAAAGATCATCATTCTGTTGCAGTTCATCTGCTGTGCAGTTTTGGCAACAGCCCAAACACCACAGGGCATCACCTTTCAGGCTGTGGCACGTGATCCGTCTGGCAACGCAGCCCGCTTGCGTCAGGTTTATGTAATTGACCGGGTTATTGCCGGATCAGTGAGCGGACCTGTTGCATGGGAAGAAAGCCACACGGTAACCACCAATGGCGAAGGTGTATTCACCATCGTGGTGGGTCGTGGAACCCGGGTATCCGGAACAGCGGCTGTCTTCAGTAATATCCGTTGGGACCTGTCAACCTATTTCTTCAATGTGCGGGTGGCGGTAGCACCTTCATTGCCTGCACCCACCTGGACTGCCGCTGCAAGTTATGTGGATATGGGAACAACCCAATTCTGGAGTGTTCCTTATGCCATGGTATCCGGATCCAGTGGCAATGCCTCCTTCTTGGCAGGCACAACAGCACCGCTTACCACTATTGGTAAAGACACTGATTTCTTCCTGAATACAACCACTTATGAGTTGTACGGACCTAAAACAGCCGGTTCATGGGGAACTGCCAAATCGATCATTGGTTCAGTTGGACCTCAAGGCATTCAGGGTATACAAGGTGTTCAGGGACCCGTTGGTCCACAAGGTTTGATTGGCCCTCAGGGGCCGGTTGGCCCGCAAGGACCAGTTGGCACCAACGGTAAGTCAGTTTTGAATGGTACAGTCAACCCCGCCAATAATTTGGGAGCTGACGGAGATTTTTATATCAATTCTTCCAGCAGAACATTGTTCGGACCCAAGACTGCCGGTATCTGGCAGGCTGGTGTATCATTGGTTGGCCCTGCCGGGCCTCAAGGACTGCAAGGTATTCAAGGCGTTTCCGGCCCTGCCGGAGCCGCTGGTCCTGCCGGCGCACAGGGAGCTACTGGTCCGCAAGGTTTAACTGGCCCTCAGGGCCCCGTGGGCCCTGCCGGTCCGCAAGGTTTGACCGGCCCTCAGGGACTTAACGGATTACAAGGTCCTGCAGGACCTATCGGTCTGACTGGCCCCGCTGGCCCTGTTGGTCCCCAAGGCCCTGCCGGCCTTGATGGCGCTGTTGGACCTGTTGGTCCTGCCGGTCCTATTGGTTTGACTGGTCCTGCCGGCCCTATTGGTCCTCAAGGCCCTGCCGGTCTTGATGGCGCTGTTGGACCTGTTGGTCCTGCCGGTCCTATAGGTTTGACTGGTCTTGCTGGCCCTGCCGGTCCTGTTGGCCCTCAAGGCCCTGCTGGTGATCCTGGTGGCCCTGTTGGTCCTGCTGGCCCTGCTGGTCCTCCCGGTCCTGCTGGTCCCGCTGGCCCTGCTGGTGATCCCGGTGGTCCTGCCGGCCCTCAAGGCCCTGCTGGTCCCGCTGGACCACAAGGACCCGCTGGTGCTGACGGAGCTCAAGGACCTGCTGGCGTAGCTGGTCCTCAAGGCCCCGCTGGTCCCGCTGGTGCAACCGGTCCTGCAGGCCCTGCCGGACCTGCTGGTGCTGACGGAGCTCAAGGTCTTGCCGGTCCCGCTGGCCCTGCTGGTGCAGCCGGTGCAACTGGCCCTGCCGGTGCTCAAGGTCCTGCTGGAGTAGCTGGTCCTCAAGGTCCTGCTGGTCCCGCTGGCCCTGCCGGAACAACGAATGCAGCAGATCTCACTGGTGTTTTGGCCATCGCCAACGGTGGAACAGGATCAGCAACACAGAATTTTGTGGACCTGACAGCTGACCAGTCCATTGCCGGCAACAAGACGTTCACCGGTACAGTAACACTGGCCTCTCCAGCCATGACAGGCACACCAACAGCACCCACTGCTGC
>JBDLUN010000106.1:0-71128 GCA_039805245.1 Bacteroidota bacterium
TGTCTCCGCAATTGCGGAGCTGGAGTTGACACCTTTTTACTTGGAGTAACAGGTTGTCAAGGCTTCATCGGGCCAATCCCTCTGCCTTTCTGGATAAGAAAATTAAAGAACTCCTGCAAAGGTAAATCTTTTTTGAAAATTTTATTACAGATTTTAAATCTAAAGGCATTTTTGTTAATTCATACCGGAACAACCATTTGATGCAAATGCTGTTTAATTTTACAGCCGCTGGCCCCCCTCAGCATGGAAGCTGTAGGCCTGTCGGGATTACATTATGCAAAAAAAAGAAGATCAGATTGAAGTCATCGGAGCCCGGGCGCACAACCTTAAAAATATTGATATCAGCATCCCCAAGCATAAGCTGGTGGTGATCACTGGAATCAGTGGCAGCGGTAAATCATCCTTGGCTTTTGATACCATCTACGCAGAAGGCCATAGGAGGTATATGGAAACTTTCGGCACCTACGCGAGACAGTTTATGGGTGAAATGGAGAGGCCTGATGTGGACAAGATCAGTGGTTTGTCTCCTGTGATTTCCATTGAGCAGAAAACCACTAACCGGAATCCCCGTTCAACGGTGGGAACGGTTACGGAAGTTTATGACTTTCTTCGCCTTTTGTATGCCCGCGCCGGGGATGCCTATTCCATGCATACGGGTCTCAAAATGGTTAAATTCAGTGACGAAGAGATTGTGGCAGACTTGTTCGGCAAACTGTCTGGCAGTAAAATAACCATCCTCGCACCATTGGTGCGTGGCAGAAAAGGCCACTACCGCGAGCTCTTCGAAGAAACTCGCAAGAAGGGTTTTGTTAAAGTGCGTGTAGACGGTGAGCTCAAAGATCTGGTTCCCAAAATGCAGGTGGACCGCTACAAAGTGCATGATATAGAAGTGGTGGTAGACCGGCTGGCGGTAACAGACGACCTGAAAGTGCGTATCGCACAGAGTGTCAACCAGGCCATGCAGATTGGCAAAGGCCTGATTTTTATCCTGGTGCATGATACGGAAAAGCTGGTGCAATACAGCAAGAAGCTGATGTGTGCAGAAACCGGCTTGTCCTATGAAGAGCCATCCCCCAACACTTTTTCCTTCAATTCACCCTATGGGGCTTGTCCGGCCTGCAAAGGATTGGGTCAGCAGCATGCCATCGACCTTGATGCAGTGATACCGGACCGGTCGCTATCCATAGCCGACGGGGCAATCCTGCCGCTGGGAGAAGCCAGGGATTCTTACTATTTCAAGATGGTGGAATTATTGGCCAAAAAACACAAATTCAGTCTGAAAACGCCTGTTTCCAAATTGCCTGATCATGTGCTCAACCTGATCCTGTTTGGCCATGAGGATGGTCCTCAACCGGAAGAGGAGGTCAACGAAAACAAGGATGCTTTTGCCGGTATCGCTGCCATGGTGACACGTTGGTTTACCGAAAGTTCCAGCGATGCGGTGCGGGAGTGGGCCGAAAAATACATGATGCTAAAACCCTGTCAGCTCTGCGATGGTGCCAGACTGAAGCAGGAAAGCCTATGGTTTAAAGTGGACGGTCAGCACATCGCTGCACTGTCTGCCATGAACCTGCAAAAGCTGCAGGACTGGTTCAAAGACATTGAAAAGCGATTGGATAAAAAACAGCAGCTGATAGCAAAGGATATTCTCAAAGAGATTCGAAGCAGGCTGGGTTTTCTGCTCGATGTGGGATTGGGCTACCTGTCCCTCGGCAGACCTACCCGCACACTCAGTGGGGGAGAATCACAACGCATTAGGCTGGCAACACAGATTGGCTCCCAGCTGCAAGGCATCACTTATATCCTTGATGAACCCTCCATCGGTTTGCATCAGCGTGATAACCAACAGCTCATCGGTGCGCTTCAGCACCTGCGGGATATTGGGAACAGTGTGCTGGTGGTGGAGCACGACAAAGACATCATGCTCGCTGCGGATCACCTCATTGATGTGGGTCCGCAGGCAGGCATCCATGGTGGCAGAATAGTGGCCCAGGGAACACCCAGTGAAGTTTGCGCATCGCCTTCAGAAACGGCACTTTACCTGAATAACAGGAAGAAAATTGAGCGACTGGAAGACATTAGACAAGGCAATGGTAATAGCCTGGTGCTAGAAGGGGCATCCGGAAATAATTTGAAAAATGCAACGGTGTCCATCCCCTTGGGTACCCTGGTGCTGGTGACAGGTGTCAGTGGCAGCGGAAAGTCCACCCTCATCACCGAAACCCTTTATCCGATTCTCAGTCAACATTGCTATGGATCGAAGCAAGACCCCATGCCCTACAAAAAGATTACGGGTTTGGAGCACATTGACAAAGTGATTGAAATCGACCAATCTCCCATTGGCAGAACACCCCGCAGCAATCCTGCCACCTATTGCAACTTTTTTACCGATATCAGACAGCTTTTTGCAGCAGTGCCAGAAGCCAAAATTAGGGGGTACAATGCCGGTCGTTTTTCTTTCAACGTCAAGGCTGGCAGATGCGACATGTGTGAGGGCGGTGGCTTGCGGGTGATTGAAATGAATTTCCTGCCTGATGTTTACGTGCATTGCGAAAAGTGCAACGGCAGGCGCTACAACAGGGAGACGCTGGAGATCCGCTACAAAGGGAAATCCATCAGTGATGTCCTTGACATGACAGTTGATGAGGCAGTAGATTTCTTCCAGCAGATCCCTTATCTCTACAGGAAAGTGAAAGTTCTTCAGGAAGTGGGTCTGGGGTATATTACGCTGGGCCAATCAGCTGTAACCTTGAGCGGAGGCGAAGCACAGCGCGTCAAACTGGCAACGGAATTGTCCAAACGCGATACAGGCAAAACATTTTATATCCTGGATGAACCAACAACGGGTTTGCATTTCCGGGACATCAACCTGTTGCTGACAGTGCTCAACAAGCTTGTCAACAGGGGCAATACGGTTTTGGTGATTGAACATAACCTGGATATGATCAAGGTTGCGGATCATATCATCGATCTCGGGCCTGAGGGTGGTGATGGCGGCGGAACTATTTTGTATGAAGGCGATCCACAGGGCCTGATCCGGCATAAGACAAGCCATACAGGCAGGTTTCTCAAGCTGGAAATGCAATAAAAAAAGAAAGCCCTTGCGTTAAACGCAGGGCCTTCTTTGCGCAGGGAGTGTAACAATCAGCACTCCTGCTTTCGTTGGGTACAGAGCCTATTAAAATCTTACGATAGGGCAGTGGACATCGCCCCATTTGCCCATTCTTCCATATTCCTGATTAGTGCCAAGGCGGATGTTCAGTTTGATGGAAGAAGAATAATATGCGTCGTTATTGCTGGGGGTTCCTCTTTTGGCGCCTATACCATAGCCGGCTCTGTAGTTGCCGCCATTGGCAAAGGCTGTTTTGTTGGCCATCTGTATGGCCACTTCTGCCTGCTTGCTTGTTTGTCCGAAATATTCATAAAAATCTTCATTGCTGATATAGCTGGTGCTGACGTCATCAATATAATCCGTGAATGTTTTCCTATTCAGCAATTCAAATGAGATTGCCACGTTTTCACTCATGAAATATTTCAATCCGAATCCAAACGGAATATTAACCTGTGTCAAAGCATATTCCTTCCTATCAGGGTACTTGGCCATACCTTGCCCTTCGGTTCTCAAAGGTTTGAGCGGTACCCAAACCTTGCTGCCGTTGGCTTGCTCATATTGAGCCTTTGGATTGAAATGGAATACGCCTATCCCAATGATGCCATAAGGCCGTATCCGGTGCAGTACATCTTCCGGCTCATACTCAAGGAGTGCTGTAGGATAGATTTCAGCTGCCAGAAATGCCTCCTCCACATTGGATCTGAAATGTTGGTTTCTCGCTTTTCTGGCTTCCTCCCAGCCGCCTTTGCCAGCAATGAGACTGTCTGCCCCCTCCAGTTTTCCTGCGTTAATGGAAAGCCTGAAATTGATGAATTCATTGGGCCGGTAAAGGAGGTTGGCTCCACCCATGAATCTGGTCAGTGAAATCATATTGTCTTTGAGGAATCCGGCCCCTTTGCCACGGTTGCCGCCCAAGTCTCCTAAAAAATTGGAGGGGCCATAAGAAAAGGCAAATTCAAATTTGGATTGGGCCTTGATGTCATGTGATCCCCATGCAATGAGCATGAGCATGACAATGAGGTACCTGCACTGGTTGTACAGTTTGGTTTTCATTTGGATACGGTTTAGGATAGGGGTGTCTTGCGACAGGTTCTTAACGGACTGTTAATGCGAATAGTATGTTAAACCTCAGGAATTTTATAAGAAACCGTTAAAATGTGGACAGGACTTACGTATTTCTACGCATGTCTGATCATCTTGATATGGGGAATATCATCTTCCAGGTAGGTGTCGCTGCATTGTTCAAAGCCAAGGTCTTCATAGAATTTTTTCAGGTATTGCTGAGCTCCAATCTTAATGGGTTGTGGTCCGTAAAGGGTAATAGTCGCAGCAATAGCTTCCTGCATCAAGCGTTTGCCGGCGCCCATTCCCCTGTGCCTGGGAGATCCCACTACTCGGCCAATCGATGGCTCGTCATAAGCCAGTCCGGGTGGCAAGATCCGCACGGAAACGATCAATTCACCATCCAGCCTGCCTTGCAGGTGATGAGCCTGTTGGTCGCGATCGTCCATATCGAGGAAAATGCATTGTTGTTCCACCACAAAGACTTCGCTTCTCAACCGGAGTATGTCATAGAGCTCAAAGGGCGTGAGTGATGCAAAAGTGTTGAGCGTCCATGTGATCCCAGTCATAATTCCCGGTTTGGCTTTTTGGTTGGCAAATTTACAACGCTTTATCTCCATCGGAATGGATTAATTTTGACGGGCTATCGCAAACCTAGCTACGATATTATCCAATCCGATTGAATACCTCAAAGGGGTTGGTCCACTGCGGGCAGACATGCTCAAAAAAGAGTTGGAGATCTTTACTTTTGAGGACTTGTTGAATCATTTTCCGTTGCGCCACCTGGACAGGACCAAGGTGCAGCTGATTGGGCAGGTTTCGCCAGTCATGGATATGATTCAGGTAAAAGGGGTCATCTTATCTGTGGATTTGATTGGTGAACGCCGGGCCAGACGGCTGGTTGCCCAGCTCAGAGACCCAACGGGAATCATTGAACTGACTTGGTTCCAGGGAATCAATTGGGTGCAGAAATCTGTTCAGATTGGTCAGCAGTACCTCGCGTTCGGCAAATTGGGTTTCTTTCTCGGTAAGCCCCAGATGACACACCCGGAATTGGAGCACGTCCAAGACGGTAAAATTGTAGAAAAAAACCATCTCGAACCGGTTTATCCCGTTACGGAGAAGCTGAAGGCTCGTGGATTGAATGGCCGTGCGCTGGGCAAACTCACCCAGCAGCTTTTCCTGTTACTTGAAGATAAATCCCTTCCCGAGAACTTGCCGGCATTTCTTGTGGCAAGCGAGGGGCTGGTTTCCCGCTGGCAGGCATATCAATACATTCATTTTCCCACTGAACCGGATCACTATTACCGTGCTGTCCACAGGTTGAAATTTGAGGAACTTTTCATCGCACAACTCCGGCTGGGCATGCTGCGTTCTGCCCGGCACCGCTATTCCAGAGGGGTGGTTTTTTCCCGGGTCGGCGACTTTTTCAACAGGTTCTTCCATGAATACCTGCCTTTCGGGCTGACTGGTGCGCAAAAAAGGGTGTTGAAAGAGATTAGACAGGATATGGGTACCGGCAGACAGATGAACCGGTTGTTGCAAGGGGATGTAGGCAGCGGCAAGACTATTGTGGCTTTGATGGCTATGCTCATTGCTTTGGATAATGGTGCCCAGTCTTGTATCATGGCGCCTACAGAGATTCTCGCCAAACAGCACTTCGACCAGTTTTCAAAAATGCTCGAACCCTTGGAAATCAAGGTGGGTTTACTGACAGGTTCAACCAAGTCAGCAGAACGGAAAAAAATATTGGCAGGATTAGCAGATGGTTCCATTGCTATTGCCGTCGGTACGCATGCATTGATAGAAGATGCCGTCAAGTTTCACCAATTGGGATTGGCTGTGATTGATGAACAGCATAAATTCGGTGTCGCCCAACGTGCGCGACTTTGGGAGAAAAGTGCCATTCCGCCGCACATGCTGGTGATGACAGCCACACCTATCCCCAGAACATTGGCGATGACGGCTTATGGCGACCTCGACTACAGTGTCATAGATGAATTGCCTCCCGGCAGGACACCCGTACTCACTGTTC
This sequence comes from Bacteroidota bacterium, assembly GCA_039805245.1. GTDB lineage: Bacteria > Bacteroidota > Bacteroidia > Chitinophagales > Chitinophagaceae > Pollutibacter. Next base: position 6,210 of record JBDLUN010000106.1, read on the forward strand.
ATCGGCTTGATGATGCCAGGCCTCAAGTGATGGACTTCATCCGGTCTGAGATTGCACTGGGAAGGCAGGTGTATTTCATATTTCCATTGATTGAAGAAAGTGAGAAACTTCAGTATGAGGATTTGATGCAGGGCTATGAAAACGTTAAAGCATGGTTTCCTGAACCCCGCTATTGGATCAGTATGGTCCATGGCAGGATGAATGCAGAACAGAAGGAAGTGAATATGCAGCGCTTTGTCAATCGGGAAACCCAGATCATGGTTAGTACAACCGTTATTGAAGTGGGGGTCAATGTGCCCAACGCGAGTGTGATGGTCATTGAAAGTGCAGAAAAATTCGGTTTGAGCCAGCTCCACCAGTTGCGCGGCAGGGTGGGAAGGGGCAGTGAAAAAAGCTACTGTATCCTCCTTTCAGGAAGCCAGGTTGGCAAAGATGCCAAAGACAGACTTTCTGTTATGTGTTCCACTACCGATGGTTTCAAGATTGCGGAAAAGGATCTCGAACTCCGCGGACCCGGAGATATACAGGGCACGAGGCAAAGCGGGGCACTGAATTTTAGGCTTGCCAATATTGCCGAAGACAGGGAATTGCTGGAGAAAGCAAGGACACATGCGGAAATTCTTTTGGAAGCTGATCATAACCTGGAAATGCCCCAACATGCCATGCTCAGGAATTTCATGCAAGGAGGGAAAAACAAGGGGGAGTGGAGCAAAATTTCATGAACTCAGTACATGGGGCACGCTGTTGACCGGAACGGCTTCTTGAATGATGTATTCCAATTGAAGCGGTATCGCATAGTCAAAAGCGTGGTATAGTAATAATCTTTTGCAGCTGCAGAACCACGAAGGTTGCCAGGCTCAAAGCCAGTGATATAGCCACCTCCGTTGCTGTATGCAGGGTTGTTGGCCATCTGTTTGGCTTGGGCAGCGAGAAGGGTGCCCGCACCAAAAAAGTCATCGAATGATTGGTTGTCAATAAATGTGCCGCTAACATCATCCAGATGGTCTGTAGAGGTTTTTCGGAAAAGTATTTCAACCCCTGCTGCAAGCCTGTTGTTGATGTTCCATCGAATGCCTGCACCGGCCTGCATATTATAAGCAATCGCTTTGTACTCAGCTATACCAGGATACGCTGCCATACCCTGTCCTTCAGTCCTCAGTGGTTTCAAATCAATCCATGTAGCCATTCCATTTGGATCGCGGTAAAGTCCACGCGGATTGTATCCGAAAAGTCCTGCACCAGCAAGCACATATGGGGATATTTTTCCTTTTGCGGGATTGCCAGAAAAAGGAAACATCAAGGGATGGATTTCTATGAGCAGGGAGAATTCTCGAATGGCTGATTTGAAGTGAAGGTTTCTAGTTTTTTTCAACAAGGGGGCAGCTGAAATCCCTGACAATAAACTGTCTGCGGCTTGAACCTGGCCAAAAGTACCCTGCAACCGAAGAGCTGCAAAGGCAAGAGGGTGATAGGAAAGACTGAAGGCACCTGAAAGGGATGGTGGAGATGTTGTATTCAATGGCAAGTCGGTTAGCCGTGGGGACCTTCCCCCTACATCTCCTTCATATTGCATGGAGCCGAATCCAAAGCCAGCTTCCACCTGACCCTGGCAAGAGCTTGTTGCATGGATAAATGAAAAAATCAAAATCAACGGTATACATCGCCAAAACATCATCCTCATACACACCATTTTCTGTTACTAAAGTTAAGTAATGCTGGTTATTTACGGTTGTGTTGACAGGAAATTGATTTTAAGTTTATAAGGGTTAAACTCTTTTAACAATTAACAAGACTTAAACCATTAAACCTCTACTTTTATGTAACGTCTTAAATATCATGCAGAACCGACCCCTACATATCATCATTTGCATATTGGCACTATTTGCATCAACGGGAACATTCAGCCAGTCTTACTATGCTGTAGATTTTGAGGAAAACAAAGGGCAGTGGTCAGGTGATTTCAATTACAAAAGCATCATAGGCGATGCGCAGATCTTTATTCAGGCTTCTGGATATACCATCCTCAAACAACATCCTGAAGATGCTGCATTGGTTACCAAACGTTTGCATGGTGCCATCTCAGCGGATATAAAGGCTCCTGTCAAAATCAAGGGCGGCATGGAATTGGGCGGACCGGAAAGCGCTCCTGAAGCCATTCCCGTTAGGGCCCATGCTTTTGCTGTTCGCTTTGCAGGAAGTAAAGGTGTCACAACCTTTCAGCCGGAAAAGCCTACCGGTGAAACAGCGAACTATATCCTCGGCAACAATCCGGAAAACTGGAAATCTGGTGTAAGAAGTTTTGCCGGTGTGATGGGTAAAGGACTCTATCCTGGCATTGATATCAAGTATTATGGTGAAGGAGACCAACTTAAATACGATCTGATCCTTCAGCCAGGTGCTGACGCTTCAAGGATCCGAATGACTTACAATGGGGTGGATAAAATGCAGTTGAAAAATGGTAGCCTCCTCATCCAGACATCTGTTGGCGAATCCAGGGAGCTTCCACCCTTTGCTTATCAGCTTGTTGGCGGCATCAAAAAACAAATCAATTGCAGTTATCGCATAGAAAACGGTCAGGTTGGTTTTAAGCTAGGCTCCTATGACAAAACACAACCACTGGTGATTGATCCGGTTTTGAGGATATCCACATTCACAGGTAGCAAAAGCAGCAACTGGGGCTTTACCGCAGCACCCGGTCCTGATGGCAGTTTGTACGCTGGTGGTATTGTATTCGGACAGGGATATCCGGTATCCTTGGGTGCTTTTCAAACCAGTTTCGGGGGCGGTACAGGTCAGCCAGGAATCGGTGGTATTGATATCGGTTTGACCCGGTTCAGCGCAGACGGTCGTGCCAGAATTTTTTCAACCTATATCGGCGGTAGTGGTGATGAATTTCCGCACAGTATCTATGTCGATCCCGCCGGAAATGCAGTGGTATTGGGCAGAACCACATCCTTCAATTTCCCCAGAAAAAATAAATTCGGTAACGGTGGTGGAACGGATATTTTTGTAGTCAAGCTTTCCGCTGATGGAACCACTCTCGTGGGAGGGATAATCATCGGCGGTGGGGGTACTGACGGGGCCAACATGGATTCCAATATCAGCCCTTCACCTAAACCGTTGATGTATAATTATGGTGACAATGCGCGCAGTGAAGTGATTTTGGATAATGACAACAATGTAATCATTGCTTGCAGCTCCAATTCCGGCGATTTTCCCACCAAAAATGCCAGTCAAGCCGCCCTCGGTGGATTGCAGGATGGCGTAATTGTAAAAATGTCTCCTGACCTCAGCAATGTGATCTACAGCACCTACTTGGGTGGAGGCGGTGAGGATGCAGCTTTTGTATTGGCCCTCAATCCATTGGACAATAACATATACGCAGCCGGAGCCACCATGAGCAATGACTTTCCAGGTACTAAAACGGGAACCATTGGTCAAAGCCTCCAAGGTGGAATTGACGGATTTGTTGCCATTTTAAGTCCCACTGGCAATTTGATCAAGTCTACCTACTTGGGCACATCTTTTACCGATATTGTATATGGTATCCAGTTTGATCAAAAAGGATTTCCTTATGTTATGGGTATCTCCTTGGGCAGCTGGCCGGTGCGCAATGCTATTTTCAACAACCCGGGATCCAAGCAGTTCATTTCCAAAATGCAAACGGATTTGTCAGATTATGTTTATTCTACAGTATACGGTACCAATGCCCTAGTGCCCAACATATCCCCAGTAGCTTTTTTAGTGGACAGGTGCGAAAATGTATATGTTTCGGGGTGGGGCGGAAAGCTCAACCTGTGCTCCCAGAATCCTTTTGATGTGAAAACGATTGGACCAGCCGGTATGCCTCTTGCTGGCGTACCCATTCAAAATTATACAGACAACAAGGATTTCTATTTTTTTGTATTGGAAAGGGATGCCCGCTCGCAACTATATGGAGCTTATTTCGGTCAAAGGGGTGGAGAAGGGGATCACGTGGATGGGGGAACCTCGCGTTTCGACAAAAAAGGGGCCATCTACCAGGCCATTTGCGCCAACTGCGGCGGTTCTAATATCTGTCCGAGCGACCCCATTAGGGCCCCTTTGAAAATTGCTCCTGGTGCCAGTGTGGCTCCTGTCAATGGTGCATTGGGAACAGGTGGGGCAGGAGAATGTAACTTGTTCGCCTTCAAAATAGATTTTGAACTCGATGGTGTAAAGGCCGGGGTATTGTCTTCTATCAATGGGGTACCTTATGATACCGTTGGATGCCTTCCGCTAACAGTTGATTTTCAGGATACCCTGGAGCTTGGAGAGCGCTATATATGGGACTATGGCGATGGTTCGCCAAAGGACACGACTGTTGATGCGATCAGCAGACATGAATTCAAAGCTGCAGGAACCTTCAGGGTGATGTTGATAGTGGAGAATCAGGACCGTTGCATCCCCCGTGATACATCTTACCAAGAAATCATTGTGCGCACCGATAAAGTGGAGCTGAAGACTGATGTGTTGAAAGTGGGTGCTTGCACCAGCCTGGAGTATGAATTGCAGAACTTCTCCGTTGCGCCAGCAGGAAAGACTTTCGGCCCCAATTCCTTTGAATGGGATTTTGGAGATAAGTCGCCTCGGCAAATTTCCGGCCCCGGCGGAGTCAGGCATACGTTTCCGGCTGTCGGTACCTATCCGGTCAGGCTGTATCTACGTGATAATGCCTTCTGCAATACCGATGATTATGTGGACCTGCGTGTGTCTGTAACACCCTTGTTGCGGGCTTCATTTGTAGTGGATTCAATCACCTGTTTCCCCAATAAAGTAACCTTCAAAAATAACTCACTCGGCGGAAAAACATTTGTTTGGGATTTTGGTTTCGGTAATCCTGCCGTGACGGCTACGGGATTTGATCCCGGAAAAATAAGTTTTCCTGGTCCCGGGGATTATGCTGTCCGCTTGACAGCTTTCGACAACAGTACATGCAATCCTGTCGATGATACGCTGATTACCGTTCGTGTGAGACCCAAGCCGGGAGCTACATTCTCTTTCCTGCCCAATCCTCCCGTGGAAAATACGCCCACACAATTTACCAACCTGTCAACTGGAGCAAGCCGATACTTGTGGTATTATGGCGATGGTGGGGTTTCCAGTGCCAGGGATACCATACACCAGTATCAGAAGACAGATACCTACAATGCCTCACTGGTTGCATACAATATCTATGGCTGTTCTGATACGGCTGTTAGGGTGGTTTCAGCCATCGTGAATCCTATTGTTGGTGTACCGACTGCCTTCACACCAAACAATGATGGGGTGAATGATGTTGTAAAAGTAAGGGGCTTTGGTATCGATCAAATGGTATTCAGGATATACAACCGTTGGGGGCAGGAGGTTTTTGTTTCCCAAAATCCGGAATACGGATGGGATGGCAGATTGAAAGGTGCATTGCAGCCGATGGATGTTTATGGATATACGTTGAGTATCCAGTTTACCGATGGTACCAATATCAACAGAAAGGGGGAAATAACCCTGATCAGATAGCCTATTGAATGTAGAGGATAAGAAAAGTCGACAAATTACGTTTAAGCGGATGATGGAAAGGGTAAGATATAGCAGATTCACTTTTGGGGTTTTGTTCACGTTGTTCTTTGGAACTTCCGGACAGGGTCAGGATTTGCATTTTTCCCAGTTCTTCAATTCGCCACTCACAACCAACCCTGCTAATACCGGATTCATTCCCACATCAGACTACAGGATTGGAGCACATTACCGCGACCAATGGTCAAATGCTTTTGTACCTTATAAAACCCTGAGCATAGGAGGTGATTTCCAGTTCTTACGGAACAGCTTCCCCAGCGGTTGGATGGGATTGGGTGGCATGGTCTTACAAGATGTTGCTGGGACAGGAAGCTTGCGATCCACGAAAGTATACCTCTCCACCGCTTATCACCAAATGATTGGTATAGCAGGGTTGCTTTCGGCTGGTTTCAACCTGGGGTATGCCGGAAAGCAGATTGATATCAACAAACTCTCTTTCGGTGACCAATGGAACGGCAAGTTTTTCGATCAAAAAATCAACAGCCTTGATCTCAACAATATCCAGAACAATTCTGTCGGATATTTTGATTTGCAGGCAGGCCTGAATTATGCCTATTTCCCCACAGACAACGTATATTTCCATACAGGATTCAGCGTGCACCATATCAACAAACCGCGGGAATCCTTTTTCGCAGATGCCAGTGGTTATGACAATAGGATCGCCCAACGTTCTATCTTTTTTGCAGATGCCATGATCAAAATGAATGACTGGGTCATCATCTCTCCATCACTTTATTACACGTCACAGGCCAATGCATCTGAACTTGTTGCCGGCATGCACCTCAATTATAACTTGGCCAATGCAGGCGACCAGCAACTGTTGGCAGGGATTTATATGCGATCCCGTGAGTCAGTCATTCCTATGGTGGGCTATCAATGGCGCAATTTCAAATTCATGTTCAGCTATGATGTTTCCAGGTCGTCATTGAAATATGCCAACCCAGGTTTGGCAGCTTCCGAACTTTATATGCAGTTTGATGGTGTTTATTCCACCAATTATGGTGGAGGCAAGCAAAGCCTTTGCCCTACATTCAAAGACTGATTTTACTGTTTTCCCGTTTTTCAGCAGATGCTGAAAAGTCCCACAACAGGGCATTGGTGAGGGATTGCGGATCTTCATGGCGCTCAATCCGCTTCCAAATGGGGTCATACAAAAATCCTGACGCTTCCAGAAATTCCAGGTGTGCCATCAGGTGGGTATAAAATCCTCCGGAATTGAGGAGATGTATTTTTTTGTCGTGGATGCTGAGCTGGTTCCAGGTAAGCATTTCAAACATTTCGTCTAAGGTGCCGAAACCGCCCGGCAGAACGATGGCAGCCTGACACATTTCGTAGATGGTCCGCTTGCGTTCATGCATATCTTCGGTAATGATCAGCTGCGTAAGGCGTTCATGCTGGTGTTCCCATTCGAGCAACACTTTGGGTAATACACCCGTAACAGCTGCTCTATTGGCCAGCGCATTGTTGGCTATATCGCCCATGATACCCTTGTGGGAACCGCCATAAACGATATCGAAGCCGCCTAGGCCAAGAAGCTTACCCAACAATGCAGCATCGGCGGAATAGATAGGATTGTTGCCGTGTTTTGATCCGCAGAATACGGCAACTTTGATTTTGGTCTGATCTGACATGATTTATTTTTTCTTGTAATCGCCGCGTTTCCAGGAACGGATGAATTCACCCCAGGCAAAAGGGTTGAAGATATTCATGGGTGGAGCTTGACCGGTGTAATAATAACGCTGTGCACTTTTGGCGAGGTTGATATTTACTGCTTCACGTCCGTCATTCGGCAGCGAGCGCATCAGGATTCTCCGGGTGGCCATATCGGTATTTTTCCTGGCTATTTCGATATTGTCGTCAGGTACATCAGTAGACACAAAGTCACGCTCAAACTGTTCTCTGCTGGGTCTGGGTTTGATGATGGCGGCAGGGAGGTATGACGTATCATTTACCATCAGCTGGATGATGCTGTACTGATTGCCTTCCAATCCATTTGGGATTCGGGTTATTTTGTTTTTGAAACCAATGCAACTGAATTCAATCTCATCACCTTTCATGACCACAATGGAAAATACACCCTGCCCATTGGTGAGTGTTCCCCGGCCTGTACCCTTTACCAGCACACTGACAGCAGGCAATCCCCTCAGACTGTCTGCTGTCATCACCACACCATAAAGCTGCACAACAGAATCCTTGAAATTTTCAAATTGTGCCTTGGCGGCAAAAGGGGTAAAAAGCAACAAAAACAGGCTATGGCGAAGCAATCTTTTCATCATCATCTTGTCTCCGCAAAATAAGGGGTTCTTTCGGATAAACAAAGTAGGAGAGGAATGGTTAATTTTGCAGTTCTTATATTTTAACAAATCATATTTATGGATACAGCAGCGGTTTTGAAGGCATTGGGAACAGTTCAGGAACCTGATTTGAAAAAAGACCTGGTAACCCTCAACATGGTCAGAGATATCAGGCTGGGAGAAAAAGATGTGGAGTTCACCATTGTGCTTACCACCCCCGCCTGTCCGATGAAGGAAATCATGCGCCGGGATTGTGAGCGGGCCATCCATACCCATGTCAGTGATGCGCTGGAAGTAATTGTCAATTTCACCGCCAACACGAGTTCAATCAGGGTCGACTTGACCTCTGTTCTCCCCGGAGTGAAAAATATCATTGCTGTAGTCAGTGGAAAAGGCGGTGTGGGGAAATCAACAGTATCAGCCAATCTGGCATTGGCCTTGGCACAGCAGGGTGCCAAAGTGGGCTTGATGGATGCCGATATCTATGGACCTAGTGTGCCCATCATGTTTGGCGTTCGTGGCCAAAGGCCACTGATGGAGCATGTCGATGGCAAAGACAAAATAATTCCCCTAGAGCAGCATGGCATCAAATTGATTAGCATTGGTCTGTTGGTGGATGAAAAAAATGCTGTCGTGTGGCGTGGCCCTATGGCCAGCAGTGCCATCAGGCAATTTGTTACGGATGTCCATTGGGGTGAGTTGGATTACCTGGTGATCGACATGCCTCCGGGAACTGGAGATATTCACCTGACCTTGGTTCAAACCATCCCCGTTACGGGTGCGGTAGTGGTCACTACCCCACAGGAAGTGGCATTGGCTGATGCGAAGAAAGCAATCGCCATGTTCGGTCAAGCCCAAATCAGGGTACCGATTATCGGACTGGTGGAAAATATGGCCTGGTTTACCCCTGCCGAACTGCCGGAGAACAAGTACTATATTTTTGGCAAGGATGGCGGTAAAAACCTGGCTGACCAGCTGGATCTCAATTTCCTCGGACAAATTCCGCTGGTGCAGAGTATCCGCGAGGGTGGCGACAAAGGTGCTCCGGCCATGCTTGGGGGCGACAACCAGACCAAGGATGCCTTCTCGGCATTTGCGGCTGAAACGATTCGGGCCATTGCCGTTGCCAATGCTGGCAAGTAATCCCGTTGAACTGCAGGTCGCTTTTTTAATAGGCGGGCATAGATTATCTGACCAACAAAGCCGACCGTTGCGGGGCCATGAGCTTGAAACTTTCCCTCTTGCCATCAATGTTGATGTGGATGATATTGGACTGTTCAGGTTTGGAGGCATAGAGCAGATCTGAAACCACTTCCACCGACTTTACACCGGTAAGTTTGGGTATGTTGAAGTAAACCCAAGCAACCTCTTTGTCGATTTCATAGCCCAAGAAATTTATGGCCTTGGCTTTGCCATTGATCTTGACCAGCAAATGCTGTTGGAAGTAGGTGTTGAGTGTTGCACCATTTAGGGCTTTATCCCCTTTGTAGAGGTCGCTCTGCTTGCCTGTAAGGAGCCTTAGCGCATCCTCCATATCATCCGGAAACACTTTGCAGGCAATGCCCAACTCTTTTGTTTTGCTGCTGTATTCTACTTCCGTCACCGACACGAAAAACGGATGATTGAAAGCCAGCAGCATCGGCAATAGCAAAAGCATGGTCATTCCCTTTTTCATCATGCAAAATTCTGAATATTTTCAGACCTTTAATGGGATGAATGATTTTATATTTTATTTCAAGGTCGGCTGGTCCCATATCATCAGCACAGATGCAACCGACCATCTCTTGTTCATCGCGGCACTCTCTATCATACATTCCTTTTCCGGATGGAAAAAGGTTTTGCTGCTGGTAACTGCTTTTACGATAGGTCATGCCATCACCCTTTATCTCAGTGCGCTGGATATTGTTCGCTTTGATACCCTTTGGGTGGAGTTTGCCATCCCCTTTACAATCGTGCTCACATCAGCAATGAACCTGGCTTTTAGCAATAAGACGAGGCAAAAGACAACCTTGCAATACCCTGCTGCTCTTGTTTTCGGACTTATCCATGGGATGGGGTATGCCAACTACATCCGGATGATGCTTGCCAAAGACCAGCAGCTGGTTTGGGGCCTCTTCAGTTTCAATGTAGGGCTTGAAATTGGGCAGATTTTCGTAGTTTTAACCATCCTGTTGATTAGCTGGCTCCTTACCTCTTATAGACTGGTTTCCCACAGGGTGCTGGTTATTCTGGTATCGCTCGTGATCATGGGATTTTCTTTGCAGTTGGCCATTTCGAGATTTCCATTTTTACCATAAAAACAAGTTCATGAAACATGCCTTACTGATGATGCTTTTTGCAGGTGCAATGACCGCTGCAACAGCTCAGCCCTTGCGCAATCCCGGTTCAAACCATGGTAACAGGTTTGAACAATTGGATTACCTCATGCAGGACCCCAATGAATACCGCACAGCCAGCGGTGCTCCGGGTCCCAAATATTGGCAGCAACGTGCCGATTATGAAATCAATGTGGATATCAATGAAGAAGCCAATCTGCTGACCGGTTCCGAGACGGTGACGTATTTCAATAATTCTCCAGACATCCTCACCTACATCTGGTTGCAGGTTGATGAGAATTTCCATCACCCCAACAGCGACAATAACTACGACAAGCCATCCAGCATGAGTGGCAGGATGACCCATCAGCAATTGCTGCAAATGGACCCCAAGAAGTACATGGATGGGTTCGGAGTCAATATCACCGCCCTAACCGATGCCACAGGAAAGCCACTCTCCTATACCGTCAATCAAACAATGATGCGTGTGGATTTACCTATTCCTTTGAAGCCCGGACAAAAATTCATGTTCAAGGTGAACTGGAATTACAAGATTCCCGATAAGCTCACCCGTTATGGCCGTGGTGGATATGAGTATTTCGCTGAAGACGACAATAACCTCTATTCCATAGCACAATGGTTTCCCCGGATGGCCGTATACAGTGATTTTCAAGGTTGGCAGAACCTGCAATTCTCTGGCGGCTCTGAATTTGCTTTGGCTTTCGGCAACTACAAAGTGAACATCACCGTTCCTGAAGACCATATAGTGGCTGCTACAGGGGAATGCAAAAATCTGCCTACCGTGCTTACCCCAGCGCAGCTTGCCCGCTGGAACCAGGCTCAAACTGCTACCAGTCCGCTTGAGATTGTAACCCTCCAGGAAGCATTGGATAATGCCAAGGAAAAGTCCAAAGGAAAGAAAACCTGGGTCTATGAAGCGCAGAATGTGCGCGACTTCGCCTTCAATACTTCCCGCCGGTTGGTATGGGATGCCATGGCTGTAGATGTACAGGGCAAGAAGGTGATGTGCATGAGCTATTATGGAAAGGAAGCGTATCCCATTTATCGCAAGTATTCCACCAAGGCTGTTGCCCACACCATTGATGTCTACTCCAAATTCACCACACCATACACCTATCCTGTGGCCATCTCCGTGGAAGCATCTATTGGCATGGAATACCCCATGTTGGCCATGAATTATGGCCGTGCTGAAAAGGATGGAACTTACAGCGAGTCAACCAAATATGGAGCCATCGGTGTAATTATCCATGAAGTGGGGCACAACTTCTTCCCCATGATTGTGAACTCTGATGAGCGCCAATACTGGTGGATGGATGAAGGACTGAACACTTTTGTACAATTCCTTACCGAACAGGAGTTTGATAACAATTACCCCTCCCGCCGTGGTCCAGCCCATCTGATTACCGATTACATGAGGCTGCCCAAAAATATGCTGGAGCCCATCATGACCAAGGGCGACAATGTGTCTAATGTGGGTTCCAATGCCTATGCCAAAGCAGCTACCGGATTGAACATCCTGCGTGAAACCATCATGGGTCGCGAGCTTTTCGATTATGCCTTCAAAGAATACGCCAGGAGATGGGCCTTCAAGCACCCAACACCATACGACCTTTTCCGCACCATGGAAGATGCCAGTGCTGTTGACCTGGATTGGTTTTGGAGGGGTTGGTATTATGGGACTGATGCTGTAGACATCTCACTGGATTCAGTCAAATGGTTCAAACTTGATGCCGACAAAAATATCGCAGCGATGAAGGCCACGGAATTTGAAACCATCAGCAAAATCCGCAACCGGGAAGGAAACAAAATCAATTTTTATACCGACAGGGATACCACCCTTCGTGACTTCTACTACTATAACCGCAATGCTGACGCGAAGATGTTCCAGGATATGGCACAGCAGCAGCTGAATGCACAAAAGGATGCCGCCCATTACAAGGATTGGGAAGACAAGAACCTGTATGAACTTACATTCAGCAACAAGGGTGGAATGATTATGCCCATCATTGTTGAATGGACTTTCAAAGACGGTTCAAAGGAAGTGGACAGGATACCGGTAACCATTTGGAGGTTGAACGAAGAGAAAGTGACCAAACTCTTTGTCAAAAACAAAGAGGTTACTGCCATCAAGCTTGACCCTATGCGTGAAACAGCAGATATCAATGAAGCCAACGGCATGTGGCCTGTCAAGGAAATGCCTTCTCGCTACCAGCTTTTCAAAGGTGCTTCAGCCATCAGTGGATTGGGTGCACCTAGAGGTGGTGGTGGCGCCGGCAATGCCATGCAGCAGGCAGCCAAAAAATAAGTTTATTTCAACCAGGAGGTGAATTCTTCCTGTGTAACGAGGCCCTGTTTACGGATCACTTCCTTTCCATTTTTGTAGAGGATGAACGTAGGCAGGGCTTCCACTTTCAAGGATTTCATCAACTGGTCTTCAACGCCGCCATCCATTTTGACAAGCGTCAGCTTGCCTGCATTGGCTTTCATGAACGATTCCAATACAGGCTCCATCTTCCGGCATGGAGGGCACCATTCCGCTCCAAAATCCACCAAAACAAAAGTGGTGCTTTGCACCTGTCCCATATAGGAATCCATCGTGGTTTGAGGGATGTTGGAACCTCCCGCTACGGGCAAGTTGTTCATCTTCCAGGCATTCATGCCGCCCTCCAGATTGGTGACTTTGTATCCTTTCGAAGCCAGAAAATTTCCTGCAGCAGCGCTGCGTCCACCACTCAGACAATAAATGTAAACCGGTTTGTTTTTGTCGAGATGCTGCGTGCGATCTTCAAATTCTGCCCTGTTCAGCCAGTTGGCCTGCAAGGCATGATCAATATGACCGCTCTTGAATTCGTCTGCGGTTCTGGCATCCAATATCTGGATGTCTTTTGCCTTTATAGCTGTTGCATAGGACGTGGCGTTTAATGTGGACAGCTGTGCTTCAGAATTGCAAGAAGTAATGATCAGCAAAAGCAATGGCAAAAATCTTTTCATTCGATTAAATTTCTACAAAGTTACCACATTTCCAATCAGGGAACCAGGAGCCAGTAGACCAGCCCAACGGCAATACCACCCATCACAATCATCAGGATGCCGGAAATCCTTTTCTTTTTGAGGAAAAAGAGCATGAGCAGTCCGCTCAAGGATACCAAAACCATAAGCACAGCTGAGATATCTATCAGCCAGCCCCAGGCCTTGCCAGAATCCCTGCCTTTGTGGAGGTCGTTCATCACGCCCCAAACGCCTGTTTTGGTTTCTGAAACATCATAAGTTCCATCTTCCCGGTTGATGAAAACATCAGCTGTGTATCCCGGTCCATTGAAAGATATGGTACACTGGTATTCATCAATTGCAAATTCGCCAACAGCACCGCTAATCTGATGTTTTGACCTGAGGTATTCAACCACCTCCAGTTTCGCCACTTTTCCGGTATCACCTATGGCAACCCATTGCTGCTGCAATTGACCCTTGGTTGTTACCGTTTGTTGCTGATCTGCAAACCATTCTGTATGGTTCAAGGTTAGACCGGTAACAGCAAAGAAAAGCAATGCAATAAAACTGACCATCGATAGGTATATGTGCAGCCAGCGCGACCAGGATGCAGTGTATTTCCTGAATGTTTTGCCGAATGTTGATCTGTTCATATCCAATCATTTCTTTTTGTAGGCAACACTGGCTGTAGTCACTTCAATATTCCCGGGCAGATTGAAATCCTGCGCCTTTCCCTTGCAAACAACTTCCTGTTTCATCAGCTGGTACGTGCCATGCTCCCGGGCGGCTTCAATATAAATCGTATAGTTTCCGGCCTCAACCCAACGGCCATCCTCGGTTTTGCCATCCCACTTCAAAGTATAACTACCTGCCGGCCTGGTGGCGCTACTGATGGTGGCGATGTCTTTTGTTTCAGGACTGTATCGGCCATTGTTTTTCCGATACCATTCTTTGAGGTCGGGCAGCCAGCGGGGTTTATTGTACCAGAGGGCCAGTGTTTTCACGGTGTTTTTTTTGCTGTCTTCAACCCAAACAGCAATAAATGGTCTTCTGAACCTTCCTTCAAACCTTGCCAATTCAAAATTGACGGCCACCTCAAAATTTTTGTCCCATTCCTTGTCTTTGGCCACTGATGCATTTGGGGTGGCTGGTTTGGAAGCAGGCTCACCAATCAAATTGTGCCACAGTTCATTGCTCAATATACTGCCATCCGCCAAAACAAGCTGATAGGCTACCTGTTCAGACTCGGCCAAAGCAGCCGACTCTACAGGAGTCAAGACGTTGAATGCAGTGGCCAATGCGCCGGCATCGGTGGCCCTATCGGCGATAACAGTAGCGCTCAATACCTGATTGGCCGGCATGCCATTACGCGGGTCAATGATATGGGAAAACCATTCACCATTGATGCTGAAACCCCGCTTGTAGTTGGCACTGGTGGCAATGGTTTTATTGCTGAGATGCAAGATGTCTTGTGCCGCAATATTGTCTGACTGGGCAATGGGGTCGGCCACGGTCACTTTTTCCTCCAGATTTCCCTTAATGCAGATGTCACCTCCAATATTCACAGCAACTCCGGTAATACCGGGTATCGCAACCAGCCGTGCAGCAACCATTTCAAGGATATAGGACTTAGTGAAACTGTTGAGTACCAGTGAGGTGTTGCTGAGGTGTGTGGCAGTGCCTTCAGCTGCATCCAAGGTCCAATGGGGTTTCTGTATGGCCAGTACGGCCTCATGGATGCTTTGATGGTCGGGTTTTTGGTTCAGTTTGGCAGCTTTTTTCCAGACATCAATGGCCGCTCCCACTGCAGGATCCAAGGCACCGGTTGTTTTTTGTTTCCAGGTATCGAAAAGTTGAAAGACTTGCATCAATTCTGGGGATGTATTGATAGACTTATTCTGTGTTTTTTGCCAGCGGCTGAACTCACTGTTGGCATCATAGCTGCTGAGGATTGCAGAGAGCCTGTCAATTTCAGCCAGGGCCGCTGCTTCAGCCTGGTCAGCCACAGTTTCTGAAACTGCTTTGACTTTGAGGTCAAATGAAGTGCCCAATACGTTTTCAAAACTGGAGGAATAAATGTTGGTCTCAGGGGTGTTTGTTGAAACCGATGCCGACAGGAACAGAACTGATGCGGTCAGCAGCAGGTAGGAAAGGTTGCGCATAAGGGTTGTTTTTTGATTGGATGTTTTACTTCTTGCAATCTTGCTCGGTTGCCGGGCATTAAAATAATTTTAACTTTTTTGGGGTGTATCTTGCCGGCATGTCTGATGCCAAACTGATCATGTTCGACAACCGCCTAAAAAAGGTGAAAAGGATTACGGGTAAAGAGGCCAGTAGGCAAGGGATAACTTGCTACCGACTATACGACAGGGATCTGCCCGAATTCCCCCTGATCATTGATGTATATGGGGATGAGGTATTGGTTACAGAATACAGAAGCAATCATCGCCTGTCGGATGAGGAGTATGAAAGGTGGCTGACAGACAGCCTGGAGGTGGTGCAGCATGTCATGGACAAACAACCCGAGCAGATCCATCTCAAAGAGAGGAAGAGAAAAGAAAACCGAAGGGACCAATACCTGAAAACCGGCGACCAAAAGGTTTTTTTTGAAGTGCAGGAGGGTGGTTTGCAATTTGAAGTGAACCTGACGGATTACCTCGATACCGGGCTCTTTCTAGATCACCGGATTACAAGAGACATGGTGCGGCGGCAGTCTTCAGGGAAAAGAGTTCTCAACCTCTTTTGCTATACTGGTTCATTCTCGGTCTATGGAGCAGCCGGGGGTGCCACCAAAGTGGTATCAGCAGACCTGTCCAATACCTACCTCGACTGGGCACGGAGGAATATGGCCTTGAACGGGTTTGCTGGTGAACAATACGAATTTGTAAGGGCTGATGTTTTGCAATGGTTGCCGCAACTGGAAGAAGAAAGCTTTGAATTGATCATACTCGATCCGCCCACCTTCAGCAACAGCAAGGCAATGGAGGAGATTCTGGATATTCAGTTGATGCATGCAAGCCTAATCAATGCCTGCCTGGAAAAACTCACGGCACAAGGGCAGTTGTACTTCAGCACCAATGCCCGAAAATTTGAAATGGATGCAGGATCAATCAGGGGCACTGTAAAAGAAATAACCACCGCAACCATTCCTTTTGATTTCAAAGGAAAACTGCTGCGGTGGTGTTATCAGATAACCAAGGGCTAATGATTAGCCTACAATCTCAACAATCTCCACTTCAAAGATGAGATCCTGACCTGCGAGGAAATGGTTCGCATCCATAATAATAACATCTTCTTTCACTTCCATCACAACCACAGGAACTGGCTGGCCGTATTGGTTCTGCAGATTCAGTTTTTGTCCCACTTCAACAGTCATTCCTTCGGGGATATTGGAAGAGGGGAACTCAATGATGGCATTGGGGTCTTTTTGTCCGTAACCATGATCAGGATCGATCTGGATGGTTTTCTTTTCCCCTACAGCCATGCCTTGCACACCTGCATCAAAGCCAGCAATCATCTGTCCTGCACCTACTGTAAATTCCAGCGGTGCCCTGCCTACTGAACTGTCAAATTGTGTTCCGTCCAACAAGGTACCTGTATAATGAACCCTGACTACGTCACCGCTCTTTACTTGCATAATCTTGATTTAAATGAATAAGTTTACAAACGATATGAACAGCGAAACTACTTTTATTCTTTTATTTTGTACCAAATAAAACGCAAAATCAATGCGAATTCCATTCCTTTTAACCTTGATGGTCTGCATGTCTTTCAGCGCAATTGCCCAACTGCATGGGGCATCTGTCAAACCCGGCGCTGAGCATACGGCACAATACATTCCGCTGTTAAAGGGGAAAAGGGTAGGACTATTTGCCAACCAAACTTCTGTGGCAGGCAATATGCATCTCGTGGATTTGTTGTTGAAGCAAGGCGTACAGGTTAAAGTGATTTTTGGTCCGGAGCACGGTTTCCGGGGTACAGCCGACGCCGGTGAAAAAGTGGGCAATTATACGGATGCCCAAACGGGCATTCCAGTTGTATCCCTTTATGGAGCCAAGCGCCAACCTTCCCGGGAAGATTTGCAGGAGGTGGATATCCTAATTTTCGACATCCAGGATGTGGGGGTCAGGTTCTACACCTTTATCTCCTCTCTGGAAGCATTCATGGAGTCTGCCTTTTTGCACGGCAAACCGCTATTGGTGCTGGATCGCCCCAATCCCAATATACATTACGTTGATGGACCGGTATTGGATACTGCTTACCGTTCTTTTGTGGGCATGCAACCGGTACCTGTGGTTTATGGCATGACCATTGGTGAATATGCCCAGATGCTTGTTGGGGAAAAATGGTTGAAACCGGCTGCCATGCAAGCCTATACAGCACTTCAGGCCAAAGGTGTCGAACCCCTCAAGGTGATACCTTGCTTGAACTATACCAGGCAAACACCATATGAGTTGCCTGTCAAACCATCTCCAAACCTGCCCGATAATGCCGCCATCTATTGGTATCCTTCAACTTGTTTCTTTGAGGGTACCGTTTTAAGTGAAGGCCGAGGTACGGCAAAGCCTTTTCAGTATTTCGGCCATCCGCAGCTGCCCAACGCAATGTTTAGCTTCACCCCAGTGGCCATGCCCGGTGCCATGAATCCCAAACTGAAAGACCAGCTTTGTTATGGTTGGGATCTCTCTGGTACAAGCCAGGAAGTTTGGCGTAAAGTGGGGGGGCGACTGCAGTTGTCGTATCTGTTGGAAGCATACCGTTTGTTTCCGGCAAAAGATCAGTTTTTCATCCTACCGCGGTCCGGGGATGCCAAGGCATCATTTTTCAACAAATTGGCCGGCAACGCTGAACTGATGGAGCAAGTGAAAAGCGGTCTTTCCGAGCAGGAAATCAGATTGAGCTGGGAGCCTGGTTTGGCAGCTTTCCAAAAGATCAGGGCCAAATACCTGATTTACCGTTAATCACTAGAGTCTTCCGGTCTTCCCCTTATTCACTAATTTTGCAGGATGAAAAATTTGAGGGAATGCAGGCTGGTTTTTATGGGAACCCCTGATTTTGCAGTAGCCATTCTGGCGAAACTGGTGGATGAGGGATGTGATGTAGTTGCAGTGATTACAGCCCCAGACAAGCCTGCAGGGAGAGGAATGCAGCTGACCCCTAGCGCAGTAAAAAAATATGCCGTTGAAAAGGGGCTTCAGGTCATGCAGCCGGTGAAGTTGAAAGACCCCGCATTCCTTGACGAGTTGCGCAATCTGCAAGCGGATCTGCAGGTGGTGGTGGCCTTTCGAATGCTTCCAGAAGTAGTCTGGAATATGCCACCAATGGGTACCATCAACCTGCATGGTTCACTGCTTCCTAAGTACAGGGGGGCCGCCCCCATTAACTGGGCAATCATCAACGGCGAAAAGGAAACCGGTATCACCACCTTCAAATTGCAACATGCCATCGATACCGGTGATATCCTGATGCAGGATACCCTGGTAATCAGGGATGATGAAACTGCAGGTGAATTGCATGATGAAATGAAAACCTTGGGGGCTGAGCTGGTCTTTCAAACGCTTGAAAAATATTGTGCCGGTGAACTTGTTCCTGTTCCGCAGGGCTATTCAGGTGATTGGGAGTCATTGCCCATGGCACCCAAAATACATACGGAAACCTGTAAAATCAACTGGTCTGCTAGTGCCAAGGCTATTTACGATTTGATCAGGGGCTTGTCGCCCTATCCCGGTGCTTTCACTCAACTGGAAGGGAAAATGCTCAAAATATATGCCTCCTCCTATGCTGTTGAGCAGCATCAGGAACAGCCTGGTGTATGGAAGACTGATGGCAAAACATTCCTGAAATACGCCACAGCTGACGGCTGGGTAACGATTGAGACCATGCAGCTGGAAGGAAAGAAACGGATGCCCGTAGCAGACTTCCTCCGCGGACACCGTTTCAATCCTTGATGCCAATCCAGCATGCTACTGGTTCTCTAATCACTTTAGCTCAATCAGACGGCAGCCGGTTTTTCCCGCAGGTAGAAACCCAGCCAAAGTCCGCACAATCCCCAACAGGCAATAGCGTCGAGCATTTCAATGTAGATGCCCGGACTTTCATACCAGATGAAATTGGTATAAGGGAAGAATAGGAAGCTCAAAAACCCTGTAATCAAAGAAGTGTACAGGATACCTCCCATGTTGTTGATTTTGCCACGAGACAGGATGGAAATGAACATCCAAACCATGATGATGTCAATGATGAGCCCACGCGTCATGTTCATGCCCATATTGGTGGACATCGATTCTTTATAGTCAACGATAGCCCAGGGTTTGCCCATGGACTTTTCCATGCTTTGCTGTATCTCCTCAGCAGTGGCACCAACAGGAATAGTGGGCAAAAAATATTTCCCCTCTTTCAAGTGTGTAGAGAGATAGTTGAGGATGGAATCCTGGTTGGCGGTATACTGCTGTGCTGGACGATGCATGTCGAGCGCGGCATTCGAGAGAAACTGCCAGAAGAAAATGATGAGGCCACCAACAAGGGCTGCAATTAGTCTTTTTTTCATAGCCGATAATTTTATGGAATATAAAAAAATCCCTTCGATAAATTTGCAGTTCAACCACACAATATGCAGGAAATTGCGAAAAGACTGATGCGGTATGTGCAGATCGATACCCAAAGTGATCCGGAAAGTGACAACTTTCCTTCCACAGCAAAACAAAAGGATTTGTCGAAGCTTTTGGTCGAAGAACTCCTGGCTATGGGGGTTGAAGATGCTGAACTCGACCCATGGGGCTATGTGTACGCAACCATTCCATCCAACACCACCGCCCAAGTTCCGGTGATATGCCTTTGTGCGCATGTTGATACGGCTCCGGATTGCAGCGGTAAAGGGGTAAAACCAATCTTCCATTCGGATTATCAGGGTCAGGATATTGTATTGCCAGATGATCCTGCACAGGTCATTTCCCCCCGGGAGCATCCCTATCTGCTTCAGAAAATTGGGGATGATATCATCACGGCCAGCGGACTCACCCTGTTGGGGGCAGATGACAAGGCCGGTGTGGCCATCATCATGGAGCTGGCGAAAACATTGATGGAAAATCAGAATATCCAACATGGTGCCGTTCGCATCCTATTTACTCCTGACGAAGAGGTGGGTAGGGGTGTGGAACACCTGGACATGCACAAGCTGGGAGCACAATTTGGCTATACCCTCGATGGCGGGGAATTGGGGTCTTTGGAAACCGAAACATTTTCAGCAAACGGCGTGGAAATTCAAATTCACGGGGTGATTGCCCATCCCGGATCGGCAAAAGGACTCTTGGTTAATGCGATCAAGCTTGCAGCTGAATTCATTGCTGCCCTTCCCTCTGCGGAATGGGCTCCAGAACACACGGAAGGCAAGCAGGGATTTGTACATCCAACGGATTTGCGCGGAACGGCTGAATCAGCGCTCATCAAATTTATTGTAAGGGACTTTGACACCGATATGCTTGCACTTCATGAAGCAAGGCTGGAAGCCATTCTCAGGGAAGTATTGGCAAAAGAACCCAGGGCTTCATACACGTTCACCGTTAGAGAACAATACCGGAATATGAGGGAGGTGTTGGACAAGCACCCGCAAGTGGTTGAACATGCCGCAAAAGCCATGAAGGCTTGTGGTATTGAACCCATCAACCTGCCTGTCAGGGGTGGAACAGACGGCTCGCGCTTGTCTTTTATGGGATTACCCTGCCCCAATATCTTCACCGGCGAAATGGCCCTCCATTCAAGACACGAGTTTGTCAGCGTTCAGGATATGGAGAAGTCGGTCAAGGTGCTGATTGAATTGCTCAAATCATGGGAGTTGGCCGTAAGTGCCCAACTTTAGCAGGATTTTTAGAAAATAAAGTCGCACCTTCATGGTGCCCAAAAAATCGTACTATGCTCATTCCATTCCTTCAGGTAGTTGATAGCGCTTCACCCATCATCCCTACACCTGCTCCTGTGTCAAAGACCATGCATCTCTTTGATATATTGCAATCTGGAGGAGCTTTGATGATACCGCTTGGACTGCTTTTCGTGATGGCGGTATTTTTCTTTTTTGAAAGGTATATAGCCATCAACAAGGCCGGAAAAATTGACGACAACTTCATGCGCATCATCCGTGATCATATTGCCAATAGCAATATAACAGCAGCGAGGTCGATGACACGCAATACGGATAATCCGGTGGCCCGCATCATCGATAAAGGGGTGCAGCGTATCGGCAAGCCCATCGATGCCATTGAACGCAGTATGGAAAGCATTGCCCGTCTGGAGATGTACAACCTTGAACGCAACTTGAGTGTACTCAGCGTTATCGCAAGAGCTGCACCAATCTTCGGATTTGTGGGAACACTTGCTGGTTTGATGCAATTGTTTTTTGACATCAATACAACGGGTGAATTTGTGCTCAATACCATTGCAGGAGGACTCTATGTGAAGCTGGTGACATCAATAACCGGTTTGGTCATCGGTTTGCTGGCCTTTCTCGGTTCCAGTTTTTTACATACCCAGATAGACAAAACTGCCAACAAGATGGAAGTGGCCGCAACAGATTTTCTCGATATTCTTCAGGACTCAGTCAAACAAGACTAGACAAGCATGCAGATCAGAAAAAAATTACGTGGTGAAACGGAAGTGTTTACAGAAGCGCTGAATGATATCCTGTTCATTCTGCTAATGTTCTTTTTGATCGTGTCTACACTGGCCAATCCCAATGTGATCAAATTGTCCCAACCCAAATCGACAGGGGACACCAAAGCCAAACAAAATGTAGTGGTGTCTATCGATGCCAACAGGCAGTTTTATGTTGGCACAACACCGGTTTCACAGGATTCTTTGAAATTTATGTTGCAGCCGGTTATTGACAAGGAAAAAACGGAAATACCCACTATCGTAATCAATGCCGACAAAACAGTGGATATAGATGCTGTTGTAGGTGTGATGCGTGTTGCCAAGGAATTGGGTGCCCGCACAGTGCTGTCTACAGAAAAGCAATAGTTTTTTCAGAGCGATGCGCCGAGGCGAGTGCCGTAGACAATCCTTTCTTTCCCCTGCATGTCTTGCAGGATATTTACACTTTCAAATTCATGGCTGCTTAACCAATCGGCAACCTGTAGGGCATATGTCTCGTGGGTTTCAAAAAAAAGCATGCCGCCCCGAAGCAAGTGGTGGTCAGCAAAACTGACGATTGCCTTATAGAAAACCAACGGGTCTTCATGTGCGGTGAATAAAGCCATGTGTGGCTCATAGGCAAGCACATGAACATCCATTTCTTTTTTATCCTCTTCAGGAATATAGGGCGGGTTGCTAACGATGATATCGTATGATGGTTTGTTGTCGCTCAATGCCTCCACCAAAATGTCAGCTTCCATGAAATGGATTTCAGTTCCCATCAGATCGGCATTGAATTTGGCCAACTCCAGTGCAGACCTGCTCTTGTCCATAGCGGAAATGTCCCACTCCGGGAAATACCGTTTCAAGGCAATAGCAATACATCCGCTTCCAGTTCCAATGTCGAGCAATCGCATTTGGTAGGAGGGATCAGTTGGTACTTCTTTATGAATTTTTTTAATGATCTCCACCAATTCCTCGGTTTCCGGTCTAGGGATGAGTACCCTTTCATCCACTTTCAACCGCATGCCTGCAAACCAGGCATGCCCCAACACATATTGAACCGGTCGCCCGTGCAGCAATTCTGTTTTGCAGTCGTGATAACGTTGTTCCTGGGAGTTGCTGAGCTCTTCATCGTGGTGGATGATCCTGCGTGATCGCTCCCAGCCTGTAATTTCCTCCATGACGAGGTCTGCAATGACGGCAGCTTCCCGTGCAGGGTATATCCCGGAGAGTACCGTTCTCAATTCCTGATATGCTTCCTTGATTTGCACAGGCCAAAAGTAAATCATTTAACTTTGCACCTCTCATTTGCATACAGGCATCATGCCGTAAAATGACAAATCCTTCTTTTCATGGTGAGCAAGGTTGATATGGATTGCATGAAAGAGGCTCTGGCACTGGCTGCCCAGGGCAGGGGATTTGTTTCGCCCAACCCGATGGTTGGCGCAGTGTTGATGCATGAAGGACGTATTATTGGTAAGGGATACCATCAGCAATTTGGAGGTCAGCACGCAGAGGTTCATTGCCTGCAGGATGTCAGTGCGTCTGACCGCCACCTGATTACGGAATCCACACTGTATGTGACTCTGGAACCCTGCGCGCACTATGGGAAAACCCCTCCCTGTGCAGACCTCATCATACGCTCCGGGATTCCTCGTGTGGTGGTGGCTACAAGAGATCCCTTCCACGCTGTTCAGGGCAAAGGAATCACAAGGATGCAGGAAGCCGGTATAGACGTGCAGGTGGGTCTGATGGGAGAAGATGCAGCCAACTTGAATGCCCGCTTCTTTACCTATCAGCAGCTGAAAAGACCATACATTACCCTAAAATGGGCAGAGACGGCTGATGGATTCATCGGTACCGGAACTACTGATCGGATGATGATTTCCGGAGAAGAAACCAACAGGCTGGTGCATGCCTGGAGGGCCGCGGAGGATGCCATCTTGATCGGTTCGGGAACGGCTGTACTGGATGACCCTTCTCTTACAGTGAGGCATGTCGCAGGAAAATCACCTTTGAGAATCATCATGCAGGGAGATCAACCACTGCCCAATTCCTTGAAGATGTTCCAGGATGGTAAGCCAGTATTGGTGGTGAACGGGAAAAAAAATCAGGAAGTCGGACCAGTCCGTTATCTGCAGGTTGACATGCAAGCGGGTCCTGGTGCGCTTATGTCTTATTTATACGACTTGAAAATTCAGGGGCTGATGGTGGAAGGGGGAAAGGCAATATTGCAGTTTTTCCTGGATGGAGGGTACTGGGATGAGATCAAAATCATCTGCAATACCACCCTTAATGCCCATGGGGGTGTACCCGCTCCCAAACTGACCTCTGATGCAGTATTCAGGCATACCATGAAATCAGGAAATGACCGGATAACGACATTCAAGAAAAAATGATGAACCAGCAAGACCCCAACTACTTCCAAACCATTGAACAGCCCGCTGTAGCAGAATTCAGCGATAGGGGAAGCAAATTCATCGCCTTTGCACAACCGGTATTGACTGTTGACGATTTCAAGCTGGCGCTCAATGAAATCAAGAAAGCACATCCCAAAGCATCACACCATTGTTTTGCCTACAGGCTTGGCCCTGACGGCTTGGCCTATAGGGTAACTGATGCCGGTGAGCCTTCTGGTACCGCAGGCAGGCCCATACTGGGGCAAATCGACAGTAAAGGACTGACAAACGTCCTTGTAGTTGTGGTGCGCTATTTCGGTGGAACCTTACTCGGAGTGCCAGGCTTGATCAATGCCTATAAAAGTGCGGCTGCTCTGGCTTTGCAGCTTACACCCATTGTGAGGAAGCCCGTAGAAATCGTGTATGACATCCAGTTTGATTATACAGTCACCAATGACGTGATGAAGGTCTTGCGGAAGTTCAGTTGCCAAATCATGCATCAGGAAATGCAATTGTTTTGTCAATATGATATTGGTGTTCCCAAAATCCATGAACCTGAATGCATCCGCATGTTGGCAGAGGTGAGGGGAATCACGGTTAAAAAGAAAAGCGGTTCAGATTCCTGAACCGCTTTTCTTTTTAATGAAGTATGACTATTTGTTGCTCAGGTCTTCATCAACCAAAACGCGGCCACAGTTTTCACAAACAATAATTTTTTTGTGCTGGCGTATTTCACTTTGGCGTTGTGGAGGGATCGCGTTGAAGCAACCGCCACAAGCGTCACGCACAACGGGCACTACAGCAAGGCCGTTCCTGAAATTCTTCCTGATCCTGTCGAATGAAGCCAACAGCCTTGGATCAACCGCAGCACGGGCTTTATCTGACATCTGCCTGCATTCGGCTTCTTCTTTTTCCGTTTCGGCAATGATCTTATCCAACTCACCCTTCTTTACCTTCAGATTTGCTTCTTTGACTGCAATATTTTTCTTGGCAGCATCCAATACACGTGCCTTGTCGGCAATTTCCTCATTGGCATCCTTGATATGCCTTTCAGCTAACTTCAGATCGAGAGTTTGATTCTCAATCTCTTTGTTGATGGCCTCGTACTCCCTGTTGTTCTTGACGTTATCGCTCTGCTTTTCGTATTTTTTGATGAGATCCTGGGATTGGAGGATGGCTTCCTTTTTTTGCTCAATGAATTCATTGATACCATTGATTTCCTCTTCGATCCTGGTCTCCCTGGCATGCAGACCCTGAATTTCATCCTCCAGGTCTTTGACTTCAATCGGTAATTCGCCTTTCAAAATGGCGATTTCATCCAATTTGCTTTCCACCTTTTGCAGGTTGTACAGTGAAGACAGCTTTTCCTCTACTGAGTATTCTTTTACTGTTGCCATATTGCGTTATAAAAAGTAATTGACAGGATTGGTATTGCTACCGGCTTTTAGGACGTCAAAGGTAGGGATTTTTTCGGTAATCAGGCGCAGGATGAGGTCAGACGTATATTGCTCGCTTTCAAAATGCCCCATATCCGCCAGGAACATTTGACCATTGGGGATGAAAAAATCGTGGTAACCCAAGTCGGCAGTCAGAAAAATGTCTGCACCCATTCCTAATGCCTTGTTAATCAGCGACTTGCCAGATCCGCCGCATAGTGCCACACGCTGGATATGTGTTTGGTGCCCGGCGGCATATCGGATTACCCCGGTATGAAAGACGGTTTTGACCATTTCCAAAAATGGATGGATGGCAAGTGGCTCAGGCAAATTGCCGATGACACCGGCACCGATTTCATTGAATTTGTTTTCCATGGCCAGCAGGCTGTAAGCAACCGTTTCATAGGGATGTGCCGCATGGAGTGCTTGTAAAATGCTTTTTTCAAGATGCAGCGGGTAGATCACTTCCAGCCTCATTTCCTGTTCATGGTTTCTGGTGTTCATTTCACCGGAAAAAGGATTGGAACCGGCCAGGGGTCTGAAAGTGCCCGTTCCGGGAGTAGCAAAGCTGCATTCATCGTAATGGCCAACAGCACCGGCACCTGCAGCGAAAAGGGCATTTTTTACGGCATCCACATTGTTTTGGGGCACGAACACTACCAATTGCCGGTGAGTGCCTGCAAGCGGCTGTAAAACCTTGATTTGCTGCAACCCCAGCCTGGAGGCGATTTCGCCATTGACACCATGTAAAACATTGTCGAGATTGGTATGGCATGCATATACCGAAATCCCATGGCTGATACACCTGATGATGAGTTCAGCCACGGCATCACCGGCTGTCAGTTGCCTGAGCCCTTTGAATATGGGTGGGTGATGGGTGATGATGAGGTTGCTGTTGTTGTGAATGGCCTCTTCAATTACGTCTTGGGTCAGGTCGAGGGCTACCAACGCCCCAGTGCATTCCTGCAAGGGATTACCACAGGCCAACCCTGAATTATCATAGCTTTCCTGCAATTGCAGCGGGGCAGCTGTTTCTAAAACGTTAATTATCTCCCTGATAAGCGGCATTTATTTCCCGGTTTGTTGGAATTGAAATTACTTTACTTTCTGAACTGAATCCCCAATATGGTTAAATATTTGTTTGCTTGTTTGTTCTGTCTGCCGTTTTCCTCTTTTGCACAAAAAGTGGTTCATGATTGGGAGAACTACATTGTTGCCTTGAATGGCAAACCTGTATCAATTAATGTGGACCTGGGGTTGAAGGCACTGGCTCCCATACCAGAGGATTCTTTTGTGGTTATCCTGCGGGTCAAACTCAATCAGTCTGACCGGAACGGCATGCCGAAACAGGAAGAGCTTGAGTTACTGTTGAATATGGAGGACCGACTGGTGGAAATGCTTGCTCGTCAGATTGGTGCCCAGTTTGCAGGAAGATTCACCCAGCGGGGAATCAGGGAGTTCTATTTTTATGCACCCGACACTTTGGGCTACAATCGGGCCACCAACCAAGCTATGCAGCCTTTCAGCAGCCATGAATGGCTCGCACAAGCCAAACTCGACAAGCCATGGGATAATTTTCTCCAAGTATTGTATCCAGGTCAGTTGGATATGCTTCGTATCCAAAGTAGGCGCAAAATGGAAGCCTTGCCGTTGGGGGCGAGGAGTGGACGGGAGCCTATTACGCTTATTCATTTCATTGATTTTGCAATGGTTGAAAACATGCGAAAATTCCTTGCTGCGCCGGAAGCATCCGGATTTGAACTCGTCAGTCTTCCCACGGTTACGGATAAAAGTACCGGAAAATATGGACTGGTTTTGCGTAGAAAGGAGTCTTTAGGGGCCGGTTGGCAGGAAACAGTGATGGTCGCCCTCCACCAGCAGGCACTGAAATTTGGTGGAAAATACAAAGGCTGGAACCCTGATCAGGTAAAATGATGGAAATTGGTAAAATAACATGAACTTTGAACCAATGGCACATGGCATGAAAAAATACACCAACCTTTTCCTCCTCCTCATCTTACTGATGGGGTCCTGCTCCAAGGAGAAATCATCGGAAATCAAAGAAAATCTGATCTTGGATTATATGACCGCCGGATCATGGGTCCTTGATTTTTTCACCGCATCAACGGTTAGCATTCTGCCGGAATTCGATGGATACACTTTTCAGTTCAATAGGAATGGCACCGTTACTGCCACCAAGGGCAGCGTTGCAGTGACTGGTACCTGGTTCGGTAATCAGGATGATGTTTCCGTCACGGCGGAGTTTCCGCAGGGTTCCGGTCCGCTTTTGAAGCTCAATGCCACCTGGTATTTGTACAATACAACACTCAATTCAGTGCAGGCCAGGGCTATTTCCACTCAATATTTTTACAGTATACGCCTGGTCAGGAAACCCTGATGAGATGGACTCGGATTGATGTTGGAAGTGAACAAGTTTTCATTTGTGATGTTCTATTTTTGCGTAATCACTACATTCAAAATCAAAACAAATAGATATGGCAATTCAAAAAGGACAGGCAGCCCCTGATTTCAGCTTATTCAATTCAGAAAAAGCCAAGGTGAGCCTGGCAGATTTCAAAGGCAAAAACTTGGTGATCTTGTTTTTCCCTCAGGCATTCACAGGCGTATGTACTACTGAACTTTGTTCTGTACGTGACAACCTCAACGTTTATACTGGTTTGAATGCCGATGTTGTTGGTATTTCTGTGGACTCTATATTTACTCTAGCCAAATTCAAGGAAGAGCAGCAATACAACTTCCCGCTGTTGTCTGATTTCAATAAATCCATTTCTCAGACTTATGGTGCCTTCTATGATGAATTTGTATTTGACATGAAGGGTGTATCCCGCAGGGCAGCATTTGTGGTTGACAAAGAAGGCATAGTTCAATACGCAGAAGTTTTGGAGAGCGCAGGTGACCTCCCGAACTTTGATGCAGTCAAGCAAACACTGGAATCACTTGGTTGATACCATTTGGCATAATTCATTGAAAGCCATGCCTGTCAGCATGGCTTTTTTTATTGTTTTCACTAACTTCGTATCAGTCGCATGCACATGAAAACATTATTTTTCACCATTTCACTCTTCTTTCTATCCGCTGGTCAAGCCCAGGTGAAGAAGACTGCTTTGGGTGAAAATGTGCGCAGGACGAGCATCTACCCCAATCCGGCACGATCTTTTGTGAGGTTACAGTTCAAGCAGGGTAATATAGCCCCTTCCGCCCTCATAATCTATAATTTTCTGGGCAAACGGCAACTGGAAACCAATCAGCCAGGCTCAAATGTCTACATCGATTTGGCCGGATTCAACAGGGGAATCTATATCTTCCAGTTCAAAGACCGGAACGGTCAGGTCATAGAAACGGGAAAATTCCAAGTTGAAAAATAATCAGAGTACCTGTACAATCAGAAATTTCAAGTAGTTCGTGTTCTCCAGTCCGCGCATAATGGGGTGGTCTGA
Organism: Bacteroidota bacterium; assembly: GCA_039805245.1. GTDB lineage: Bacteria > Bacteroidota > Bacteroidia > Chitinophagales > Chitinophagaceae > Pollutibacter. Next base: position 35,317 of record JBDLUN010000106.1, read on the forward strand.
GGATTGTGCCTGGAAGGTTACCTGCCTGAGTGTTCTTCTGGCATCTTTAGCCGCCATTTCAATGATTTCGTAAAATAAATCTGGTTGAACGAGGTTGGTACAAGAAGACGTTACCAGGAATCCGCCTGGCCTGATGAGCTTCATGCCGCGCAGGTTGATTTCCTTGTACCCACTGATGGCTTTCTGGATATTATCCCTAGTCTTGGTGAAAGATGGCGGGTCAAGCATGACCACATCCCATTTTTTGTCTTCTTTGCTCCATTGTTTCAACGCGTCAAAAGCATTGACAGCCTGGAAACTGATGTTTTTCAGGTTGTTCAAGGCAGCATTTTCCCTGGCCTGTTGTACGGCATTCTCGGAAATATCCAGTCCGAGAACTTGTTTGGCGCCATAATGTGCAGCATGGATTTCAAAAGTTCCTGTATAACAGAAGGCTCCCAAAACATCGGCATCTTTGACAATATGTCTGATAGCCCTGCGGTTGTCGCGCTGGTCCAGAAAATACCCCGTTTTCTGCCCCTTTTCCACATCCACCATGAATTTCAGTCCGTTTTCAGTGATGGGAATCTTGGTGTCAAACGGAGCTGATAAAAAGCCTTTATGCTGTTCCATCCCTTCCAGCTCTCTGACCGGAACATCGTTTCTTTCATAAATTCCTTTGGGCGTAAATACCCGTTCAAGGGCAGCTACAATCTCAGGTTTCCAGCGGTCGATGCCGAGCGCAAGGGTTTGTATGACAAAATAATCATTGAACTTGTCGATAATCAGCTGTGGCAATCCGTCAGCTTCTCCAAAGATGAGTCTACAGTTTTCCACGTATCCTATACGCTTCCGGTAATCCCAGGCGGAAGCTATCCTCCGATAGAAAAAATCAGCATCAATCGTTTCGTTTTTGTCACGGGTGACCAAGCGGACGGGTATCCTGGATTGGGGGTTGACATAGCCCTTGCCTACAAATTTCTTGTCGAAAGTCAACACTTCTGCAATATCCCCGGCTTGGAGTTCATCATCAAGCAGGTCTATTTCATTGGCAAATATCCAGGGGTGTCCATTGACCACACGGGTGCTGATTTTTCGCTTTAAAACCACTTTCTTCATCCTGCAAAGGTAATCTTTCAAGTAAATGCCGGAAATTTGCATTTTTTAGGACGGAAATCAGACATTTTGACTTGTCAATGGTCTGTGGCAAGACATTTGAATAGCCAAATAAGCAAATCATAACACCATGGAAGAAAAAGAAATGTTGAATAATGAGGAAATGGGCGCTGAACAACCGGTTCAGGCAGAAAATGCCAGCAGCAACGAACCAGCCGCATTGGAGGCACTGCAACAGGAATTGCAGGAGCAAAAGGAGAAATACATCCGGCTTTATGCGGATTTTGACAATTTCAAGCGCAGAAGCGCCCGTGAGCGTATCGAATTGATCCAAACTGCAGGACGTGAAGTGATTCAGGCCATGCTCGAAGTGGTGGATGATTGCGACAGGGCAGAAAAGCAGCTGCAGAAAAGCGATGACCTGCAGCAGATTCGTGAAGGTATTCAGTTGGTCTTCACCAAATTGAGGAATACGCTCCAGGCAAAAGGGTTAAAGGAAATGAAGAGCATTGGAGCAGATTTCGATCCAGATGTGCATGAGGCCATCACCGAAATTCCTGTTCAAGATGAAAACATGAAGGGCAAAGTGGTTGATGAAGTGGAAAAGGGCTATTTGTTGAATGATAAGATCATCCGATTTTCCAAAGTGGTAGTGGGCAAATAACAATCAGGGTTAAAATTAGCGTATGTCAAAAAGGGATTATTACGAAGTGCTTGGCGTGGCCAAAACCTCTTCAGCCGATGAAATCAAGAAAGCCTACCGCAAGGTAGCGATGCAATTCCACCCCGACAGGAATCCGGGCGACAAGGCTTCTGAAGAGAAATTCAAGGAGGCAGCGGAGGCATACGAAGTGCTGAGTGACCAAGACAAGCGCGCGCAATATGACCGCTATGGTCATGCCGGTGTGAATGGAAACCGCGGATTTGGCGGTGGTGGTCAGGGCATGAATATGGATGATATTTTCAGCAATTTCGGAGACATATTCGGAGATGATATTTTCGGTAGCTTCTTTGGTGGTGGCGGAAGGCAGCGTAGCGGTGGTGGCCGGGCCAGGGGTACCAGGGGCAGTAACCTGCGGATCAAGCTCAAAATGAATTACGAGGAGATTGCCAAAGGAGCCAACAAAACGGTCAAGGTAAAAAAATACACCAGCTGCAGCACCTGCTCAGGTTCCGGTGCCAAAGACAAAAATGCAGTCCAGACCTGCGGCACCTGCAATGGAAGCGGTCAGGTCAGGAAAGTCACTAATACCTTTCTTGGTCAAATGCAGACTGTAGGCACCTGCCCCACCTGCAATGGCGAGGGGTCAACTATCACCAGCAAGTGTTCAGCCTGTAAGGGTGAAGGACGTGTATATGCAGATGAAACCGTGAGTATCGATATCCCAGCCGGTGTGGCAGACGGCATGCAGCTGAGCCTTAGTGGCAAAGGTAATGCCGGTGAACGGGGCGGCGCCAATGGTGACCTGATTGTGGTGATTGAGGAAGAATCCCATCCGGAATTGCAGCGGGACAACCTCAATGTCATTTACGATATGCACATCAGCTTCCCAGATGCTGTTTTTGGAACGCAAGTTGAGGTTCCCACAATTGACGGCCGGGCTAAAATCAAAATACCTGCCGGTACCCAAGGAGGCAAAATTTTCAGGTTAAAAGGCAAAGGGTTTCCTTCCATCAATTCCTATGAAAAGGGTGATCAGCTGATTCACGTGAACATCTGGACACCACAGGAATTGAATGCAGAGGAAAAACAGCTGATGGAAAAACTGAAAGAGGCAAAGAACTTCCAACCAGCACCTGAAAAAAGCGAAAAAAGCTTTTTCAACAAGATGAAGGAAATGTTCGGTTCCTAAACTATTGGGCTATCTGCATAATCCTGTTCAGGTTTCTGCCATAACCGTTATAGTCGAGTCCATACCCAACTACAAACAAGTCGGGTATTTCAAAACCCAAGTAAGCTATCTCCACTGGATGGACCGTTGCTGCCTTTTTATGCAAGAGGGAACAGACTTGTAGTGACTTTGGTTGCTGATGGGCCAGCTGGGGTAAAAATTCAGACAGCGTCTTGCCGGTATCCACAATATCCTCAATAATCACCACATCACGCCCATACAAATCCCTGTCAAGTCCAATGGCAGTAACCACTTGTCCTGTTGATTGGGTGCCTTTATAGGAAGCCAATTTGATGAAGCATATTTCAGCAGGTATGCTGATTTCTTTGAACAGGTCTGATGCAAACATGAATGAACCATTCAGGATGGCAATAAATAGTGGGTTTTTGCCGGAATAGTCATGGTTGATTGCGGCTGCAATCCTCACAACTGCCTGATGCAGGTCTTCCTTTTCGAGATAAGGCACAAAATGTTTGTCCAATACCTGTTGTGTCTGGGGCATACTGATTGATTATTTTTTAGCAAGAAGGGGGCGCTTGCTGGCTGGTTCTTTCAGGTTCAGCTGCTGTCCCACTTTAGGCTCCATTCCTTTTTTGAGCTTATTCAACTGCATGAGGCTGCTTAACCTGATGCCCTCAAGCTGACTGATTTCATGGAGGGTTTCCCCTTTTTTCACTTTGTGGTATTTTGTTTTACCGGTTTTCTTTTTCCGTTGCAGATAGATGAGTTGGTCCTCCTTCAAGGTGGGTGTGCCTGATGCCAAATCATTATAGGATAGGAGTGTAGAGAGTTGGAGACGGTGCTGCTTGGCCAGAGAAAGTAGTGAACTGCCTTTTTCGACTTCAATCACTTTGATGCCATTGATTTTGAAGGTGCTGCCGTAGTTCGTTTTTTTTGTTTTGGTTGTCCGACTCTCTGTTGCTGAAGTTTTCGAAGTGTTTGTGGACTTGTTGTTGGTGGATACGATAACTGGTTTGGATACTTTTTCAAGTTCATCTTCATCTACAGATGGACCAGTTACAGCCCCAGTGCGGGCGTTTGGAGAAGATTGGGGTCTGGGTTCATTTAAGGCTGCAAAATAGGTAGAGAGGTCTACTTCCTCTTCATCTTCCTCTTCTCTGGAAACGTATTGGTTCAACAGGTTAAGCTGATAGGTTTCAATGTATTTAATCAGGGTTTGGGCATAAACAGGACTGGTTGCATAGCCTGCTTTTTTGAGCCCCCAAGCCCAGGATTCATAGTCGTCTGGATCAAGATCAAACAGGGAAGCATACCTTTCCTGTGCCTTCATGTAGTTGGAATGGTCCTCATAAGATTCCTCCGCATCGCCGTATTGCCTGAAACATTCGCCCCTTTCATCATCATCATGATAAACTTTACCGCCTGTCCAGCTCGACTTGCATTTCAATCCAAAGTGGTTGTTGGATTTTTGGACCAAGTGGCTTTTTCCTGCACCGGATTCATGTATACCCTGGGCTATTTTGATGGAGGCCGGAAATCCGGTCCTGTTCATTTCCCGGATGGCCACAGGGGCATAGGTTTCGATATACTGCAAGATGGATTCCCTGTACATATCCTGTGCCTTCGGGGCTGCAGGGAAAAGCATGAGGGCCATCAGGGCCATCCAAAAAATTTGCTTCATGTTCTTTTGCTTCATCGTCATATCATTTGATGCGGATAAGGGTGAGTCCGTCTCGGATGGTCATCATCACTTGCTCAACCCTCGGATCCTTTTCCACATGTTTGTTAAAAGCGTCCACTGCCTTGGCATTTTTTCCGGATAGAACTGGCTTCAGCACTTCTCCGTGGAAAAAAACATTGTCGGCAATGATCCAGCTACCAGGTTTCATACTTTCCAGCAGGAAATCATAATAGGCTATGTATCCTGTTTTATCAGCGTCCAAAAAAACAAGGTCCCAATCTCCAGGCAGCCATTTCAGAACATCCATCGCTTCGCCACAGTGCAGCTGGATTTGACCTGCGTAGGCGCTTTGAGAAAAAAAATGCTTGGCAGTAGCGGCATCATTTTCCCTTTTTTCAATGGTATGCAAGGTGCCTTCGGTCAACAAGCCTTCCGCCAAACAAAGGGCGCTGTAGCCGGTAAAGGTACCGATTTCCAGAATCCTGCGTGGGCGGATCATCCTGCTGAGGAGGCTGAGCAGCCTTCCCTGAAGCGGGCCGCTGATCATATGGGCTTCCGGGTGGTTGGCCAAGGTATGGGCATGTATTTCCTCCAGAAGCCTGTCTGGGGCGGAACTGTGCGCAAGCGCATAGGCATTGGCTGGCGTCAGGACAATCTCCATCCCTGCAAATTTACGCCCTTCCTGCATGCGGGGCAAATGGGATCTGTTGCAGGACTCCCAAAACTATGCTTTGGCTTTTTTGGATATCAGCCACAAGCCTGCAAAAGTCAGCAGCCCGTTAATGAGCAACATCTCAAAACCGATCTGATAGCCCTGCAGCCAGCTGGCTGCATTTTTGGCAAGGATATAGCAACAGGTGGGTGCCAAAAGGCATACCAAGGTTACCCCATAGCCACTGCCAAGGGTTCTTTTCGTGAGAATGCCAAAGAAGAACAATCCCAGCAAGGGGCCGTAAGTATATCCTGCGAGGTCCAGGATGATATTGATGATGGATTTGTTGTCGATCCATTTGAAAACCATGATGCATGCCAGGAAAATCAAAGCAAAGCTCAGGTGTACAATCCTTCTGGTCTTTTTTTGACTGGCTTCATCCATGTTCTTTTGACGTTGGATGCCCAAAATGTCGATGCAGAAGGAGGATGTCAATGCAGTCAATGCGCCGTCAGCACTGGGGAATAGGGCGGAAATCAGGGCAATGATGAAAATGATGCTGATGGAAGGCGGGAGATGAAACATGGAAACGGTTGGAAACAGATCATCACCGATGATGTTTTTGCCTTCCAACAGAAATTGTTTGCCCTCATATTGAGCCCCCAGATTGCTCATGTACAGATAGAGCAATCCTCCCAAAATCAGGAAAAGCAAATTGACTACCACAAGCGTTGCGGTAAAGGTCATGATATTTTTTTGGGAGTCCTTCACATTGCTGACGCTGATGTTTTTTTGCATCATCTCCTGGTCCAGCCCGGTCATGGCAATGGCTATCACCGCCCCGCCAATGATATGTTTGAGGAAAAATGATTTGCTGTTGACATCGGTGTCGAAAATTGTGGTCAACCCCCGTTCTGCCATCCCAGTCATGGCCTGAGAGAGTGAAAGATCCATGCTGTTGAGGATATAAAAAAGGCATATCACCAGCCCTAAGAGCATGAAAGTGGTTTGCAATGTATCGGTATAAACAATGGTTTTGACGCCACCTTTGAAAGTGTAAAGCAAGATCATCAGCAGGATCAGGGCTGCTGTCAGGAGGAATGGCACCCCCATCTTGTCGAGGATGAAGATCTGCAGTACATTGATGACCAGGAAAAGCCTTGCTGTGGCACCAAATGTCCTGGAGATGATGAAAAACAGGGCACCTGTTTTATAACTTTCTTTCCCGAAACGTTGGTCCAAATAATGATAAATGGATGTCAGGTTCAGTTTATAATACAAAGGGATGAGTACATAAGCGATGACGGCATAGCCGAAAATATAACCGATGACCACCTGAAAATACCGGAAACCGGTAAAGGCATCCCCGCTGAAATTACCCACAGTGCCGGGTACGGAAACGAAGGTTACGCCTGAAAGTGAGGTGCCGATCATACCAAAGGCAACGAGCATCCAGTTGGAATTCCTGTTTCCGATAAAGAAAGATTCATTGGTGGCATTGCGGGCGGTATAGAGGGAAACGCCCAAAAGCAGGATAAAATACCCCAACACAAAAGAAAAAAGCAGGATTGGTGACATGATTTTCGCGTTCTGTTGGCAAGGTAATGCATTTAAAAATATCTACTTTTGGGCATGCTAAAAAAGCTCGACATACAGAATTATGCCATCATCTCGGCTTTATCAATTGGGCCGGCGAAGGGGATGGTCATCATTACCGGTGAAACGGGTGCGGGTAAAAGTATCTTGTTGGGGGCCTTGGGACTCGCCTTAGGTGATAGGGCTGACAGTTCCCAGTTGCGCGACAAGGATAAAAAAACCATTGTGGAAGCTGTTTTTGCCGTTCAGGAATCGGCCAACCTTGAAAAACTCATGCTGGCGGCAGATATTGACATGGATTCCGAAATCATCCTTCGGCGGGAAATACAATCGAACGGTAAGTCAAGGGCTTTTGTCAACGATACCCCCGTTGCACTAAACCAGCTGCAGGGGATTGCTGCACACCTGGTGGACCTTCACCAGCAATTTGATACCCTGGAGTTGGGCAGCAGGCATTTCCAACGGGCATTGCTGGACGCACGTGCTGGTGCTATCGGTCTTATGGGGTCTTATTCAGCACTTTATGAAAGATACAGTACACTAAATAGGAAACTGCAAGATTCCAAAGCCAATCTGCTGAAAGCCAACCAAGAGCAGGAATATAAGTCGTTTCTACTGCGGGAGTTGGATGAATTGAAATGGACTGCCGGTGAGGGGAAGGCGATGGCTGAAGAATTGAATGTGCTCAGCCATGCGGAACAAATCAAAGTGGGTATCGGTAAGGCTGTTTATGTTTTTCAGGAAGGGGAGCAACCCCTTATTCCCCAGTTGAGGTCGCTAGTTGCGGCTCTTCAACCGCAGTCATCCCATCATCCGTCCTTGCCAGGCCTGATGTCCAGGTTGGATTCTGCCTACGTGGAATTGAAAGATATCGGAGCAGAAATGGAGCGTTTGTTGGATGCCATCCAGGTGGATGACCAACGGATGGAAATATTGAATGCACGCATGGCTCAGGCCCAACGCATTGCCAAAAAGCACGGATTGGCAGAGGTGGACGAACTCGTTACCGTCAGGAATCAACTGGCTGGAGAGATGGAAGTCATCGAAGAAACAGGTGCATCCATCAGGGAGCTTGAATTGGAGCTGGAAAGGGTTAGGCAGGAAGCCATGATTCTGGCAGGACAATTGCATGAGAAAAGGGTTGCAACCATTCCACAGCTGGAGTATGCTACACAGGAATTGCTTGTGCGGGTGGGCATGCCCAATGCTCGCCTCAAGATAGACCTGAAAGCGGTAGGATTATCTGCTGCAGGAACCGATGAAGTCACTTTCCTGTTTGATGCCAACAAAAGTGGACAATTTGAGCCTCTACACAAGGTAGCCAGCGGAGGTGAATTGAGCAGGCTTATGTTGATCTTGAAGTCGCTGGTGGCCAGCTCACTGGATATGCCGACGCTGATTTTTGATGAAATTGACAGTGGTATCAGCGGAGAAGCCGCCAGGCAGGTAGGACTCCTCATGCAGGAGCTTTCAGCACACCATCAGGTGATTGCCATCACCCACCAACCACAGATTGCGGCCTTGGCCAACCAGCATCTCTACATCTACAAAACGGCTGATCAAGAGCAGGTTACCACACATGTTCGCGAGCTGGCTGGTGAAGAGCGCATCATTACCATCGCACGCATGATGGCAGGAGATAAGCCCAGTGATGCCGTTTTGGCTACAGCCCGTGAGATGGTCAAGGCCCAGGCTGGCAGTGGTACCTGACAAAGTTTCATTCCGTATAGTGTTCAATAAATGTTAAACAAACTATATTTGCCCCCAAATCAATGAATATGTCCAATCAACTGTTGAAGGGAAAAAAAGGGATCATCTTTGGCGCTTTGGATGAGAAATCCATTGCATGGAAAACAGCCGTTGCCTGCCACGAGCAGGGCGCTCAGTTGGTGTTGACGAATGCTCCTGTAGCTTTGCGGATGGGAGAGATCAACAAGCTGGCGGAACAAGTCAATGCCCCTGTGATTGGAGCCGATGTGGTGAACATGGATGACCTCAAAAACCTTTTTGAACAGAGCATGCAACATTTTGGCGGCGGCATTGATTTTATCCTGCATTCCATCGGCATGAGTCTGAATGTGCGGAAGGGAAAACAATACACGGAAATTGACTACGGATTCAACCAAAAGACCCTTGATATTTCAGCCATGTCCTTGCACAGGGTTTTGCGTACCGCATACGAAATGGATGCACTGAATGAGTGGGGCAGTGTTGTTGCATTGACCTACATCGCTGCACAGCGTGTATTTCCTGATTACAATGAGATGGCTGATGCCAAAGCATTGCTTGAAAGTGTAACCAGAAGTTTTGGCTACCATTACGGCGTGAAGAAAAAAGTGCGCGTCAACAGCATCTCCCAATCTCCAACCCGAACTACAGCAGGCAGCGGTGTCAAAGGGTTCGACGGCTTCATCAATTACGCCGAAAAGATGAGTCCCCTTGGTAACGCATCAGGTGAAGATTGTGCCAACTATTGTGTTTCCCTTTTCTCCGATATGACGAGGATGGTTACCATGCAGAATCTTTTCCATGATGGTGGATTCTCCTTTACAGGAGTGACTGCTGCTGTCATTGAACAAATGGAAAAATAAACCAATAATAAATTAAGATGAAAAAGTGGCGGGAATACCTCGGAATGATAGGTGTGGTAACGGGTTCAATGACATTCGTACCACAAGTTTATCAAGCCTGGGTTACGAAATCTGTAGGGGATCTGTCGATTTGGATGATTCTGATTCTGCTGTTGAATGTGTCCATCTGGTTGGTCTACGGCATTACCGGTAAAGACCGTCCGATGATTCTGGCCAATGTCATCATCATGTGCCTTTCCCTCGCCATGCTGTATTTCAAACTGACTTTTTAAACATAAAAAAAACCACCGTTTGGTGGTTTTTCACGGGAAAGTTTTTCAATACTCGTCCTCATTGAAGAAGAAGTCTTCCTGACTGGGATAGTCGGGCCAGATGTCGTCAATTCCTTCATAAATATCCCCTTCGTCATCCAGTTCCTGGAGATTTTCGATGACTTCAATGGGAGCGCCACTCCTGATGCAATAGTCGATCAGTTCGTCCTTGGTTGCAGGCCAGGGTGCGTCTTCAAGATAAGATGCCAATTCAAGTGTCCAGAACATAGGGCTCTGTTTTTAGATTTCGGCAAAAGTAATGGTTAATTCCGTAATACCAAATCACAGATATGCACAGAATTGCGGTAAAATAAACAAGGGGTAGCAGGTTCTTTGTTATTTTTGGTGAATGTTGGAAGGAAAAGGAATCAGCAAACGATATGGGGACTTACCCGTTTTGAAGGATATTGACATTTCCATCGGCCGGGGTGAGATTGTAAGTATTGTGGGATCGTCCGGTGCGGGCAAGTCGACATTACTGCATATCCTTGGAACCCTTGACAAGCCTGATGGGGGAGAATTGTATTTTGATGGGTCCCGTGTTGATCGTCTTGGGGGTAAAGCGCTTGCTGCTTTTAGGAACAGGCATACTGGATTCGTTTTTCAATTCCATCACCTTTTGCCCGAATTTACAGCACTTGAAAACATTTGCATTCCGGGATGGATTGCCGGGGAGTCGTCAGACACGCTTGAAAAAAGAGCCGGAGCGTTGATGGAACGGCTCGGCATCGGGGGCAAAGGTGAAAACAAACCCAATGCTTTGTCTGGAGGAGAACAACAGCGGGTAGCGGTTGCCCGCGCGCTGATCAATAAGCCTGCAATCGTTTTTGCCGACGAACCTACAGGCAATCTCGATTCTGCCAATGCTACAGCCTTGCACAAACTTTTTTGTTCTTTGCGGGATGAGCTCGGTCAAACATTTGTCATCGTTACCCATAACGAAGAGCTCTCAGCGATGAGCGATAGAGTCATGCTTTTGCGTGACGGATCTTGGGTCTAAGGAAGCCTCAAATCCTGGGCTGCCAGGGGATTTCAGTTGCCTGCAGGTCATGCGCCACAGATCTGCTGAGGGTAAAGAGGTAATCACTCAGCCTGTTGATGTATTTTACCATAAGGCTTTCGTCGTTGGCTTCGGTTTGCAACAGTGATACAATCAGTCTTTCAGCACGCCTGCACACACACCTGGCGATGTGTATATGTGATACCACTGGATGTCCGCCAGGCAGGATAAAACTGCGCAGGGGAGTCAAGGTCTCATCCATGTGGTCCATTTCAGTTTCAAGCAGGGTGATATCCGTTTCTTTGAGGTCAGGAATTTTGAGTGCCGTATCTTTTTCAGGGTCACAGGCCAATGCGGAACCTATGGTGAAAAGTCTGTCTTGTATTTCACTCAACATCGATTTTTTGCTAACGTCATCAACCAGATCCCTGCACAATCCGATATGGGAATTGAGTTCATCGATCGTGCCGTAGGCTTCAATGCGTTCGTGGGATTTCAGCACTTTGGTGCCGCCTATAAGTGAAGTGGTGCCTTTATCTCCTGTCTTCGTGTAAATTTTCATTGCCATAACCACAATTGCTTTTCAAGATAATGTGGATATGCGTCAATTGTTCAAAGGTTCAGGAAATAAATTTCAAACAACGCTGGCGGCGTTTTTCACCTTGTCGCTCTCTATCAAACCGTCGCGAAGTCTGATCACCCTTTTGGCATAGTTGGAAATATCTTCTTCATGTGTCACCAACACTACGGTATTGCCATCCTCATGAATCTTGGCAAAGATGTTCATTATCTCGTATGATGTTTTGGTGTCGAGGTTTCCGGTGGGTTCATCAGCCAAAATAATGGAGGGGTTGTTGACCAGAGCTCTTGCAATGGCCACACGTTGGCATTGGCCACCAGACAATTCATTCGGTTTATGGTGGCTTCTTTCCAAGAGGTCTACTTTTCGCAACACCTCATGCGCCATTTCCAGCCTTTGTTTTTTGGCAATACCCGCATAAACGAGCGGTAGCGCAACGTTTTCAAGGGCGCTTAAGCGCGGTAGGAGGTTGAATTGCTGGAAAACGAAACCAATTTCTTTGTTTCGGATATCGGCCAGGTCATTGTCGGGCATCGTACTGACGTCATGCCCATTCAGGATGTATTTTCCATCACTGGGGGAGTCCAGGCAACCGAGTATGTTCATCAAGGTGCTTTTTCCTGAACCAGAGGGGCCCATGAGCGCAACATATTCATTTCGGAGAATGTCCAATGAGATTCCTTTCAAGACCTGCAGTTCCTGCTTGCCCATGAAATAGCTTTTCCTAATTGCTTCCAGGTGAATGACTGAGTCTTGCATGCGATTATTTTTTGATGACTTTCGGTACGGTAAAAAAGGGGCCATCTGCTGCAGGGGCATTTGACAGGGCAGTGGCATTGTCAACAGAACCTATGACTACATCTTCCCTCAGCCGGTTGCCCTCTACTCCAATATGGGTCAGGGGTTCAACTCCTGTGGTATCGATTTCATTCAATTTGTCAACAAATCCAATCATCTGTTGCAAATCGGCCTGGATATTTTCCAGCTCCTCATCAGTGAATTCCAACTTCGACAATTCCGCCAGTTTGCGGGTCATTTCCCTGTTCAGTTCCATAACGGCTGTATTGCATGCAAAATTAAACAATCTCAGGGCATCTGCCACCATTTATTGATGAGCGGAAATGGAGAGGGATGGTGTGGTTGTTGGGACATACATTCATTATATTTGCGCCATGAACAGTGAAAAAGCAATAGTCATGAGTGGCATCCGCCCAACGGGGTTCTTGCACCTGGGCAATTATTTCGGTGCCATGCGCAATTATGTGAAACTGCAGGAGTCGTATACCTGTTATTTTATGGTAGCAGATCTGCATGCCCTCACCACACACCCCGATACCCGTGAATTGAAGGAAAATGTGCACCGTGTCATCGCTGAAAACATTGCCTGTGGCATTGATCCTCAAAAGGCGGCACTCTATTGCCAAAGCCATATCCGGGAAACATCGGAATTATATTTGTATCTAAACATGCTCGCCTACCTCGGTGAGCTTGAAAAAACAACCACATTTAAAGATAAGGCCAGGCTGCAGCCAGACAATATCAATGCAGGACTCCTTACCTATCCTGTGCTGCAGGCAGCGGATATCATCCTGCACAGGGCCACTTGGGTTCCTGTTGGAAAAGATCAGGAACAACACCTGGAAATGTCAAGGAACTTTGTGAAACGCTTCAATCACCGCTATGGGGAAGTCTTCCCTGAGCCCATGGCCTACAACTTTGGTGAGGATCTGGTAAAGGTTCCGAGTTTGGATGGAACAGGAAAGATGAGCAAAAGCGAAAACCAGCTGGCAACGCTATACCTGGCGGATTCGGATGAGATGATTTCCAAAAAGGTCATGAAGGCCAAAACGGATGCGGGTCCTGCTGCTCCCAATACCCCCAAGCCGGATTATATTGAAAATATTTTCCAGTTGATGCGATTGGTCAGTGACCAGGAAGCTGTTGCGTTTTTTGAAGAAGCCTATCAGCAATGCACTATCCGCTATGGGGATATGAAAAAGCAATTGGCCGCTGATATGGTTAAATTCATTAGTCCCATTAGAGAAAAAGCAGAATCCATCCGAAACGATAAAAAATACCTGGAATCGGTCATGGAGATGGGTGCCGATAAGGCCCGGAAGAGTGCTGTGGCAACCATGGAATTGGTGCGGGACGCAATGGGTTTGGTATATTGAAAAGGAATCTGTACTTTGAACGCCAGGGTTAACCATATCTGAATCATTTGTATGTCCAAAGCAAGAAAGCCAAAACACGTAGCCATAGCCGGAAACATCGGTGCAGGCAAGACCACGCTGACCGAAATGCTCAGCAAACATTACCGCTGGATTCCCCAGTTTGAGGATGTGGACCAAAATCCATATCTCTATGATTTTTATGAGGATATGCCCCGTTGGAGCTTCAACCTGCAGATATATTTTCTCAACAGCAGGCTCAATCAGCTGATTGAAATAAGCAAGGGTACGGAGACCGTCATTCAAGACAGGACCATCTATGAAGATGCCTATATTTTCGCTCCCAACCTCCATGAAATGGGGCTGATGAGTAAGCGGGACTTCGATAATTACTTTGAATTCTTCCAAAATCTCCGTCAGATGGTCAAGCCACCTGACCTGATGATATATCTCCAGGCTTCAGTGCCTACATTGGTAGGTCAAATCCAGAAGCGGGGAAGAGATTATGAGGAGAACATCCGGCTCGATTACCTGAAGAGGCTGAACGACTACTACAACAAGTGGATTGAAGACTATAAAGAGGGGCCTTTGTTGGTGATCAATGTAGACAAGACCAAGTTCGTTGAAAACGAGGAGCATTTGGGTGAAATCATTGCCAAAATAGATGCCGAATTGTACGGATTGTTTTAATTCAAGCAATCAGTCTACAAAAACTTCAAAACTCTCGAACCCCGGTGTGGGTTGGATGATCGATGATGCTTCCAATAATTTCCAAACTGCAGCCCTGCCGGCTGAGCCAAGCCCCAGAGAGTAGTTGTTCACATAGAGGTTGATATGTTTTTTCATCACCTCTTCATCCATCTCCTGGGCATTGTCTTTTACAAATGGGGCCAGTTCGGGGTAGTGCTGCCAGGCATATTCCAAACTCCTGCGAATTACCCGATTGATTTTTTGCAAGAGGGGTTCCGGATAGCTTCTTCTCGCCAGGATGCCTCCAAGCGGAATCGGCAGGCCTGTTTGGCTTTCCCAGAGGTCGCCCAGTTCTGCCAGCAAGTGAAGTCCTTTGGCTGCATAGGTGAAGCGATTTTCATGGATGATGACACCTGCATCTGCTACCCCTTCCAGTACGGCCTTTTCAATTTCGTGAAAAGGCATGAATTTTTTCTGGAGCATGTGAGGGAAGGCCATGGAAAACAAAAGGTGTGCGGTGGTGTTCCTGCCTGGCAGGGCAATGACATGTGTTGCCGGATCCAATACGTTGGCTGAGCGCAGGTTTTTAGCAACGAGCAAAGGACCCACTCCTTCTCCTAGTGCCCCGCCTGCATCCAGAATCCGGTAATGGTAAATCAACCGTGGAACCGCGCCATAGCTCACTTTGGTGATATCGAGCTGACCGCTTCCGGCCAGGGTGTTCAATGTCTCCACATCTTCCAAACGTGGGTAAAAGGTAAGTCCCTCAGTGTCTACTTTATTTTGCAGCAGAGCGTCAAAGATAAAAGTGTCATTTGGGCAGGGTGATAAGCCAATGGTCAGGTTCATGGTAGGGGATTGAGATTCAAAAGCAGGTTAAGGATGGCATTGCTGGCGCTGGTCATGGCTTCCGGTATCCGCCACTGGCTTTTGTCCCTTTCACCTACCAGGTTGGAAATGCCCCTGATTTGAATGAAAGGGATGTTTTGAAGCAGGCAAACATAATGGAGCGCAGCGCCTTCCATCGATTCAACAGCCGCACCATAATGGTTCTTGAAGAGTTCCGCATCTGCCGATACGGTGGTGATGCGGTTTACCGTAACAGCTTGTACGGATGGAAGTCCACAATTATGCAACAAATTCATATGAGGATTGATCAACTGTTTTCCATGGTAAGGTGCTGCATCCAGATCAGAAAATCCCATATCAAAAATATCCAGGTAACCGTTTTTTTCCCAAACCCCCATATCAGCTGTTGTTTCACTGCTTATGGTTACGGCGGATCCGATGCTGATGGTTGGGGTGAAGCAACCGGCAATGCCCGTTTGAATAATCAGGTTGGGGTGATGCTGCCCAATAAGCTGCATGAGGTTATATAGGGTATGCATGGCACCCACTCCGGTAACGGCTTTTTGGACCTGGGTTTCTCCCGGAAGGGTGGTGGAGTTATTGAAAAAAGACAATTCTCCGGCTGTAGCCGCCGTTATCAGAATCTTCATGCGTACAAAGTTCTGCAATTTCAGTCAAGGTGCTTAACTTTGCATCCCTTTATATTATGCCTGTTTTTTACCTTACACGAAGAGAACATTTCAATGCCGCCCACAAGCTTTTCAATCCTGCCTGGTCAAAAGAGCGGAATGATGAGATTTTTGGGAAATGTGCCAATGAGAATTGGCATGGCCATAATTTTGAATTGTTCGTCACGGTGAAGGGAGAACCCAATCCCGAGACAGGGTTTATTGTTGATGCCAAATTACTCAGCAGAATCATTAAGGACCAGGTGGTGGATGTTTTGGATCACCGTAACCTGAACCTGGATGTGCCATTCATGCATGGAAAAATCTGTTCCATCGAAAATCTTGTTTATGGCATATGGCATGAGCTTCTACCTCATATGCCGCAGGGCGTTTCCCTGCATTGCATCCGGCTTGTTGAAACACCCCGTATTTTTGTAGAATATTTCGGTGAGTAATTCGGAATTCTTTAAACATTTTTGCTTCTTCGTTGTTTCATATCAGCAAAAGAGGGAAGATGAAGAAAGAAAGGATTTCAGTTTACCGTGCAGAACATTTTAATGCAGCGCATCGCCTGCACAATCCTACATGGGATGAGGCGACAAACGCGCGGGTGTTTGGAAAATGCAACCTGCCCCATTACCACGGACATAATTATGAGTTGATTGTAAAAGTTACAGGGGATGTTGATCCTGCAACGGGCTATGTCATCGATATGAAAGTATTATCTGATTTGATTGCAGATCTGGTTTTGGAGCGTTTTGACCACCGCAACCTGAATGAGGATGTGGCCGAATTCCGGCACCTTAATCCAACAGCAGAAAATATTGCCATAGTGATTTATGGTCTTCTCAGGCCTGCCATCGCCGAACATTTTGATCTGCAAATACGTTTGTATGAAACCCCACGCAATTTCGTGGAATACCCCATCAATTAAATTTCCAAATAGAACACATGGCATATATCAAGGTTGAGCAATTTGAAGACAAGATCACATCAGGGTTGATAGAAAATTACAGGGAGTCAATAGCCCTTCTGGGTGAAGACCCACAGCGGGAAGGTTTGTTGAAAACACCCGAGCGGGTAGCCAAATCCATGCAATACCTGACTCAAGGTTATCAGATAGACCCCAAAGCAATTTTGGCTTCAGCCAAATTCCATGAAGATGTCAGTGAAATGATCATCGTAAAAGACATCGAGCTGTATAGCCTATGTGAACACCATATGTTGCCTTTCTTTGGCAAGGCACACGTGGCCTACATCCCCAACGGCTATATCACCGGACTGAGCAAAATTGCCAGGGTGGTAGACACCTACAGCAGGAGGCTACAGGTGCAGGAAAGGCTCACCACCCAAATCCTGAATGCCATCAAAGAAACCTTGGATCCATTGGGTGTGGCGGTGGTTATCGAGGCCTCCCATCTCTGCATGATGATGCGCGGTGTGCAAAAACAAAATTCTGTAACAACCACTTCCGCCTTCTGGGGAGAGTTTGAGCGCAACGAATCTCGCAGTGAATTCATCAGGCTGATTGGTTCAAAGCTCCATTGATTTAATCCATTTTGGGACTGATTTTTTGCTGATTTTCCTTGGGGAAAATCAGCCTTATTTATTAGCTTTGTTCCACAAGTGGGTATATGATACAGGCGTATGTTTTTCCGGGACAAGGGTCCCAGTTTCCAGGAATGGGTAAGGCACATTATGATGGTAATGCTTTTGCCAGCAGGTTTTTTGAGCAAGCCAATGAAATACTTGGCTTCAGGATTTCTGATATCATGTTCAATGGTTCAGAAGATGATCTCAAGCAAACCAATGTTACCCAACCAGCTATTTTCGTCCATTCTGTCATAGCATATAAAATGATCGAGGGAGCAACCCCTCATATGGTTGCAGGTCATTCTCTGGGAGAATTCACTGCATTGGTGGTTAATGGTACCCTGCCCTTTGCAGATGCCCTGAAACTGGTCAGCATTAGAGCAAAGGCCATGCAAAAAGCTTGTGAAGCCAATCCCTCTGCCATGGCAGCTGTTCTGGCTCTCGCAGATGACGTCGCAGAAAGGATTTGTGCAGAAATTACAGCGGAAACCGGTGAAATAGTGGTGCCCGCCAATTATAACTGTCCGGGACAGCTGGTTATCAGCGGTTCCAATGCCGGAATTGATCTGGCATGTGAAAGGTTGAAAGCAGCAGGTGCCAAACGTGCGCTGAAATTGCCAGTTGGAGGTGCATTCCATTCCCCATTGATGGCACCAGCCCGTCAGGAGTTGGCAGAAGCAATCATGTCAACCGATTTTCACAAGCCCTCCTGCCCCGTTTACCAAAATGTTGTTGCCAAGGCAGTGACCGATCCTATCAAAATCAAACAAAACCTCATTGATCAGCTGACTGGTCCTGTCAGATGGACACAAACCATCGAGGCAATGATTGCTGACGGAGCCTCCAGTTTTACTGAGGTTGGTCCTGGTAAGGTGCTTCAAGGATTGATTGGCAAAATCAACAAAACCATACCGGTGGAATCCATCAACTGATGCTCTATTAATCACGCTTGGGCCGCAGGGCCTCCAAAATGAAAAGGAATCTGGACTTCTTCAAAATCCCTGATTTGTCCGTGTGCGTCTTCGAATTTCTGGACATTATCTGAAAGTGCATTCAATAGCCTTTTGGCATGCTGTGGGGTCAATACAATCCTCGACTTGACCTTACTCTTGGGTGTGCCTGGCATCACATTGACAAAGTCAACAACAAATTCTGCATGGCTGTGGGTAATAATGGCCAGGTTGGCATATTGACCCTCTGCCACTTCCTCAGAAATCTCTATGTTCAATTGGTTTTGTTGTTGGTCGCTCATAACATGCTTTGTTACAAAGATAGCATTTCCTTTGTTTATGCATCCCTGTTCAGCTGCCAACTGATCTGCAAACGCCATTCCTGCTGTAATTTCGCTGATCGCCAGTCTGCTAGCCACTTTGCCGACAAATGGATTGTTTTGTTCCATTTCCATCCAACAACACCGTAGATTCTTGAGCCCGCTCCGAAAAAGGCAGGGATAGTATGAAATGCTGGCAAATCCCTTTCATATGCATATATCCGTGAGTCATAACCTCCTGATTCAAAAAGGGTTAAACGCAGGCTCACGGAATAATTGCGCATCATGGGCTTGCAAATGAATTCCACATAACTGAGGCTTCCTTTTTCTGGTGCATTTTGACCTGTTTTAACAATGGATATTTCATGCCTTATGCGCAGGGTGATCGGTTCCAGGGGACTGAACGACAAGTGGCATCGCCATCGTGTAATCCGGTGTTGTTGAATCATTCGGGTAGCCTGATCAACCGACTGTGCATTGGCAGATTTGGTGTCTTGCTGCCAACGAATGGTCCATTCTGTTTTTTTGTTTGGTTTCCATTGGTATTGCAATGTTGCTGCAGATGCTTGTGACGGACCATCAACATTGGCCTTTAGCCAGGGATGGTTGTAGAAATCCATAAATCCTTCAAAGCGGTGGGCAGCTGAAGGGGCACAGAGTATGTTGAAAAATAAACCTTTCTCATTTTTGGCCTCTCCCGACTGGCTGAGGCAGTTGGTTTGCCAGGCCTGATAGGCTGGAGAGATGTTTCGGTATAAGATGGACAGGTCGACTTTGCTGTCCAAGCTTTTCAACCATCCGGCTGTAATAGCCCTATCCAGTTGCCTGTCAACACCCCATTCTGTAAAAAACATGCCTGCCCTGTTGAACCAGGTAGCGTCGAGGCTGGCATTTCCGTAAACTTTCCCCGTTGTTTCATACCGGTTGTATGGCAAGTCCCTTTTGACCACTGAATAGTCAAATTGGGTATGCATCGCATTGAAAAAAATCCTGAAACGATTGGATTGCCAACCTAGCCTGCCTCCTCCTGCAATTTGATTAACGGCATGCTTGTCTTCGCGTTCCTGCAGGGTTCTGTGCAGCCCGGATATTGGAAATGAACTGATTGATATCGACTGCATACTGCTATCCTGTATTTTGTTCGCATCAATTCGCTGTTTGCTGTAACATAAAGACAGCTCCCATTTTTCTTTTCCAAGGGAAAGGGCGAAACCCCTGTGAAAGCGGTTTTCATCCCTTCCGGAATGTGGTTTGAACACTGCTCCCTGTCGGTAACTGCTCAACATCCCCGTTCCGAGTCCGAAGGCATGCCCCTGCCAATGGACCAGCCCTTGCCCCAGGCTGACAGTGTAATCACCTGCAATCAATTGCTTGACATAGCCCTTCCTGGATAAGGAAACATACCCACTGGCATGGTCGGGACGGCGGCTTTCTCCTGCATCAGATTCCAATGTTATACCCCATTGCATCAGGTTTCTGAAGTTGAAGCGGTATGTTAGCAGTTGTGGCATCCTGTTCTGTAGGGTATCC
This sequence comes from Bacteroidota bacterium, assembly GCA_039805245.1. GTDB lineage: Bacteria > Bacteroidota > Bacteroidia > Chitinophagales > Chitinophagaceae > Pollutibacter. The sequence continues at coordinate 55,447 of JBDLUN010000106.1, forward strand.
GGATCAGTGCTCTTTGCTCCTGTTCTGTAGGTCAGCGAGTGTCTGCCCTCTTTCCACCGTTGGCGAATGCCAGGCATACGGTCTGCTTCGCCGGAAAGTTTGAGCAGTGGAATCAACTGCCTGATCAAATCAGGATTCCAATAAGGTACTGATTGCAATTCCATCAGGCTGATGAGTTCTCCCACTGTTTTCCGGTACCAGAGAAAGGCGTGAATCTGCAGTGGTGAAAGCAATCCCCAGGAAATCATTTGTTCTTCTGTCAATTGGTTGACCGGATATCTCTCAGGATTACGGTTGCCGATATTGTCGGGCAAGTCGGGCATGTCGCTGGTTTCAGTGCGCATGGCCGACTGCTCAAATTCCTGTTCATGCCAATTTTCCTGCATCTCTTGGGCATTGAGCAGAACAGGGAACAACAAAATAATGATGGCATAAGAGACGATTCTCATGGTATGCTGTGTGTTATACCAAGCTGGAAGGATCCGCCCAGTTGTGGGTGAACTGATATGCCGAGTCTCCAGATTTGTTTGCTACCCATGCGGCTGATGCCGAAAAAAGGGGTGTTGGAAAGGGCCTCTGCTCCCAGCAGAAAACCCCATTCAGCATCTGACTGGAATGACAACATGAACCGGCCATTGGTGGGTTGGTTGCTTTTCTTTTCCAGCTCTGCGGTAAGATGCAGGTTGTCTGTGAAACGATAAGAGAAACCAGTGCTCAGGCCTCTGATTTTACCCATGTGCCTGTATCGCCCTCCCCATTTGATTTTCCCATTCAATTTATATTGGAAATCCAATGCGATTTCTGTGAGCCAGGACTGGTGATCGTGTATACGAAATGAAGCAAGTTGCCAGGAGCTGCCTATAGAAAGTGATTGGCTTATTCGAAGTCCATATCCCATGCCAGCCTTCCAGGATTGGTGAACCCCGGAGCTTTCGTATCCGGTTGAAACTTCCCATCCCTTTTGTTTTTTTCCACCATGTAACACCAGCTCCAATAAGCCAGCACCCTTGATACCGTAGTGGTTTTCAGCCTGGAAGGAAAGGCTTTTGTCGGTCAGCTCCGGCAGGGACGCCGGCAACAGTGAACCCAGAACAAGGGTAGGATTGCCTAGTTGATAACTACCCATTGACCAAGGAATGACCTTGGCATGCCCTTGAAAATCCTGACCCATTCCCACCATAGGGAAAAACAACCACCACAACCATCCGCATCTCATGATGTAAAAATCAGCTGACCTCGCAAACCGGCAAGGTGAAAAACAACATATTTGGGTGTCATTTTTCCCCTTTGTACCTTTGTTTCATGCAGATATTGGACGGAAAAATAGTTTCACAGGCAGTAAAAGACAGGCTGAAAGAACAAACTGCCTTGCGGAAAGCCGCCGGTAAAAAAGTGCCCCACCTTGCGGCCATTCTGATCGGAAACAATGGAGCCAGTGAAACATATATCGGTTCCAAAGTGAAATCCTGTGCAGAGATTGGGTTTGAGTCCACACTCATCAGGCTGGAAGAATCCATTAGCGAAGCTGAATTGTTATCCAGGTTGGATGCTTTGAATGCTGCTGCTGATGTAGACGGTATTCTGGTGCAATTGCCGTTGCCGGCGCATATTGCAGAAGAAAAGGTCATCGACAGGATTCTGCCCTCCAAAGATGTTGACGGATTTCATCCCGAAAGTGTGGGTAGGATGGTACAGGGTTTGCCTGCCTTCTATCCCGCTACGCCCTATGGCATCCTGCTGTTGCTGGAGCATTATGGTGTGGACACCAAGGGTAAGCATGCTGTTGTTATTGGCAGAAGCAATATCGTAGGCAGGCCTATCAGCATTATGCTCAGCAAAAACGAATATCCCGGCAACTGTACCGTAACGGTTTGCCATTCCCACACCCAAAATCTCAAAGAGATTTGTTTGCAGGGGGATATCATCATCGCCGCCTTAGGAAGACCCGAATTCCTGAAAGGGGATATGGTGAAGCCCGGTGCTGTAGTGGTGGATGTAGGCATTACCCGGGTGGCGGATGCCAGTAAGAAATCCGGGTTTGCCATCAAGGGGGATGTGGATTTCGAGGAAGTAGCTCCAAAATGTTCTTATATAACGCCTGTTCCAGGTGGTGTGGGGCCGATGACCATCGCCGCATTGATGATGAATACTTTCAAGGCATGTGCCGCCAAAGATTGAATGATGGCAACTGAAACAGAACTGAAGCTGCCGCTGATGGAACATTTTCTCACCCTGCAGGGTGAGGGACGCTATACCGGGCATGCTGCTTATTTTCTCAGGCTGGGTGGGTGTGATGTGGGCTGTGTATGGTGCGATGTGAAGGAAAGCTGGGATGCATCGAAGCATCCTTTGACGGGCATCAGTGAAATGACTGGCTGGGTCAGCGGTTCGGGTTCCCGGATTGCTGTGATTACCGGCGGAGAACCCCTGATGCATCAGCTCGATAAACTTACACACCAATTGAAGTCGGCAGGCATCAGAACCCATTTGGAGACCTCAGGTGCACATCCTTTGAGTGGAGAGTGGGACTGGATTTGTTTGTCTCCAAAAAAATTCAAGGCACCACTTGATGAGGTGTTGATGGTAGCCCATGAGCTGAAAGTGGTGATTTATCATCCCAGCGATTTGATTTGGGCTGAACAGCACGCAGCCAAGGTGTCAAAAGACTGTCTTTGCTACCTTCAGCCAGAATGGAGCAAAGCTGAAACCATGACACCACTCATCATCAACCATATCCTGCAACATCCGCGTTGGATCCTTTCCCTCCAAACCCATAAGTATCTGCAAATCCCCTGAGAGTTTTCATTTTAACAGTTTCGGCCCATCTGCCAGCTACAAAATCTTTAATTTCAATGCATGAGGGGGTTACTGGTTTTCATTTTGTGTCATATCACTGCCATAACCATAGGGCAGGCTTACGATCCGGCTCGCGTCTCCAAAAAGAACAGGACGCTCTATGACAAGGCGCTCGTATTTGCGGAAGATTTGCGCTATGCCGATGCGTTGAATCTCATCAACCTGGCACTTGACAATGATCCGCATTTTCTGGAAGCCAAGTTGTCCAAGGCCGGCATTTTAGGGGAACAGAAACAATATCGGCAGGCAGCGGCAGAATACCGGCAAGCGCTGGATATGGATCAGGATTTCTGCAGGGAATACTTGCTGCCATACAGCATCAACCTCTCTGGAGCGGGTGATTTTACCGCAGCATTGGAAGCGGTGAACGCTTTTCTGGGCATTCCAGGGTTGAATGAATCGGCTGTCAAATCCGGGGAATACAGAAAGCGCAATATCCTTTTTGCATTGGAGCAAAAGCAGCAAAGGGGGGCTGGCGCTCCAATCCAGGTAGTCAATGCCGGTAACATGATCAACAGTAGTCAATCAGAATACTTTCCATCGATGACCGTTGATGGTAGCAGGCTGGTGTGGACCAGGAGGGTCAATGATTTCAATGAGGATTTTTTTGCAAGCGACAGATTGGATGGGGCATGGACTCCCGGCATACCTTTGCCCGGTGAGATCAACACCCCCATGAAGGAAGGGGCGCAGCAGATATCGCAGGATGGGAAATGGCTGGTATATGCCGGACAATATCCTGACAGCTATGGCAGGTTTGACATCTACTTGTCTGAATTGACAGTAACCGGCTGGAGTGCCCGCCAAAATATGGGGGAACAAATCAACTCTGAATTTTGGGAATCATCCCCCTGTTTGTCGCCAGACAAAATGGAACTCTACTTTGCATCCGACCGTAGCGGTGGGTATGGAGGTATTGATATTTACGTCAGCCGGAGACTTGCCAACGGGAAATGGTCATCTCCGGAAAACCTTGGACCTGCCATCAATACTGCGGGAGATGAAAGCAGTCCATTTTTGCATGCCGACAATGAAACACTTTATTTTTCTTCCAATGGCCTGCAGGGATATGGCGGTGCTGATTTGTTCATGGCCAGGCGCGGACGCAATGGATTTACTGCAGTGACCAACCTGGGCTATCCGGTCAATACAATTGACAATGAAGGCAGTCTTTTTGTTTCTGCTGATGGTTCAACAGCCTGGTTGGCCAGTAACAGGGCTGACAGCAAGGGGGGATTGGACATTTACAGTTTTGCGCTTCCTGCCATTATGCAGCCGGTTCCCACCTCTTGGGTCAGGGGCCGGGTATACGACAGCCTGACTGGCAAAGGGTTGCAGTCGGTTATCGAGTTGGTTAGTATCGACAGCAACAGGTTGGTGGCCTATGTGCAGACCGGTGCTGACGGGGAATACCTGTGTACCTTGCCCTGCAACCGTAATTATAGCTTCATCGTAAACCGCAAAGGATATCTTTTTCATGCACAACGTTTTTTTGTGGATCAGGCGGTTGGGCAATTAGGCATTACAAAAGATATTCCACTGATGCCCATCCAGGCAGGGGCCAGCATGGTGCTGCGCAATATCCTATTTGAGACAGGCAAATATGCAATTCTGCCGGAATCGCGCGTTGAACTGGAAAAATTAACGGCCTTGTTACGCGACAATCCTGCTGTAAAGGTTGAGATCGGAGGGCATACCGACAATACAGGTCAGGAACTATCCAATTTGGACTTGTCTGAACGCCGGGCAAAGGCTGTAGTTGATTATCTGAATGATAAGGGTATTCCTTTGACGCAGATGGTTTTCAAAGGATATGGGGCAACTGTTCCTGTTGCCGACAACAACACCGCCGAGGGACGTCAACTGAACAGGAGAACCGAGTTGAAGGTTTTGTCGGGCAAGTGAAATAACCGAAAAAGTCCCGTTTTTTCCCTTATCCTAATGATGGAAATCCCTTTTCCGGGTGCTGCTGATATCTCAAATTGCAGCATGCAAAAAGCCCCTGAAGGAGAGGAGTTGATCCATCTGATTTCACTGACCCAAGTGCCACATCTTGGTGATGTGCACATATCTGCCTTGTTGAAGCATTTCGGATCGGCCGGTGCCGTATTCAAAGCAGCGAGAAGAGAATTGGAATGTCACCCCGGTATCGGCACGGTCAGGGCAGGGGCCATCAAGTCTTTTCGCGGTTATACCCGCAGTGAACAGGAAGTTTCCTATTGCATGAAAAATGGTATTCAGCTGTTGGTGAGAGGTTTTCAGGGCTATCCGGTCAGGTTGGCAAACTGCCCTGATGCACCACAGGTATTGTTTTTCAAGGGCAGTGGTATTTTGGATTTTCCCAAAGTAATCAGTATCGTTGGTACAAGGTCGCCAACCCATTACGGGAAGTCCTCTGTGCTGGAATTGATTGCTTCAATTGCCACCCTTCAGGTTTTGGTTGTGAGTGGATTGGCCTATGGTATAGATACCCTTGTGCATCGGGAAGCCGTGAAACATGGTTTGGCAACGGTCGGGGTACTTGGGCATGGTTTGGATAAACTTTATCCCTATGCCAATAGGCAGTTGGCAGAAGAGATGCTGGGATGGGGTGGCTTGCTTTCGGAATTCATGAGTGGTACGAAGCCTGACAGGCAAAATTTTCCCCGGCGAAACAGGATTGTTTCCGGGATGGCTGATGCCGTTGTGGTGGTGGAGAGTGGCATCAAAGGAGGAAGCCTGATCACCGCAGAGTTGGCCAACGATTACAACCGGGATGTGTTGGCCTATCCCGGAAGGGCTACAGATGAACAAAGTATGGGTTGCAATGCATTGATCAGAACCCATAAGGCTAATCTGGTTACCTGCGGCGAGGAATTGATTGATTTCTTGAACTGGTCTGATAGAAATACAAAGGATACGGTTGTACAGATGGCATTGTTTGACGGGCTGGGTGATGCTCAAAAAAGTCTCGTGGAAATCATTGCACGGCTTCAACCTGTTTCCATCGATCAGATTGCAAGGGAAGCAGACCTTAAACCCAATACAGCAGCATCCATGTTATTGGATTTGGAAATGCAGGGAGTTGTAGCAGTGTTGCCCGGAAAAATTTATGCTTTATGCAGGTCGTGATGGATATTTGGTTTTTTTTCTATCTTCGCATATGGCAACAAAGACACAAAGCTCCCCCAAGTTTTTCGGTGAAGGGTTGACCTTCGATGATGTATTGCTCGTTCCCGCTTACTCCTCTGTATTGCCCCGGGAAGTGAATATCACCACTCAACTGACCAAAAATATTACCCTGAATATTCCCTTGCTTTCTGCAGCGATGGATACCGTTACAGAAGCAACATTGGCGATAGCCCTCGCTAGGGAAGGGGGGATAGGCATGTTACATAAAAACATGTCTGTTGAGCAGCAGGCTGAACAGGTGCGCAAGGTAAAGCGGAGTGAGAGTGGTATGATCATTGATCCGGTTACACTCCATGAGGATGCGGTTATTGCTGATGCGCTGCGACTGATGAAGGAAAACAGGATTGGCGGCATTCCCATTATCAATCATGCGCGTAAACTGGTAGGCATTCTCACCAACAGGGATCTGCGTTTTGAAACTGATAAAACACGTAAGGTCAGTGAGGTTATGACAAAGGAGAACCTGGTGACAGCTCCGGAAGGGACAGACTTGCGCAAAGCAGAAAAAATACTCCAAAATTACAAGATAGAAAAACTCCCTGTAGTCAAGAAGAATGGTGTATTGGTTGGTTTGATCACGTACCGGGACATCCTGCAACTGACGAGCTTTCCACATGCTGTGAAAGATGAGTTTGGCCGTTTGAGGGTAGGTGCCGCTTTGGGCATTACCAGGGATTTGCTGGACCGGGCAGCAGCCTTACAACAAAATGGTGTTGATGTAGTGTGCCTTGACAGTGCACATGGCCATACCAAAGGGGTCATTGATTCCCTGAAACTGCTACGCAAAAATTTTAAGCAACTCAATATCATTGCCGGCAATGTGGCTACTGCAGCTGGGGCCAAAGCCTTGGCTGACGCAGGAGCTGATTGTGTGAAGGTGGGTATTGGACCAGGCTCTATTTGTACCACCCGTATCGTGGCGGGGGCCGGTGTACCCCAAATAACCGCTATTCTGGAGGCCTCTTCAGCCCTGAAGCGTATGAATGTTCCTATCATTGCTGATGGTGGTATCCGCTATACAGGTGATTTCGTCAAAGCCATTGCAGCCGGGGCTTCCACCGTCATGATGGGAAGTGTTTTTGCCGGTGTGGAGGAAAGTCCGGGCGAAACAATCATCTATGAGGGAAGAAAGTTCAAGCAATACCGGGGTATGGGATCTATCGGTGCCATGCAACAAGGCAGCAGCGATAGGTATTTTCAGGATGTGGAAGACGGTATTAAAAAGCTTGTTCCCGAAGGCATTGAAGGTCGTGTGCCATTCAAAGGCAATTTGAGTGAAGTCATCACCCAGTTTGTTGGGGGCCTCCGGGCAGGTATGGGCTATTGCGGATCCCAAAATATTGCCGAGCTGCAAGAAGCCAAATTCATCAAGATCACCCATGCCGGCATCCGCGAGAGTCACGCTCACGATGTGGCCATCACCAAGGAAGCGCCTAATTACAGCCGTTAAGCTCGATAGTTATGTCAAGAAGGATTTTGATAGCCTTGTTGCTGCTTACTTCGTTTCAATTCTCCCATGCAGAAGAAGCTTCCAGCCGCCTGCGTATCAGCCTGCTCACCTGCAGTCCGGGTAAAGACCTTTATGCCGTTTTCGGTCACAGTGCATTGCGAATAGTGGATTCAGCCGTGGGTACAGACATCGTTTACAATTACGGCACGTTTGATTTTGATGATCCTGATTTTTATACCAAGTTCGTCAGGGGCAAGCTGCGGTACTTCCTCAGCCAGGCTTATTTTGCCGACTTCATGTATGAATACGACTATTTCAAAAGGCCTGTTACGGAACAAGTATTGAAGCTCACCGATGCTGAAAAAATCGCCTTACAACAAGCCATTTTTGACAATCTGCGTGAAGAGAACCGCTACTACCAATACGATTTTCTTTTTGACAACTGCACTACACGGTTGCGTGACTTGATTTTCAAAACCAAAACCGCTTCCGCTTTTTTGCCACCCCCATTGGTGGAAAAAGGAACAACCTTCAGGGATCATCTGCATGTTTATCTGGATAAGGCAGAGATGCCTTGGACAAAGTTGGGTATTGATATCCTACTTGGTGCCGGGGCCGATAGGGTTATGAACGTGGAAGAATCCATGTTCCTGCCAGATCCACTCATGCAGGGTGTGAAACTTGCCGGAAAGCAAGGCCGTCAGTTAGAACAAGAGTCTTCTGTTTTGCTGGATTTTCCGGTGTCGGCGGAAGATGCTTTATGGCCATCGTGGACGATTCCTGCATTGGTTTTTGCAGGATTTGCATTGGCCATTTTCTTATTGTCATTCAGCAGCAATGTCGCTAGTAAGCAATGGTTGAACTGGCTTGATTTGTTTATTTTTGGTTTAAGCGGACTGCTTGGGCTTTTGCTTCTCTTCACATGGTTTGGCACGGATCACGGAAGTTTCCGTTACAACCTGAACCTGATTTGGGCAAGTCCAATGAATATATTGTTTTTTTATGGAAATGCAAAAAAAACAGGATGGTTCAAGAAGTGGTTGAAAATCAATTCAATACTTATACTTTTATTGGCTGGTGCATACCTGGTTTGGCCAGGCATTATCAATCCTCTGCTCTTTCCGGTTATCATTGTTTTGTCATTCCGTTCCTGGTTGCTGTCGCGTTGACGATTTATTGCTTAATTTAGGCATAAACCAGCAGCTTGTTCAAACACGCCATCATATTCGTTTTTTTATTGTGTGCAACCGCTATGGTGGAAGCCAGACACATCACTGGCGGTGAGTTGAGCTATGTTTATCTGGGGAGGAGTTCCAGCAATCCCAATGCCGGAAATTATCGGGTGAAGTTGAGGCTTTACAGAGATTGTTTTTCAGAGAGACCATTCAGTGAAACGGTGAATATTGTCTTGTATGAAAAAATCACGATGGCTGCCCAAAGTTTTACCGTTCCCATATTCAGAAGGGAGGATGTATCACTCAAATCTCCGGATCCTTGCATCGGTAATCCGCCTGCCATTTGTTATGAAGTGGCGATATATGAAGTGGATGTGAGTAACTTGCCTTTTGCACCTGAAGGGTACATTGTCGCACAACAATCCTGCTGCCGCATCCAAGACATTTCCAACATCTATTCACTCGGAAGTGTTGGTGCAACCTATACCACCAATATCCCGGGAACCAACACTGGTGTAACAGCCCCCGAAAACGATACACCGGTCTTCACTACAAGTGACACTGTAATTGCCTGTAGCGACAATTATTTCAAGTTCGATTTTGGGGCTGTAGACAACAACAACGACAAGTTGGAATATGAATTTGCCGATGCTTTGGTGAGCAATAATGGAGGGGGGATGAACTCTTCCACGTCTCCGCCGCCTTATTCCCCCGCAAGCTATCTTTTGGGCTTTTCAGGAACAAGTCCCTTGGGCAATAAGGTTCGCATCGACCGCAATACAGGAGTGATTACGGGTATCGCTCCGGCTGGAGGCATTTATGTCATAACGGTTGCCGTGTCAGAAATAAGAGGAGGAAAAGTCATCAACGTCCACCGAAAGGATTTGCATCTGAAAATAGCGGAATGTTCTGTTGCTGCTGCTGCATTGGAGCCATCTTATACCCTCTGCAAGGATGAAATGGTTATTACGCTAACCAACAATTCTACAAGTGATAAGATCAAGACCTATGAATGGGATATGGATACTTTGGGAAAATCCGATCCCGTGGTGCCGACCAAAACAGCAAGCTTCAGGTATGCAAAGCCTGGGGATTATGTGGTTCGCCTCATCACCAATAAGAACGATATCTGCACCGATACCGCCTATACCACCATCAAGGTTTATCCCGGATTCAAGCCAGCCTGGTCGATAGAACAAACCTGCGCAACAGTGCCGTATGCATTCAAAGATCTTTCTACAACTGTTTATGGAACTGTGGATAGTTGGCAATGGAACTTCGGAAATATGTCTGACCTGGCTGATGTTTCTACGGCTCCATCAACAACCTATACTTATCCCTCTGACGGCATTTACTTTGTATCACTTATTGTTGGCACTTCTGTTGGTTGTGTGGATACCCTGCGTCAACAACTTACTGTTAGAGCAAAACCTGAACTTTTTTTGAACCGGGATACGGTCATCTGTGATGTGGATACCCTGCAGTTACGGGCTATTGGAACAGGCAGTCTCAGCTGGTCTCCCAACTATAACATCAGCAGCCTGACTGATGCCAATCCTCTGGTTAGCCCTGACCGTCCTACAAGGTATTCCATCACCCTTACACAATCTCCCGGATGCACCAATACCGCTTCTGTGTTTGTGGATGTGAAATCACTGGTAACCTTGAATCTGGCAGCTGATACCACCATTTGTTTGGGGGATAGTGTCCAGCTGCATCCTGATTCTGACGGGGTGAGTTACAAATGGACAGCACCGCCAGGGCAATACCTTTCGGATGCCAACCAAAAATTCCCCTGGATAAAACCAGCCTCTGATATGCGTTATGCGGTGGTGGCAACCATTGGAAAATGCACTGCTGCAGATGAAATACTGGTCAAAACCGTTCCATATCCCCGTGCCAATGCTGGTTCCGACACTGCCATCTGCTACGGAGACGCCATCCGGTTTCAGGTTTCGGGCGGAACGGCCTATGCCTGGAAACCGGCGGGCTTACTTAATAATGCAACTCTTGCAAACCCCATAGCCAAGCCATTGACCACCACTGATTTTGTGGTGAGCTCAACCGATTTCAAAGGTTGTCCCAAACCTGTTTGGGATACCGTTAGGGTTACTGTCATCCCTCCAGTCAGGCCTTTTGCCGGTAATGATACTGTTGTTGTTGCTGGGCAGCCACTTCAGCTGAATGCTACAGGTGCTGCGGTTTACAGCTGGTCTCCGGCATCATTTCTCAGCAATCCCGCCATTGCCAATCCTATTGCCATTTTGAGTGATGACATTGTTTACAGGGTCAAGGTAGCTACTTTGGAAGGGTGTTTTGCCATCGACTCATTGAAAGTAAAAGTGTATAAAACTGCACCAGACATATTTGTACCAACATTATTTACCCCCAATGGTGATGGGCTCAATGACCTCTTGAAACCCATGCCGGTCGGTATTGCCAAATTTGTTTATTTCAGGGTTTACAACCGTTATGGCCAGCTGGTATTTCAGGCGGATAATTTCACGAGTGGCTGGAATGGCAAATTCAAGGGGCGGGAGCAGGGCAATGAATCATTTGTATGGCATGCCTTGGCGGTTGATTATTTGGGAAATGAATTGTACAAAAAAGGACAAACCACACTAATCAGGTAATAATGAACAGAAAGATTTTAGTTACTGGGGCCAGTTCCGGTTTCGGAGAGGCTATTGCCAGAAAATTCGCTGCCTCAGGAGATCATTTGGTGATAACAGGCAGAAGGTCAGACCGACTGGAAGAGCTTGCTGCAGCCATCCGCAGCGACCATGGCGTGGAAGTCATGGTGAAGGTTTTTGATGTGCAGAACAGGGATGCCGTTTTTGAAGCGCTCAGTGATGAACCGTTTTTGCAGGATTTGGATTTGGTTGTTAACAACGCTGGCTTGGCCTTAGGGCGTGATTTGTTTGATGAAGCCTCATTGGATGATTGGGAGACCATGATTGACACCAATGTCAAGGGCTTGCTCTATGTGACCAAAGCTGTGCTGCCTTATTTCATCCAGCAGGGTAAGGGTCATGTGATCAATATCGGTTCAACTGCAGGCAAAGAGGTATATGAGCGTGGCAATGTTTATTGCGCCACCAAGCATGCAGTGGAAGCCTTGAGTCAATCGATGAGGATTGATCTGGTCAGACATGCGGTCAAGGTAACTGCAATCCATCCCGGTGCTGCCGATACTGAATTTTCTCTTGTCCGTTTCAAGGGAGATGCTGAAAAAGCCAACGCTGTCTATGCAGGGTTCAAACCGCTCTATGCACAGGACGTTGCAGATACAGTCCATTACTGTGCATCATTGCCTGCGCATGTTTGCATCAACAGTTTGGTGATGACTTGTACGTCACAACCCAACAGTTTTTACCTGCACAAGTCTACTGCGCAAGTGAAATCCTGATCTGCATGCCACCCCTTGTATTCACTGATGGTGCTGCATTGGAAATGTAGGGGTTCAGCCTTCTTTGGTCAAAGTACAATTGCACATTGACCCTGTTGCTGAGCACCACATCCACAGTGGGTCTGATGGTAATCACTTTTTGTCCACCCGTTGCAAATGCATTGGCCTGATCCAATCTGGAATTGGAATTGATATCATCCCGGATGCTAAAGTCGAGCGCAAAAGTGATATCATTCTGTGGCGCTGTAGCACCTTCCTGTTTTTTCACAAAAGGCAGCCTGAAGGGAAGTTTCATGTCTCTGTTTCTCCAACGCATGCCGAAAGTCATCTCTGTTGAGCGAACTTCGCTGAGCTGGAAATCAATCAGACTCATGGAAAGCTGTCTGGATTTGCGGAATTCAAACCTGCCGGAAAGTTGTCCGGGTGTGGAGAAATCTATGCCCACCAACGGTGAAAACTGTTCTGATACGAGCAGGTTGGGAACCAGGAAATAGGGGACAAAGTTACCTGAAACAGTGTCCACAAAGGATGGAAAACCATAGAGTAGGGTGTCCTGGAACAGCAGCGCAGAATTGAAACTATTCATGCTCAAGGTAGAGGTATACCCATGGCTGACTGTAAAATTGGAGAAATATTCCTGTAAGGATTCTATCCTGCTGAGTCCGTTGTAGGTCATCCTCCAATTGGGTTTCGGCATGTATCCGCTGAAGGGATTGGATTTAACGTTCCCATTGTCGCCATTCTTCAAAAGGGTAATGGTTGTTGGATCCTTTTTGGTATAAGCTGCGAGGAAGGCAGGAATGATAACGTCTTGGGCATAGCGGCCATAGCCTTTGTAATATCCGTCTGCACCAGCAGTTTTGCTGTAAGGGTTGTTCTCTCCCAAGCGTTTGGACAAGATAATCCGGTTGGCTTCGAATTGCTTGAAAGTGGCACTGGTATTGTTTGGATCGAATTTGCTGAAGAGGGTTTGGAAAGAAATGTAACTGATACTGAAACCACCGCCGGAGTATGGACTCAGCGCACTGAATTGGCCGCTGCCAATTGTATCCTTGAATAGGGTGGAGTAGTTTTTGGATAGGCTCTTGTCGATATTAAGGTCTATCACCAAATCCCTGATGGGTTCAGCCTGTGCAGTAATATTCAGCTTCTGGTCGTAGTTCTGCAGGAACAGGTTGTTGAGTATGGGGTCTTTGGTTATCAACCCTTTTTTGGCTATATCCTGCAACCACTTTTGATCCGGTTGACGGCCCATGATGAAATCAATTCCCGGCGCCATGCTTTTCCAGTTTTGTCCGAGGAATTTGGTGCTGTCAATATATCCAGGCAAGAAAGTGGTTCCACCCTCATTGTAGGTCATGCCGATGCGTTTGACTGCACTTACTGTTTGCAAGGCAGTTCGCTCAAATCCAGACAATGGCTTTGATGCTTTTGTTTTCGGCATCTCCAGTTTGGCGATGCGCGCTTCTCTGGGTTTTTTGGCATCATCCAGCCATTTGTTCAATTTGGTGATCAGCAGTTTTTTCCTTGTTGTATCTATCTTGGCAACTTCTACATTACCTATCTTTTTAGCTGCCTTTTTTTCGATTTTGGCGATTTTCTTTTTTATCCTGGCTATTTTCCTTTTTTTCGACTCACTGATTTGTGCAGGTTCATCAGGGTTGGCGTTCTGCATGGCCAGTGGGTCATCAGTTGCAGGAACAGATTCTTCCAGCTTCCTGAATAATTTGAATTTGCTGTACAACTGTGTCATGTTGAATTCAGCCGTTGCGCCTGCCTGTCCGCTGTTTTGGATGGTATTGCCCAAATTGACAGCCAGCCTGGATGCTCCCACCCAGTTGTAGGTACTTCTGTAGGCAATATTCATGGTTGTCCAATCAAACAGGGGAATGAGGTTTGTCGGTACATTATAAGACAGGTCTGCACTCTGGTTGTACACGGTGTTTCTTCCGCCCTTAAGGAGGTTGCGCATCAGGGAATCCTTTTTGGCCCTGGTATCAATCCTACCTATCGGTTCATCCACCCTGGAGTTATTCAACGCCTTGAAGTCGAAGTTCAATGAACGCGTGAAATCCCAACGCATGTTGTAATTCCTGTCCACAACAAAGTATTTGTCATAGGTCTCCGGAATCTTGTATTTTCCGCCGCCAACATTACGGGGTCTGATTGCCCCAAATTGCCTGCGTGTGTCCATTCTGATGCCAATCAGGGATGGGGACGGATTGAAGTTGGCATTCCTGATGAAATCAAGCCAGGGGGAATTGGACTTGATCATTTTCTTGAAGGGCTCTATATAGGCTGCCTCCTTGGTGTAGTTGTAGCCGATTCCGCCTTGGGTGCGACTCACTTCATTGTTTTCGATCAGTGGGTTTCTTTGTTTTGTTTCACTGAATGAGTAGCTGAAATCAAAGTTGGAAATGTTCCACAACCTGTTTTTTTGTTCGGGTCTTGGGGCAAAGCGAACATTGGTGAAATTGAATGTCTTGTTGCCTGTGAAGTCTACTGCATCATTCCTGATGGAGTCTCGTTTATCCCTATATAACCTGAACTTCTCCTTCAGGGTGATGTCTTTGTCGTAAGGGTCGTATTCAGGTGAGCTGATGGTTTGGGAGAGGTTGGCAAAAAACGGAATTTCAAGACCGAGTTGCTTGGGCAGCAGCTTTCCGAGCTGCAGGTTGGTTGATAGGTCGAATTGCTGCAGGTTGTCGCGGAACCGGTCATTCACCCGTTGTTCAAGTTGTCCAAAGCCGATGGTATGTACATTGCCTGACATGGAAATGGTTCCCAGGTCGGCCAGTTGCAGATTCATCTGACCAACCGCAGCCCAGCCGCCTTCTTCATTCAATCCCGATAACCGAAGTTCATTGATCCACACTTCGGTACTCAAAAACCTTCCGCCGGTGGCGTCTTTGGGGTTTTCGATACCGGCCAACATGCCCTTCACTTCACCCAGGTTAGGGTTACCCATGATGGAGAAAATCTTGCCATTAATCACTTTGCGGTAGATCGCAGTAGCATTGTTGGTGTTGAGATTCCTTTCGTTTTTCAACTTGATCAGTTCCACCATGTCAAAGTTCAGTTCATTTTCAGCAGGCCAGATGACTTTGGCGTCTGAAGCACCGAATGGCGTGATTTTCAGCGGGAACTTGATTTCATAGAAGTTGTTGATGTAATCATTGCCTATGCGCACAACCGCATAAACTTCACCATCACGTAGCGGAGAGAATTCTTTTAGGCTCTCTGCATGGTAGAACATGGAAAGACTCTTGTATTGCCTGAGGTCATGGCTCAGGGATTTGAAAACAGCCCTGCCATCACCTTCGCGCAGGTTGGCTACATTGATGCTGAGGGCCTGTTCGTTTTGCAGGATGTTGATGCCGCCATTGCTTAGGGTCTGCACCCTTTCGATGCCTGGGGGTGTTCTGTAGGGGATCGGGTCTCTTCTGTCGTTTTCTTCAATATTGACAGCCGAAACATTGAACCTGGTTGCATTATTGGCCAGGTCGATGGGTTTGTATTGGCCTGTGGTGTCGAGGTCATACGCGAATCTTCTCCAGTTGTTGCGCACCAGCTCCATCTTTGCAAAGCGGAGTACAACAGAGTCTGCAAAGTCTGTGAGGA
>JBDLUN010000107.1:0-4789 GCA_039805245.1 Bacteroidota bacterium
GTACGGATAAGGAATTTGCAGAACAAATCGCCAAAGCAAACGCCTTGTTGCACCCATATCAGATTGGCAAAAAAGGCAACTTGCAGGAGTGGTATTATGACTGGGAAGACAATGACCCCAAACACCGGCATGTGTCCCATCTGTTCGGGCTCTACCCAGGCACATCCATTACCTTGTCGAAAAATCCGGAACTGGCCAATGCCGTAAGACGCTCCCTGGAGCTGAGAACCAACAATGGCACAGGCTGGTCAATTGCCTGGAAAATCAACCTCTGGGCAAGATTGAAGGATGGCGAAATGGCTTATGATGCCATAAAAACAATCCTGACCTATTACCCCGCAGATAAAAATGAAGTGAAAATGGCCGGCGGTGGCACTTATCCCAATCTGTTCGATGCGCATCCGCCTTTTCAGATTGATGGAAATTTTGGAGCCACATCCGGAATTGCAGAAATGCTGATGCAAAGCCATGATGGGGCAATTGAACTCTTGCCCGCATTGCCCAAAAGCTGGAAACAAGGAACTGTTAAAGGGCTCAAGGCAAGAGGTGGGTTCACTATTGACTTGGAATGGACTGAAGGCAAATTGAAAAAGGCAATTGTCAGTCCAGCAAAAAGTGGAACTGCTTCGGTATCCTATCAGGGTAGCAAATGGCTTGTCTCAGGAAACAAACCACTGGTCATCAACTTATAAAAACGGAATATGCAAAAATCCTTGTTGATTGGTTTAACGCTGTTCTGCCTTCAAAATGTCCTCGCGCAGCAAACAAAGGTCCGCATTGACCCGGTCAACTTTTCCAAGGTAAAGGTTGATGATGCTTTCTGGAAGCCAAAGATGGAAAAAGTGGCAACAAAAACTCTGGATGCCTGTATTTTTCAAACTGAAGTGAAAACAGGCCGCATCAGGAATTTTGAACAGGTGCTCCTCGGAAAGGATGGGAAACATGAGGGTGTTTTTTATGATGATTCTGATGTTTTCAAGGCACTTGAAGCCATGGCTTATGCAATCAAAACAACAGGAAACAATGCATTGGAAAAAAAGGCTGATGAATGGATAGATAAGATTGCTTCCACGCAACAACCGGATGGGTATCTGAATACATTTTACACACTGACGGGGCTGCAGAATCGCTGGAAAGACATGAGCATGCATGAGGATTATTGCGGCGGGCACCTGATAGAGGCGGCAGTTGCCTATGCCGATGCTACGGGAAAGAAAAAACTCCTTGAAGTTGCTGTCAGGTGGGCAGATCATTTTGATTCATTGTTCGGGCCGGGCAAGCGCCATTGGGTCACCGGACATCAGGAACTGGAGTTGGCGCTGGTCAAGTTGTACAAGACAACGCAAAACATGAAATACCTCCGCCTGGCTGATTGGCTCCTAGGTGAAAGGGGAAAACAAGTGGCTAGCGGATATACCTGGTCTGAATGGAAAGATACCGGTTACACACAGGATTTGGTTCCAGTAAAAGCCCAACAAGAGATAACAGGACATGCTGTTCGTGCCATGTATCTTTATACAGGTGCAGCAGATGTTGCAGCTCATACTGGCGATATGGATTACCTCAAAGCCATGAGACGGGTTTGGGAGGATGTCGTTTACCGGAATATGTACATTACCGGAGGAATAGGTTCCGCGGGAAGTAATGAAGGCTTTACCAAAGATTTTGACCTCCCCAATGAGCAAGCCTATTGTGAAACCTGTGCATCTGTTGGCATGGTCTTTTGGAACCAGCGGATGAACAGCCTCACGGGAAGTAGTGAATACATGGATGTATTGGAACGTAGCCTTTATAATGGGGCCTTGGACGGGTTATCCATTTCTGGCGACCGATTTTTTTATGGCAACCCACTGGCTTCAACAGGAAAGCATGCCCGAAAGGAATGGTTTGGGACGGCCTGTTGCCCTTCCAATATCGCCCGACTCATTGCTTCATTGGGCAGCTACATCTATGGGCAGGATGGCAACAAACTCTACATCAATCTTTTTGTAGGCAGTGAAACGACTGTGCCTTTGCAAAAAGGGGTAATGAAGCTGCAAATGCAAACAAATTACCCTTGGTCAGGGTCTGTAAAATGCTTGGTAGATGTAACCCAAAAAGAGCGGGCAACGCTGGCATTGAGAATCCCCGGATGGTTGGGCGCAGAGCCTGCTCCAGGTGGGTTGTATGCATTTCTCGATGAAAACGCTGCTCAGCCAGTCATCAAGGTGAATGGAGCACCTCTCCAATACACGGTGAATGATGGATATGCCCTGGTAGAAAGGGAATGGAAAAAAGGGGATGTATTGGTGTATGAATTGCCGCTGCAGACCAGAAAAATAAAAGCACGAACTGAACTGAAGCAGAATGATGGCAGGATTGCTCTGCAAAGGGGACCAATAGTCTACTGTGTGGAAGGTGCAGACAACAACGGCCAGGCCTGGAATATCATAGCCCCACCGGCAACTGCATTTAATACGGAAGAGATGGCTATTCTGGACGAAAAGGTTGTAAGCCTGGTAGCAGATATGCCGGTTGTATTGAAGTCGCCTGATGCTCAAAGCGTCTATACAGAAAAGAGAAAGGTTCGAGCCATTCCCTATTACGCCTGGTGCAACAGGGGAAGCAATCCGATGCAGGTTTGGTTACCTGCCAGCGTAAAAGATATCAAAATCAACTATTAAGCAGTCATAAGATGAAAAAAACAATTCAGTTATTCGGATTTTTCCTGTTGTTCACCTTTCAAGCAATTGTTGCCCAGGAAAAAAAAGTATGGACAGTAGATCAGGCGAATGCATGGTACGCTACGCAGCCTTGGTTGGTGGGTGCCAATTTTCTGCCCAGTACAGCAATCAATCAGCTGGAAATGTGGCAGGCAGACTCTTTTGACCCGCAAACCATTGCCAAAGAGTTGGCATGGGCCTCATCAATAGGCATGAATGTTATGCGTGTTTACCTACATGACCTGGCATGGCAAACAGATCCGCAAGGGTTTAAGAAGCGGATGAATGATTTTCTCGCCATTGCTGCCAAAAACAAAATCCGAATCCTCTTCACCATCTTTGACGACTGCTGGAATCCCGATGCTTTTCCTGGAGTTCAACCGCAACCTAAACCCGGAATTCACAATAGTGGATGGGTAAGGAGTCCGAATATTGCCATCCACGATAATCCCATACGTTGGGGTCTGCTGGAAGCCTATGTCAAAGATGTGCTGTCGTCATTCAAAGATGATAAGCGTATCCTCATGTGGGATCTCTACAATGAACCGGGGAACAGTGGGTATGGATTAAACTCATTGGAGTTGCTCAAAAGGGCATTTGAATGGGCATGGTTTGTAAGACCTTCACAGCCGCTTACTTCTGGTACATGGTTCAACAATGCCACTTACAATGACTATGTTTTGGCTAATGCTGATATCATTACTTTTCACAACTACAATGATGCAGATCAGCTGGAAAAAGAAATACTGGAAAAACAAAAATTCGGTCGCCCCATTATCTGCACCGAATATATGGCCAGGACAAGAAACAGCACTTTTCAAACCTGCCTTCCCGTTTTCAAAAAATACAAAGTGGGTGCCATCAATTGGGGACTTGTTGCCGGGAAAAGCAATACCATTTACCAATGGAGCAAACCCATGCCAGACGGAAAAGAACCGGAATTGTGGTTTCATGATGTTTTCAGAAAAGATGGGACACCCTATAAAACCGACGAGATTGCTATCATCAAAAGCCTGACAGGCAAAAAATGATATTTTGCAGGTTCTGAAAAGTGAACACTTATCTTTGAAAAAACTAAGGGAATGGGAAAAGTTATCGTAGCCGGTGGAGGAGTAATTGGATTATGTACCGCCTATTATTTACACAAGGCAGGGCATTCGGTTTGCGTCTTGGATAGGGGAGATATGCAATCCGGAACGTCTTTCGGCAATGCAGGTTACATTTCGCCCAGTCATTTCATCCCCTTGGCATCTCCCGGAATCATTGCCAAGGGACTTCAGTGGATGTTAAGCTCGAGCTCTCCTTTTTACATCAAGCCTAGGTTGGATATGGATCTCATTCGGTGGGGACTCACCTTTTGGAAAAAATCGGGGAAGTCCACCATGGAAAGGAACATCCCCCCCATGAACGAAATTTTGCAGCTCAGTCGGACATTAACTTCCTCAATCAAAAATGAGCTTGGAAATACTTTCAGGATGGCTGAAGATGGCTGCCTGATGCTTTACAAGCAGGCTTCAACGGAAAAACATGAGTTGGAAATGGCCGATGATGCTGCCAAATTGGGCATTGAAACCCGCATCTTTGATACCGCCGGCATACAGGCTTTGGAGCCGGATGTGGAAGTAAATGTTCGGGGTGGCGTGCTGTATCCAATCGATGCTCACCTGCATCCGGGAGATCTGATGCAAACACTGAAAAATTACTTGCAACACGCTGGCGTAGAGTTCAGCTTGAATACCACTATCACAGGCTTTGAAAAGCAAGGACGAAAAGTGACTGGCATCATTACCGATAAAGGTAAATTTGAAGGTGATGAAGTGGTGTTGGCAACAGGCTCCTGGTTGAATCTGACCACGCGCGATTTGGGTATTGAACTTATCATGCAGGCTGGTAAGGGGTATAGTATGACCTTCGAACAAGTGGAGCGTAATCTCCATTATCCATCCATTTTGGTGGACGACAGGGTAGCGTTGACACCTATGGGAAATGATTTGCGTATGGGAGGTACCATGGAAATAAGCGGAATGGATTCACCTCTGCTGATTAAAAGAGCACAAGCTATTTTTAAAGCCGCAAAAAGCTATTTT
>JBDLUN010000108.1:0-3897 GCA_039805245.1 Bacteroidota bacterium
CGTGAATGCCAGAAAGTGGACAAATCGCCATCAATCAAATGGATGGCACGACCGTTATTGGCGCCTTCACCACTGGTTTCTTCGGAGCTGAAGGATGATACCGACCAGTTTTTTTTGCTCAATTCATCTTTTGTACTGAAATCAATGACCGGGATTCCGCCTAAGAAAGTATAGGAGTAAAAATGTTCGGCTACAGAGCCATTGTCATGAACCAGCTTCAGTTTGAATTCATAAGGGATATTGTCTGCCTTTTCTGCAAGGTCGGCCACCGGCATTTCCACATAGAAGCTGTCGGTTCCCATCGGCTTGGATGTCCAGGCAATGGCGTTGTAATCTCGGTTCACCCCAACCCCTTCATTGTTAACATTGGGGTCGTTGAAAAAAACCAGATCGGTTACCGGGTTGCTGCTTTTGTATCTGCCCTTTACCACAATGGCTTTCTTTACAGAATTGTAAGATGCATCAATTCGCAGGATTGAAGACGTTACCTGTCCGTAATAGGTTTTGTTGGCACTGTTGAACACCTGATTGGCATTGAGCACCGCACAATCTGCTGCCGTCAGGAATGTTGGGGATAGTCCCCAGGTACTGTTACCTGCCCACATCAAAGACATGCCCAGCGATTGCTCTGAAACTGCTTTTTGCCTGTTGTGCGGCAGGTTCAGCCCATGCCCGAGTTCATGAATCATTCCGCCAATCCATTTGGTGGCACGGGTTCCAAGGGTTCCGCCGGCACCGAGGTACTTCAGGTCTTGGTCGGCATAATCCAATGCAAAGCAGGTTTTGCCCACACCATAAAACGGTGGACCGCCCGGTTCCCCATTGGCATCGTAGGTATATGCTGGGATGATGACAAGATAATGGTCGCTCGTAAAATCATTTGGATGTGAGATTTTGTATGCGGCAATTTCCGCCTGTACAGCGCCAGCACCACCATTGTATGGGTAGGCCGACTTCCCTTGCACACCTTTGATTTCAATCATTTTGATTCTTTTTTGTACATCATCTTTGAGGAGACCAAAGGTTTTCAGGCCGTAACCATTCCGTTCCATTTCTTTGCTGAAAAAATCCCGGGCATTCAGTAGGATTTCACTCAACCGCCTGTGGTGATCAGCTGGAACGGTAACATCATTAGGAACAAAATAAACAACATTGAGGTTCTGTGCCCTATCGCTCGTATAGTTGTAAGCGACAATTGGCGGTGTTACCGGTGATGGCTGTTCTATGCCACCCAGTTCCGACTTCTTACAACCAGTCGTTGCAACAAATCCAGACAACAGCAATAATAAAGTCACACGATACATCATCTGAGGTATGTTGAAGGGGTTATTCAAAATCAGTAGCAAGCTGTATAAATTCAATGAAATGAAAATACCCTTTTTTTTCTCACTGTCTATTCAATGTATGAAAAGCATTTGATTCATTTTAACTGAAAATGAGGAGGGCGATGCAACTTCCCTTTATTTTTGCAACAAATCACCAATCGGAAAATTGATAATATGGAAATGACAGTAGTGGTTCGTTTTGCACTAATAGTTTGTTTTTCAGCCATTTATTCAACCAGCTCCGCCCAGCAAAAGCAAATCCAGTTCAAGAATCCACCGCTGAATACTGAAGCTTTATTCAGCAACAGGGGCATGTGTTTCCAAATGATCATGAACAAACAAATTCAAAGTGCCCCTAAATTTGGCTTTTTCAACATCACCAATTTAGTTGGGGAATGGAAAAGCAATCGTGTGGAGGATCATATGACCCAAGCGCATGTTACCTATACAATTGGAAAAGGATTTAAACTGGGTGGCGGTTTCCATTTGACACCGGTTACTGGCATCAGGCCTTCGGCAGCATTGATTTTTTCCAAAGCCAGTGAGAACTGGTTGGTTGTAGCCAATTCAAGGGTGGATTTATCAAAAGACAGGAATGTTGATGGTGTTGTATTGGTGGAATACAAACCGAGAATCAATGAAAGATGGCGGTTTTATTCCCGCTTACAAGGCATGTATGCACATAATACGGAGAGGGGAACGCACTCCAGAAGTTTTGCTACTGCCCGCGCCGGTTTCAGTTTCAAAGATTTCACTTTTGGAGCAGGAACCAATATTGATTACTATGGCCCCATCAAACACAACGAAAACAGCTTCGGTGGCTTTATCAGTTGTCTTTTGTTTTGAGCTATTTTTCAAGACTTGTAGATTTTCCTATATACTTCCTGCATTTTTAAAATTTCTTCATCATTCAGTTTGGAAAACTGTTCTCGCCTGCGTCTCGGGAACACGCCTTTGTTTTGGTGAAGAAAGATCAACATCAGATTAATATCTCGATCCGGCATATCAACAATGTGTTGGATTTCTTTTTTTGCCTCGTCATAACGCATCAGGAACAACAATTCTTCCGGCATATCCTCTTTCAATGTTGCATGAATAGTTTCCGCAAGATAGGTGGCTTGTGGAGTCAAGTCGGGGTATCGGTAATATCCTTCTACTTCAAGCGGGTTTTCAATAATTGCTTCACCATTGTCACTCAGCGAATATTTTACACGCTGCATCAGGGGTTTTGAATAGTTTTCCAATACCTGATCATATAACCTGATATGATTAAGCATGTGCGCAGAAACAGGTATAATAAGCCCATCCGGTACAACCCCGTCATGCACAAGTATGTCATGTATCATGAACCTGTGCAATCTCCCGTTACCATCCTCAAAGGGATGTATAAAAACAAATCCAAATGCCAACAATGCCGCCCTAGTTATGGCTCCCGCTCCGTAAGATTTTCCTGCTACACTGCATAACCCTTCCATCAATGATTCAACTATGGAAGGCGGTGGGCATAGATAATGAACGAGTGTCTGAAAATTGGGTAAAGTCTCACCGACATAATTTTGAAAATTCCTGAAATCTGTAGCTGCAAAACGTGGATCAACAATAATGTTCTGGAGCATAATTAGATTTTCCCTTGACAACACTTCCTCTGATGGGCGCATCCCGGCTCGATTTAACAGGGAAATAAACTTTTCCATCCGATCCAATGAAGGTTTCTCTTTTTCTATTTCATAGGAAGACCGGGTCTCTTTTGTGTATAGGTATGCCGCCGCACGTCGGAAAATATCATCCGGAATGTCATCTTTCAACCCCTCGATAACTGCCTTGATATCTTTAGCCAATAATTCCGATAAGGTATTGGTTCGCCTAATAGTAGGACAAAAATTTCTGGTCCCCAATAGGTTATCGTTGATGCGCCAGCGCTGGTTTTTGACAGATCGACCTGTAATATATTTTTCCGGCTCAAGCAGATCAATATAACCTCCACCAACTTCCTTTATATGCGTAAGTTGCCTACCAACCAGAAACTCATAGAGAAATCCAATTTTGCGCGCATAGCGACCGTTAGGGGTAGTGGCTATATATTCATTGACCTGTTCAGCATCGATCTGTGTAAAGACAGCCTTTAGAAAGTCTAGGTTGAGGTCGTCGTATTTAAGCGCAAATTCAATGTGGGGCAAAGGTTTATCTTCCGATACGGCATACTTCGGTCCATATACCTGGCTGATACTACCCTTTGAGCTCAGTTCAACTGATGGGTTATTACCTATAAAAGAACTATGCGTAAATGAATAACGATGGAGGCCAAAATGATTTTTTAGCCATTCATTACCAGCTGGTTTTTTTTCCATAACAGCCTGTTTGACTGTAAATTAATTATTCAGTACTGTAAAATGTGTTTTTTTGGCATAAAATACTATAAAATGCTCATTCCCCGGGAAGTCAGGATTGCCTTCGGCTCTCCTTTGGAGGGAGCTAAAATAAAAACACAAAAAAAGCCAGCACCATCGTGCTAGCTTCTTGTTTGTCGGGAAGACAGGATTCGAACCTGCGACCCCCTGGTCCCAAACCAGGT
>JBDLUN010000109.1:0-21507 GCA_039805245.1 Bacteroidota bacterium
TTGTCAAGTGACTTTTTGATACTTTCAGCCTGAGAAGAAGAAATGACAGACAGGTCTTCTAGTTGTTTCAGGGCTACATTATTGTTCTTTTTTAGGAGTTCGACTTGTTCTTTCAATGAGCCAATCTGTGCTTCACGCTGAGCATCAGCAATGGAGCGTTGACGTTCAAGATCAGCTTTTTCATCTTTGCAAGCCTTGGTTTCCTTTTGGGAGGCAACCAACTGTTCACTCAAACCTGCATATTTGTCTGTCAATGCCTGGAATTTTTTGGAGCTGACACAAGAAAACAAAGAAACTGACAGCAAAAGCGGAAGAACAAGGAATTTACTTTTCATGTTAAATAATCGTTTAGGATTGTTGTGTTGCACAAATATAAATTCAGAAAAGGAAAATTATTTGATTAATATTTCTTAAACAAAATATTAGAAATCAGAAAAATGCATTTACATTAGTTTGATTTTTGACACCGGTTGCTTGCCGGAATTTCTTGTTTGTTTTCTCATGTCTACCCTGCTATTTGTCTAAGTAGCAGGGTTTTTTGTGTTTTTCACACCCAAAGAAGAGAAAAACACTAATTTTTTTAGTGGATAAAATGCTAAAAATGTTAGTTTGTCAATTCAAATCCCCTTATCTTTACCTCCTTAAAATTACTCACCATGTCAAACAACGAAAAACTCAAAGCGCTTAAACTGACACTCGACAAAATTGAAAAGGATTTTGGCAAAGGCAGTGTAATGATGATGAATGAAAAAGGTGAAGCGCAGATTGAAGTGGTTTCAACGGGTTCTATTGGTTTGGACAGCGCATTGGGCATTGGCGGCCTTCCCAAAGGAAGGGTGATAGAAATATATGGTCCGGAAAGTTCCGGTAAAACAACCGTTGCCATCCATGTGATTGCAGAAGCCCAGAAGAAAGGTGGCATGTGTGCAATCATTGACGCTGAACACGCATTTGATAGTGCCTATGCCAGAAAATTGGGTGTGGATGTAGACAACCTGCTGATTTCCCAACCCGACTATGGTGAGCAAGCGCTAGAGATCGCCGACAGGCTGATTCTTTCCGGAGCACTGGATGTGGTGGTAATCGATTCTGTTGCAGCATTGGTACCCAAGGGTGAGTTGGAAGGTGAAATGGGTGACAGCAAAATGGGTCTACAGGCCCGCCTGATGAGTCAGGCATTGAGAAAACTGACCGCTACCATCAGCAAGACAAATACCATTTGCATTTTCATCAACCAGTTGCGGGAAAAAATTGGTGTTATGTTTGGCAATCCAGAGACAACTACAGGTGGTAATGCCTTGAAATTCTATGCCTCTGTGCGACTCGATATCCGCAGGGCTGCCCAAATCAAAGATGGTGACGAAGCGATTGGTAACAGGGTCAAAGTGAAAGTGGTGAAAAATAAAGTGGCTCCCCCATTCAGATCAGCAGAATTTGACATCATTTTCGGTGAAGGCATATCCAAAACCGGCGAAATCATCGATATGGGTGTTGAATTGGGCATCATACAAAAAAGCGGCAGCTGGTACAGCTATAACGGAGATAAACTCGGTCAGGGTAGGGATGGCGTAAGGCAATTGATGACCGACAATCCGGAATTGGCCAATGAAATTGAAGTCAAAATCAGGGAAAAAATCAAAGAGATGCAGGCGGCTTAATGCAGTTGCTGCCTGGTTTGGAAGCCGTGTCCCGCTAATGCGGGATGCGGTTTTTTATTTATTTTCACCGTAGAACAAAAAGCATGGAAAAGAAAAGATTGCTGGACGCGAGAAAATGCATTGCTCTGGTAGCACATGACAACAAGAAAAAGGAACTCATCGAATGGGCGGTCTACAATAAAACTGCATTATCCAGACATGAATTAGTGGCAACCGGTACAACTGGGAAACTCCTGGAAGCGGCATTGGACAGGTCAATCAAGAAACTGTTGAGCGGACCCCTTGGCGGAGACCAGCAAATCGGAGCCATGATTGCAGAAGGAAAAGTGGATACGCTGATATTTTTCTGGGATCCCATGGAAGCCCAACCCCATGACCCAGACATCAAAGCCCTGTTGCGTCTGGCAGTAACCTGGAATATCCCCTTTGCCTGCGATCGGGCTACAGCAGATTTTTTGCTAACCTCCCCGCTAATGCATACAGAATACACCTGCATCATACCCGATTACAGCACCTATATCAAAAGAGACGTTGGAAACCAATAGGCATCATATGAAAAAAAAATTCAGATCAATTCTACCCCTTGCACTGCTATCCATCACCTTAAACCTCAATGCGCAAGACACTATCAGTAAAGCTGATGTTACAGCAGCCTCCAAATTGATGGACATCCAATATACCCAGCAAGAATTGGAAATGATGATGCCTGATCTGCGGGATAATGTGAATGATTACAAGAAGATACACGGACTGCCACTGCAAAATCATGTGGGTATGAGCATGGCCCAAGTGCTGGTTCCGGATAGGATTCCTCAGCAAAAAATCAAATGGCGTTACGACAAATCGATCAGGATGCCGGAAAGAAAAGAAGATCTTGCCTTTTACAGCATCAACCAGCTGGCGTCTTTGCTGCGCAACAAATCTATCAGTTCCAAGGAACTGACCCTACTCTTCCTGGACCGGATCAGGAAATTCGGTGACACGCTGCAATGCGTAATCAGCCTCACCGAATCCATCGCTATGGAACAGGCTGCACAGGCAGATAATGAATTACAAAAGGGGATGGATAGGGGGCCTCTGCACGGCATTCCTTACGGATTGAAAGATCTCTTTGCAGTTAAGGGAACCAAAACAACCTGGGGTGCGCAACCCTACCGCAACCAAACCATTGATGAAGACGCTTTTGTGTATACACAAATGAAAAATGCTGGAGCCGTACTGGTTGCCAAATTCACCCTCGGCGCACTGGCTATGGGCGATTATTGGTATGGGGGTCGGACAAAGAACCCGTGGAACCTGGAAAGGGGTTCAAGCGGATCTTCAGCAGGATCAGCTTCAGCCACCGTTGCAGGATTGGTACCCTTTGCTATTGGCACAGAAACACACGGGTCCATCATCTCGCCCAGCCACAATTGCGGCGCAACCGGATTGAGACCAACATTTGGGAGCATCAGTCGTTCCGGCGCTATGACATTGAGTTGGAGCCTCGACAAGGCAGGACCGATTTGCAGAACGGCAGCAGATGCTGCAACCGTTTTTGCATTTCTGCATGGAACAGACGGAGAAGACGCCAGTGCCGTTCAGGCATCATTCAACCTCGACTTGAAAGCCGATGCCAAAAAACTCAGGATTGGTTATGCGGCAAACCACTTTGAAAAGCTTGATACCGCCGGTCAGGAGTGGGGAGTCATCAAGGCACTTCAAGCTGCAGGTATCGACCCGAAACCCATGCACCTCCCCGATACAGAAATCTACCGCTTTGATATCATCGGGATGGTGGTAGGTGCAGAATCCGCTGCAGCCTTCGATGCATTTACCCGCACGGATTTGGATGATGAAATGACCAGACAGACGAGAAACGACTGGCCCAATTATTTCAGGGTTTCCAGAACCATACCCGCAGTGGAGTATATCAATGCCAGCCGGCACCGGAGCCTCTTGATGCAATCCTTCAACAATGCGCTGCAGGACTTTGATGTCATCATCACACCAACATATGGAGGCCGTCAGCTCGCAATAACAAACCTAACCGGACATCCCGCTCTCTGCATGCCAATTGGACTGACCAAACAGGGTGTTCCCAACAGCATCACCTTCATTTCCAATCTTTTCCAGGAAGAGGCACTGGTTACCGCTGGACGTTTCTTTCAGGAACAAACACCGCATGATGACATCCATCCGGCGCTATTCCGGTAAATAGGCGTTAATTTTGCAGCATGCCCTTCCAATTGCATGCACCATATCAGCCAGCTGGCGATCAGCCTGAAGCCATCAGACAACTGGTTGAATGCATCAATAATGGTGAACAATTCCAGACACTACTCGGTGTAACGGGATCTGGTAAGACATTTACCATGGCCAACGTTATCCAGCAAGTGCAAAGGCCAACATTGGTGCTCACACACAACAAGACATTGGTGGCACAGCTTTACGGGGAATTCAAACAGTTTTTCCCTGACAATGCCGTTGGCTATTTCGTTTCCTACTACGATTATTACCAACCGGAGGCGTACATGCCGGTTAGTGACACCTATATTGAAAAGGACCTGGCCATCAATGAAGAGCTGGATAAACTGCGCCTGCAGGCCACCTCAGAACTGCTCAGTGGCAGGAGAGATATCATCGTTGTTGCTTCAGTCAGCTGCATCTATGGTATGGGAAATCCAACTGAATTTGAAAATGGTATTGTACGCATACACAAAGGCCAAATAATCAGCAGACAGGGATTCCTGCACGCATTGGTCAATTCCCTATACCACCGTACCCAAATTGATTTCAAACGCGGCAGTTTCAGGGTCAAAGGGGATACAGTGGACATCAACCTACCCTATGTAGATTTTGGATACCGCATCACCTTCTTTGGGGATGAAATCGAATCCATCGATACCCTCGAAATCACCAGTGGTAAAAGAATTGCATCGGTAGACAATGCAGCCATTTTTCCAGCCAATCTTTACCTCGCTCCCAAAGAAATCATCAACCAGGTGATCTCAGAGATCCTGGATGAATTGGGCAAGCAAGTGCAGTATTTCAAAGACTCGGGAAAATTCATTGAAGCCCAGCGCCTGAGCGAGCGAGTGAATTTTGATATTGAAATGATTAAGGAACTTGGATACTGTAACGGTATTGAAAACTATTCTCGGTTTTTCGACAGAAGGCAACCCGGAGCTCGCCCATTCTGCCTCCTTGATTATTTCCCGGATGATTTCCTCTGTGTGATAGATGAAAGCCATCAAACCATACCACAGGTTAGCGGTATGTATGGCGGAGACAGGAGCAGGAAGATGGTGTTGGTAGACTATGGTTTCAGACTCCCTGCAGCATTGGATAACCGTCCGCTCAATTTCAATGAATTCGAAAGGATGACCGGTCAGGTTGTTTTTGTTTCTGCAACCCCCGGAGAATATGAGCTGCAAAAATCAGAGGGCGTGGTGGTGGAACAGGTTGTTAGACCTACAGGTTTGCTTGACCCGCCCATAGAAGTAAGACCAAGCATCAATCAAGTGGATGACCTACTCGATGAAATTGACAAAACAGTCAAAAAAGGGGATCGAGTGCTGGTGACCACACTCACCAAACGCATGGCGGAGGAGATGGACAAATACCTGCAACGCATCCATATCAAATCCAAATACATCCATAGCGAAGTGGATACCCTTGATAGGGTGGAAATACTACGGCAACTGCGGTTGGGTGAAATCGATGTGCTGGTGGGAGTTAACCTCTTGCGAGAAGGGCTTGACCTGCCGGAGGTATCATTGGTGGCCATTCTCGATGCAGACAAGGAAGGGTACTTGCGGAATGAAAAATCACTGACCCAGACAGCAGGAAGGGCCGCACGGAACGTGGATGGTAGGGTCATTTTCTATGCCGACAACATTACCGGCAGTATGCAAAAAACCATGGATGAAACCGATCGCCGGAGAGCCAAACAAATAGCCTATAACCTGGAACATCATATCACACCCAAAACGGTAACCAAAAGCAAAGAGCAGGTCTTTGCGCAAACTGCCGTATTGGACATCAAAGGTTATGATGAAAACAGCAGTCTGGCTGCAGTAGCTGAAGACCATGAAAGTAGCAAGGTGGCAGAGGAGCAAACCGCTTACACGACCATTCCACAGATGGAAAAACACATTGCCAAACTCAAAAAGACCATGGAAAAGGCCGCAAAAGACCTCGACTTCATGGAGGCTGCCCGGTTGAGGGACCTCATGTTTGAGGCAAAAGGGCAATTGGAAAAAATGCAATAATTGCAAAGACTGAATTTCCGGTTTTCATTTGTTGCGAATTGGTTAAATTCACAATTCAATAAATTATTGTCATGCGCCCGATCTTCCTTTCCCTCTTGGCATTCAACCTGCTTCTGACTTTCCAAACTGCCGCCCAAAAGGTCAAACCCCGACTGAAAGATCTTCCCCTGAACAACCTGGATGCATTCAACGGGGCATCAGCCAATTGGCAGATTATCGGCGATATTCAAGGAAGTTTCAGTGACACCGCATTGAATCCGGCAAAAGGAACAGGCATCATCTATAATGCCTACAACCGAAGTATACAATTCAAGCCTGGCCATCATCTGGTAACCCAAATGGAACACGGCGATGTGATTCTTGAATTCGATTTCATGATACCCAAAGGCTCCAACTCCGGCATTTATTTGCAATCACGCTATGAAGTGCAGATCAATGACAGTTGGGGTGTGAAATTGCCCAAGCATGGTGATATGGGTGGAATTTATGAAAGATGGAAAGATGATAAAGGATACGAAGGAAAGGCCCCTCTCAAGAATGCCGCATTGGCACCTGGTTTGTGGCAGCACATGGAAATCTCTTTTCAGGCTCCGAGATTTGATGCTGCAGGTAAAAAAACAACTTCAGCCAAGTTCGTTTATGTCAAATTGAACGGCATTACTCTCCATGAACATATCAACGTAAGTGGTCCGACAAGAGCTGCTGCCTTCGATGATGAAAGACCCTATGGCCCGCTTATGATTCAAGGTGACCATGGCGCGATAGCCATCAAGAATTTCAAATATGCTCCACAAGATGAATTGAAAGTTGGCATGAAGGATATCACATATGCCTACTACGAAAAGACCGCCAAGACACCTGCAGAAGCAGTGAAGACAAAACCTACCAGCCAAGGAAAAGCAGCTGCATTAGATGCAAGACTAGCTCCGGCAAAAGACCAATATTTCATCCAGTTTGAGGGCAAACTGAATGTACCGGTAAAAGACATGTACACCTTTTCCATGCACTTTTCCGGTGATGGCAGCTTTGAGATTGACGGGAAGACGGTTATACCACAGGGTTGGACACATTTCGGAGGTTTCCCTTTGGATGGTCAGGTGGCATTGGAAGCCGGAGAACACCAATTCAAATTGTGGGTGAACAAAGATATCAACTGGTCACGCAGCGGTTTGTCGCTCTACATTGAAAAACCCAACAGCAGAGCTGTTGCCTTGCATGCGCCAGCATCGATGCCTGAAAGGGCTCCTGAACCCCTGATTGCCGTTCGTGCCGAAAGCAATCCCGAAATCATCCGTTCGTTCATGAACCACCAAGGCAGAAAGTTGACACATGTTCTTTCTGTTGGCGACCCTTCACAAATTCACTATGCCTTTGATCTGATGCAGGGTGCCATTCTTCAAATGTGGAGAGGTGATTTCCTGAATGCAACAGACATGTGGTATGAAAGGGGAGAACCCCAAACCAGCACGCCCATGGGATCTGCAGTTGTTTTGGCAGGAAATTGCCCGATTTATGATAAAACCTTGAAGAAAGATTCCATCTCCGACTACCAATACAAGGGTTATACCTTAAATGCAACCGGGCAACCCACTTTTTCCTTTCAACACAAAAGCATCAAGATTACCGATCAGCTGACACCTGCTGAACAAGGCCGGGGTATCAAACGAATCCTGGCAGCATCAGGAGAAGGAAAAGAAAAACTGATGATCCGCATTGCACAAGGCAAATCCATCACTCCCCTCGGCGGTGGGATTTATAACATCGGCAATGGCGGATATTATATTCAAATCAGTCCTGCCCTCATCCCGAAAATAGAAACGTACCTGGACCAACAGGTTTTGCTGTTGCCTGCCAGTGAGCCCATCCAATATAACCTGATTTGGTAAGGAAATTGGTAAATCATTCTATACACACAAAAAGTAGCTTTCCATGTGCCTCAAAAGAACCCGCATCATCGCCCTCCTGTTGCTGATTGCCAATGTATCCTTCGCACAGCGCAATTCCGTGCAATCAGAAAAGGATTACTATTCACTCAAAACTGTTGCCATACCGGAAGAGGTTAAACTGGAAGTGGGTGGCATTGCCGTGATGCCAGACGGCCGCATTGCAGCTTCTACACGAAGGGGCGAAATCTGGATTATCCAAAACGCTTACGGTTCTGGTCAGCCACATTTTACCCGTTTTGCATCTGGTTTGCATGAAGTGCTTGGCCTGGCCTACAGGGATGGTGCCTTTTATTGCACGCAGAGGGGCGAACTGACCAAAATTGAGGATCGCGATGGTGACGGCAAAGCAGATGCCTACACGCCAATATCCCTGTTCCAACTCAGTGGAAACTACCATGAATACGCTTATGGCCCCATATTCGACAAAAACGGAGACATGCTCGTAACCCTTAATGTTGCTTGGGTAGGCTATGGCGACGGGCTGGGCAAATGGCATGGTTGGTTGCTGAAAATCAAACCAGACGGTACTCAGGAACCCATTGCTACTGGTTTGCGTTCACCGGCAGGCTTCAACATCAACAGCCAGGGAGATATTTTTTATGCTGAAAACCAAGGTGATTGGGTGGGCAGCGGTCGTGTTACACACCTTGAAAAAGGAGACTTTGCCGGTAATGCCGGCGGATTGAATTGGACAAAAGAACCGGAGTCCCCATTAAAATTGACAAAGGAAGACCTCAAAATTGTTGATAACGGTCAGCCCATGCACGAAGCAGCAAAGAAAATCAAGGAACTCAAACTGCCCGCAGTTTGGTTTCCACACACACTCATGGGCATTTCCACCTCCGATATCCTCGAAGACAACACCAGCGGTGCTTTTGGCCCATTTGTGAACCAATATTTTGTGGCAGACCAAGGTCATTCCAAAATTATGCGCATGTCACTTGAAAAAGTGAATGGCAAATACCAGGGAGCCTGTTATCCTTTTTATGAGGGATTTGCATCCGGACTCCTGCGCTTGCGTTGGGGACTTGACGGATCCATGTTCGCAGGCATGACCAGCCGCGGGTGGGCCAGTACAGGCAAGGAAAATTACGCCTTGCAAAGGCTTACCTGGAATGGTGAGACTCCCTTTGAAATGAAAGATA
The DNA here is from genome assembly GCA_039805245.1 of Bacteroidota bacterium. Taxonomy (GTDB): domain Bacteria; phylum Bacteroidota; class Bacteroidia; order Chitinophagales; family Chitinophagaceae; genus Pollutibacter. The sequence continues at coordinate 9,003 of JBDLUN010000109.1, forward strand.
TTCATGCATTGCCTGACGGATTGGAAATTGAGTTCACCTTACCGGTTGAAGCATCCAAACTGAAGAATGCCATGAACTACAACGTCAACAGCTTCATATACAAGTACCACCACCAGTATGGCAGTCCGATCATCAACAACAGGATCCGCAAAATCAAAGGCATCGTTCCCTCAGCCGACGGCAGAAAAGTTAAACTGGTACTTGACAGTGTTATGGAAGGACATATCCACGAAGTGAAACTGGCGGGTCTTGAATCCACCGATGGAAAGACGCTGTTGCATGATTTTGCTTTCTACACCATGAATAACATCCCAGAAGGACCTCAAACCGAACTGAAACCCGATCAGCTGGTAAAAATGTCACATGCAGGGATGAACCATGATATGCACATGAAATCTCCTACCAAAGCAGTCAACACCATCACAGCAAAACGCAAGTTGACCATGCCAGGTGACTGGGGACAGGCTGATGTTACCATCAAACTGGGCACCAAACCAGGTTTGAAATTTGATATCAACCGCTTTGAAGTCAAAGCGGGGGCTAAAGTGAGACTGATTTTCTCCAATAACGATGACATGACCCACAATGTAGTGGTGGTGGCACCCGGATCCGCAGATGAAGTAGGTAATCTCGCTTTGAAACTGGGATTGAAAGGTGCAGAAATGAATTATGTGCCGAACAGTCCTAAAGTGCTGTTTCATACGAAAATCCTGCAACCCGACGAGATTGAATCCATCTACTTTATTGCTCCTTCAACACCAGGTGAGTACCCTTTCATCTGTTCATTCCCAGGACATGCATCGGTGATGAGAGGAATCATCAAAGTGGTACCCTGATCTGATGAAGGAACTGCACCAGTGGTTCAGCCCCGCACTCCAAAAGGAAATGCCTGTAGCTGTTTACGGACATTACGGGTATGCGCTGCTGATGATACCTACCGCCGCTGCAGATTTTCTGGAGTATGAACGGTTCGAACTCATCCATGCGCTTCAACCCCTACTTGATGCCGGCAGATTGAAAATTTTCTCCGTCAACAGCATCAATACGGAAAGTTGGATGCACAAGGGTATGGAAGGTGCACACAAAGCCATCAGACAGAACCAATTCAATACTTATATTTTCAATGAAGTTATTCCTTTCATCAGGAACAAGACTTCTGAAGAAATACCCATCATCACTTGTGGCGCCTCTTTTGGTGCATTCCATGCGATGAACCTCTTTCTGAAAAGGCCAGATTTGCTGCAAGGCGTAATTGCCATGAGCGGCGTTTATGACTTGATGGAATATACCGATGGATTTTACGATGAGCAGGTGTATTTCAATTCACCGATGCATTTCATCCCCAACCTCGAAGACCATCAGGTGTTGGAAAACATCAGAAAAGGAAAAATAACCATTGCCACCGGCAGTGGTGCACATGAAGATCCTGATGCCAACAGGCGGTTTTCTGCAGTGCTGCATAACAAATCCATTCCGCATCAACTTGAAGTTTGGGGAGATGATGTTCACCACGACTGGCCAACTTGGAGGAAGATGTTGCCTGAAATATTAAATAGGGTATAGTAAACAAAGAATAGTAAATAGTTCTTTTCTCAATTTACTATTCACTCATCTCTATTCTCTATCCTCTATCTTTGCCTCATGGATAAACGCCTGTTTCTACTGGATGCTTTCGCTTTAATTTTTCGGGCCTACTACGCATTAATCAGGAGTCCACGTATCACCAGCAAAGGCAAAAACACCAACGCACAGTTTGGTTTTACCAATGCCTTGATCGACTTGCTCAACAAACAGAAACCAAGCCATATGGCTGTCTGTTTTGATACAGCTGCTCCCACAGAAAGGCATATTGATTTTGCCGATTACAAAGCAAACAGGCAAGAGGCACCGGAAGACCTTTTGGCTTCACTACCCGATATCAGGAAGATCATCGAAGGGTTGAATATACCCATCATCGAAACCGATGGGTTTGAGGCTGATGATGTGATTGGAACCTTGGCGAAGCAGGCTGAAAAGGCTGGATATGAAGTTTACATGGTAACCCCTGATAAAGATTACGGGCAGCTTGTAAGCGACAACATCAAAATATTCAAACCACCCTACCAAGGTGGTGATTTCGAAATCATTGGTCCGAAAGAAGTCTGTGAAAAATGGAATATCAACAACGTTTCCCAAGTGATTGATATCCTGGCCATGATGGGCGATGCAGTCGACAACATCCCCGGTATTCCCGGCGTAGGTGAAAAAACTGCTGCAAAACTCCTCGCAGAATATGGCACTGTTGAAAATGTGCTGGAGAACGCAGACAAGATCAAAGGCGCCTTGGGTGAAAAAGTAAGGCAAGGAAAAGACCTTGCCATCATGAGCAAGAAACTGGCAACCATCATCACATCAGTACCTGTTGCATTCCACGAAGAGAATTTCGCTGTCAAAGATCCCAACAAGGATGCGTTGAGAGAAATCTTCAGCGAACTGGAGTTCAGAACCATTGGCAAACGGATTCTCGGAGAGGATATTCCGATTGCCGGTCCCGCTGAAAAAACCGGCAGCACCGTTCAAGGCGATCTTTTTGGAGGTTCCGGCACTACTGTTTCAGCAGGTGTGATGACTGTTGAAACGCCTTCAACTGACAGTAGCCATCTTGCAGCAGACAAAAACATCCACAACACACCGCATCATTATGAACTGATTGATACAGCAGAAAAAATCAATGTATTGGTTAAGGATTTGCAGGGTGTACAAGAGATCTGTTTTGATACCGAAACAACCAGTCTCGATGCCAACCAGGCAGAACTGGTAGGACTGAGTTTTTCAGTCAAACCGGGCACAGCAAGCTATGTTCCCTGCCCGGCGAACAGGCAACAGACTTTGGAAATCCTACAGTTGTTCAGCACTTTATTCAGTGACAGTTCAAAAATCTGGATCGGACAAAACATCAAATATGATTTGCTCGTACTCAAAAACCATGGGGTAGAACTTGCTGGTGAAATTTTCGATACCATGCTCGCGCATTATGTCATTGAACCGGAGGGAAAGCGCGGGATGGATCAGCTCAGCGCACAATACCTGCAATACGAACCGGTACATATTGAAGAGCTGATTGGCAAGAAGGGAAAACAACAGGGCAGCATGCGTGATGTTGAAATGGACAAAATCAAGGAATACGCAGGGGAAGATGCCGACATCACCTTGCAACTGAAACAGATTTTTGAACCCATCATCAGCAGCAAACAAGTTGAAAAAGTCTTCACGCAAGTGGAAAACCCCTTGGTGAAAGTGTTGGCGGACATGGAATTTGAAGGTGTGCGGGTGGATGAGGAATTCCTCAAAGATTACTCTGTTGAGTTGGAAAAGGAAGCCAAAATTGCGGAAGAATCGGTTTACCGCATTGCAGGTGTCCGTTTCAACCTCGCATCACCGAAACAGCTCGGTGAAGTGCTCTTTGAAAAGCTGATGCTTGACCCCAAAGCGAAGAAGACCAAAACCGGACAATACGCAACCGGTGAGGATGTTTTACAAAAGTTGGCGCATCAGTTTCCCATCGTATCCGATATCCTGGCATTCCGGCAGCTTTCCAAATTGAAATCAACTTACGTAGATGCATTACCAGCCTTGATTAATCCCAAAACCGGCAGGGTGCATACAACCTATGGTCAGGCAGTTGCGGTAACCGGCAGGTTGGCCAGCAACAACCCCAACCTGCAGAATATTCCGGTTAGAAGTGACCGGGGAAAAGAGATCAGGAAAGCATTCATCCCCAGGGATAAAGACCATGTACTCATTTCAGCAGACTACTCTCAAATAGAATTGCGCATTGTTGCTGCCATCAGTGGCGATCCCAACATGTGTGAGGCTTTCCGTTTGGGCAAAGACATCCATACGGCAACTGCTGCAAAAGTCTATGGCATTGATGAAGCCGATGTCACCAAAGAAATGCGCTACAAAGCCAAAAGTGTAAACTTCGGAATCATATATGGTCAAGGGGCGTTCGGACTGGCAGACAACCTGGGTATCAGCAGAACAGAAGCCAAAACAATCATCGACAACTACAAAAAGGAATTTTCCGGTATTAACGGGTACATGGAATCAACCATCCAATTTGCTCGAGAGCGTGGGTATGTGGAAACACTGATGGGCAGAAAGCGATGGCTCAGGGATATCAACTCATCCAATTTCACTGTGCGCGGTTTCGCTGAACGCAATGCAATCAACTCCCCCATACAGGGCTCGGCAGCCGATATGATCAAATTGGCCATGATTAAAGTGCATAAAGCCATTAAACAGGAAGGATTCAAAAGCAAAATGATTTTACAGGTGCATGATGAATTGATCTTTGATGCGCTGAAATCCGAAGCGGAAGCACTCAGGGCCTGTATCTTGGAGAATATGGAAAATGCATTGCCACTGCCCAACCAGGTACCTGTCATTGCAGAGGCAGGCATGGGAGAAAATTGGCTGGAAGCACATTAAACAGATGATTACCAAACTATTCATAATCCTGTTCAAATTGAAAGGCTGGAAGATCGTGGGAACGCCTCCATCCGATCTGAAGAAAGCGGTTGTCATTGCAGCACCCCATACCAGCAACTGGGACTTTGTCTATGCACTGGCAGTGTTCAAGCAGTTGAAGTTGAAGATGCGCTACCTGATCAAAAAGGAAGTGAATTTTTTTCCACTGAGTATATTGCTCAAGAATACAGGTGCCATTCCTGTTGAACGCAGTAAAAAAAACAACCTGACAGATCAGATTGTCAATCTCTTCAAGCAGCAGGATAAAATTTTCATCGCCATCCCGGCTGAAGGAACGCGTAAACGGGTTGACAGAGTCAAATCCGGTTTTTACTACGCTGCTCTGGGCGCCAATGTTCCCATCTTGCCAGGCTACCTGGATTTCAAAAAAAAGGAAGGCGGCTTTGGCGACCCCATCTACCTTTCCGGCAACAAAGCTGCTGATATGGCACTGATACGGTCATTTTATGCCGGAAAAACAGGGAAATACACTGAACTGTTCAACTTGGATGCTTTTAACATCGACTGACATGAAACCAAGAATAATTTATTGTTACGATGCCTATTGCGGATGGTGTTACGGGTTCAGTCCGGTCATCAAAGCACTTTGGAATAAATACCGCGACCAGTTTGAATTTGAAACGCTTTCTGGTGGCATGATTCCTGCTGATTCAACCAAACACATTGGTGCCATTGCCGATTATATCAAAGGAGCCTATACCACGGTTGAAAGCATGACGGGCGTTAAGTTTGGCGAGGATTTTCTTTGGCATATTTTCAACCCTGATCAAAGCGACTGGTTTCCCAACTCCGAAATGGCCGCCATAGCAATGGCCATCTTCAGGGAGAAATTTCCTGCTGCCACCATTGAATTTGCTGCTGATTTGCAAGATGCCTTGTATGCCGAAGGTAGGGATCTGACCGATAAGGAGGCTTACAGACACCTGCTTGAAAAATATGATATGGATGCAGCAGACTTTTACAACAAACTGAAAGATCCTGCATACCAGGAAAAGGCCTATTATGATTTTTCATTGGTGAAACAACTGCAAGTTTCTGGCTTTCCCTGTGTTTTTCTGCAAATGGAGGAAAGCAAATTGTATATGATTGCCAGAGGCTTCAGCGAATTGGAAGCTATTGAAAAACGCATCGGCAATATCCTGGCAGCCAACAATTAAGCATTTGGTTGTAACTTGCGTGGACTAAATTGTGAACATGGAATACAACAAACTCATTTCGGTTACCGGCTTTTCTGGACTTTTTGAATTGGTCAGCAGCAAGACCGATGGAGCGATCGTGAAGTCTTTGGATGATAACACTACCAAATTCGTTTCCAGTAGGATGCACCAGTTTTCCCATCTGGAAACCATCGAGGTCTATACAAGTGAAGACAATGTTAACCTGATTGAAATCTTTAAAGCGATGGAAGCTGCAGGAACTGCTCTACCTGCTGAAAAAGACAACAAAGCGGTTAAAACCTATTTTGGTGAAGTATACCCCAACATGGATTTTGAGCGTGTTTACAGCAGCGATATGAAAAAAATGGTACGCTGGTTCGGTGTTATCAAAAAACACGATATCGAATTGAAACTGACAGCTGTACCAGAGAATGATGAAACGGCTGAAGCAGAGTAACCCTCACCTAAAATTCAAACCATGGCTAACACCGCAGCAATTGAAAAGCTGAAACACAGCTTTCTGCCGGCAGACTTTACCCTGACCAGCTGGGATGCCCTTGCACCTTACTTCATCGGGTTAACAGAAAGGCCGATTGAAAGCAACGAAGATCTGGAGCAGTGGCTGAAAGACATGAGTGAACTAGAGGCTTTCATCAGCGAAGATGCCTGTTGGCGTCAGGTCAGGATGACCTGTGATACCGCAAACAAGGAACTGGAAGAGGCTTTCAATTTCTTCTTCATGGAAATCCAGCCCAAGATCCAGCCCTATGCAGATCTCTTGAACCGCAAACTTGTTGATTGCCCTTTTACAGCACAGCTGGATCAAAAGAAATATTTCACTTACTTGAGGTCGGTCAAGAAAAGCATAGACCTGTTCCGGGAAGAAAATATTCCGCTGCAGGCGGAAATGAGTGTGCTCCAGCAACAATACGGCGCTGTTGCAGGCAAAATGACGATCGAACAGGATGGCAAGGAATACACACTGCAACAGGCAGCCAAATTTCTGGAGCACGAAGACCGTGCAGTAAGGGAAAAGGTTTACCGGAAAATAGCGGAACGCAGATTGGCAGACAAGGAAACCTTGAATGAACTTTTCAGCAACCTCATTGCGAGAAGACATCAGATAGCCCGCAATACTGGATTCGATAACTACCGTGACTACAAATTTGCGGAAATGGGTCGGTTCGATTATACGCCGGCATCCTGTTTCCAATTTCATGAAGCTGTCAGCAAACATGTTATGCCGCTGATGGATGATATTTACAGGCATCAGCAAAACAGGCTGGGCTTGGATACACTGCGTCCATGGGATACGGATGCTGAACCTGCCGGTATCAGCCCCCTGAGGCCTTTTACTGATGGCAAGGATCTCCTCGCCCGCTCCATTGCCTGCCTTGACAAACTGGATCCTTTCTTTGGCAACTGTTTGCGCAAAATGGAGGAACTCAACCACCTAGATCTCGACAGCAGAATGGGTAAGGCTCCCGGTGGATACAATATGCCACTGGCTGAAAGCGGAGCGCCATTCATCTTCATGAATGCTGCATCGCAGATGTCTGACCTCACCACCATGGTTCATGAGGCAGGGCATGCCATCCATTCTTTTTTGGCACATGGATTGGAACTCACCGGCTTCAAAGAATACCCGACAGAAATGGCTGAAGTAGCCAGTATGTCCATGGAACTGTTCACCATGGATCACTGGGATGTTTTCTTTGACAATACTGCTGAAATGAACAGGGCTAAAAGACATCAACTGGAAAGGGTAATCACCATATTTCCATGGATAGCCACGATAGACAAATTCCAGCATTGGGTATATGAAAATCCGAACCACAGTCTGGATGAGAGAAAAGAAAACTGGCTCGCCATTCTGAATGAATTCTCTTCATCTGTAATTGATTACAGTGGATTGGAAACCTTCAGGGGGTACAATTGGCAAAGGCAACTACACCTTTTTGAAGTTCCCTTCTACTACATCGAATATGGCATAGCACAATTGGGAGCCATTGGCATGTGGAAACAATATAGGGAAAATCCCAAAAAAGCACTAGAGAATTATCAATATGCCCTGAGTCTGGGTGGAACCAAAACGCTGCCAGAGCTGTATGCAGCTGCCGGTATTAGCTTCGACTTCTCACCTGAAACGATCAGTGAATTGATGATTTTTGTCAAAAACGAATTGGATAAACTCTGAGATACCACTATTAGGGTAGTGCCGGTTTTATGCCGCCAACATGGGCAGTCTTATCTTTGTGGTGCTACTAATCAGAGCCTTAACGAATGCCCCGGTGTTTTTACACCGGGACTTTTTTTATTGGCAGGTTTTGCAAATGCCATTGACCACCATATTGATTTCATGCAAGGTATAGCCCTCCGGTAACTTTACAGCCGGGATGGAAACCTCGTCCAAGCAAAGGGTTTTGCTGCATTTCTCACACCGGAAATGAATGTGGTTATCGTGGTGGTGGCCAGAACTGGTGCAGGTTTCACTGCACAAGGCATAACGGGTGATATTGTCTGTGGCGGGGATGCTGTGGATGATTCCCTTCTCCAAAAATGTTTGTAAAGTCCTGTAAATGGTAACCCTGTCAAATTGTTCTGAACACACTGTTTCAATATCCTGATGGGCCAAAGCATTGCCGGAGGCAATGAAAACATCCAAGATGGATTTCCTGCCTGCGGTGATACTCAAACCACTCTGCTTCAATATGTCTGTGCTTTTTTTGACCATCACTCTTTGATGAGCTTTTCGATATCCTGTGTCAGTTGGGTCACTTCATCCTTCTTGATTCCATCATATATACCCCTAACGCGACCCTGCCTGTCCACCAACGCAAAAAACTGGGTATGCAGGAATTGCTCATCAATATTTTTGCTGCTGTTCTTGGGATCATCGAGGAGATAACTCTCCCTTGCCGTCTGGTAAAGATCTGCTTTGCTGCCAGTGAGAAACCACCAGTTTTGTGGTTGGGCACCCAATGAATCCGCATAATGGCGCAATATGGGCAAGGAATCCGTTTCAGGGTTTACCGTATGGGAAATAATCATAAAGCTGGTATCCGATTTGAATTGGTCATAGATAGCCTTCATATTCTTATTCATTTTCGGACAAATGCCCTTGCAGGTGGTAAAGAAATATTCTGCTACATAGACGCGATTGGCTATTTCTTTCTGCGTTACTGTCAGGCTATCTTGCCGGGTGAAACGGAATGGTTGAACTGTATTCAAAACAGGCAACTTGACTTCCTCGAAGTCCGTAAGCTTGATCATGGCAAAATAAAATCCTCCCAACAGGATTGCGAAAAAAACGAGGTAACGCACAGCCTTTTTGCTCATGATTGATATTTCGTACAAAAATACGCAGGTCCCCGCTATTTTAGTTCAATGGAAGAATGCAACTTTGTTGCAAAAGATGTAAATTTGTTCCCTTACTATGTTTAAAATCAATTACGATGCCTTGGGAATTGCAGCGTCAGTAGCCTGTGCTATACACTGTGCACTGCTCCCCCTCGTATTGACCAGCCTTCCCATTCTCGGGGTCAATATCATCAACAACATTTGGTTTGAACTCCTGATGATCATGATTGCCTTGGTCATAGGGATTTACTCTTTAATGCACGGTTTTCGCAAGCATCACCATAAAAAACTCCCCATCGCGATCTTTATTTCCGGGATGATCCTCCTCGTACTGAAACAGGTATTGCATGCCCAACAGATGTGGTTTCTGATTCCTGCTGTTGTGCTGATCATCAGTGCCCATTACCTCAATTATACCGACTGCAGAAAGGCTGCACATTGCCATACAGACGACTGCAGTCATTGAGAAAAATCAATGCTCAATACGTTCAATTGCCAGTGCTGCCACTTTTTTACCCTGGATATTGCCATTTTCACATCCTGAACGGTAATGTATTCCGCCGTAAACACGACTTACAGAAGCTTCGAGCGCTGCTTCACGGAATGATTTGAATGACCTGATGGGCAAATTGTATTCCAACTCTGATGAATCCGTAAAAGCATATCCATCTCCAAATAAGTGTGTGAGCATTTCAGCCGCAGCTGCAGAAATGGTGCTGTGACCTGAAGTATATTCTGGAAATGGTGGGGTTTGGATATAGGAAAACCACTGCTCTTCTAAAAGGCGCTGGATAGCCGTTTGAGGACGGATACGCACTGACCTATATTTCTCATACCAGCAGGAAATGAAGGCATCGTAGAGGCCTACAGCCGTATAGGCATATGCCTTTGCAGATGCATTTACATCAAAACCCTTGTCTCTGCAAGCTTTTCGGGTAATGGCCATCCAATGGCCTCCAGGTGTCATCTTCTTATCCTGAAACATTACATGACCTTTATGCTTGGAAACAAAAGGGTTATCGTCCCAAAAAATGGCGATATCAATCTGTTCTTCACTGAGGTTTTTGGAAATGTCATACACTTCCTTCAATTCCTTGTAATAAGCAGATGTGGTGTCTTCACTGTAACCGGCAAAAGGATCAGCCTTGACTTCATCTGCTGATTGCAAGGCAAGGGTTTTCATTTTTAACCAATGTGGTTCAAGTGCATCACCATAATCAGGTGAGGTGGGAACCCACCGCTGCCTGTCGTCTGTCTTCACCTCAAAACGATCCATTCCGCGGGTTTCTTTATAGTTGTCTGTTGAAAGCCTCTTTGCGATAACATCAGCCACCCGCTGACCAAACCCGATTGAATTATCTAATACCGATTGATCGAGATGCTTACCATATGCCTGAATAAGGGAATCCTGATACATACTGATTTCATCTGCAGAAAATGTGATTTTTTTGGCCGTTTCACAAAATGCCTGGATGGCGGCAACACTATAATCATAGGTTTTACCTTGCTCAGGTACAGGCATGGGCCCAAAACCGTTCAATTTGGTGGTGATGGAGGGATATCCTTCCTGGTTGAAACGGATTGCCTCATACATGGCAAGTGTACAATTGGCGTAGATGCGACTTGCCACAGGAGGAGTAAAAATGTCAACAACGATGATATCGGTCAGCTTCTTGACGAGTTGATGAGGAAGGTTATTGGGATCTTGTTTGGGCTGTTGACTGCAACCAGTTATGAGTGTGAAAAGAACGAAGGACAGCAGGAAGTTTAAGGTTGTTTTGAGCATATCAAGGAGTTATAGGTATGTTGGGCTGTATGGTTCTGGTTTGATTTCCTTTTGCGTTGAAAAAGGTAATGGATTTGATTGCACGATTGAAACGCCAAATGTCTGAACGCTGGGCCAAAAATGATGAACCCTTGCTAAATTCAACTTTTTCCTTTTTGTTGTCTGGATGTACCAGGATAGCATAGGCATCACCAGGCATGATTGCAACAGCCATAGTTTGTTCATGAGGAATGGCGAACATGCGCAAAGGTTTCCTGTTTTCTGTGGAAACTAAATAGGGCTTTGATGCCACTTCGGCCACCGAAAGAGCCCTTGCATCTCCGGGAACATAGAAACCAGACTGACCAAAACCAATGGGCTCGAATTGCCTGTTTCCGCGATTGATGAGCACCATTCCATTGAAAGCATCAGCACGACCCTGACTGGTCTCCATACCAAAATCATTCCCAATCAACAGAATGTCCGGCAGCCTGTCGCCATTGATATCTTTACATTGCATCCCATACAAGGGGGCAGCCTGTGCCTGAATGGGCAGGTCATGCAATTTGAACTGACCAGCACCAAGGTTTTCAATCCAACCGCTTTTCATGTGGTTTGCAGTGCGTATCTCAACCCCTTTCATTTCTTCTTTTGTAAAAACATCCTGAACCGTTGCACGACCAAAATCGGCATATTTCTCGAATTTTTTCCTGATCAAAATCAGTTGTTTCTGCATATCATCCTTGGAATGATAGAAATATTCGTTGCGCTTTCCAGTTGAATCAGGAAAATAACAGGAGATGAATGCATCATAAGAACCATTCTGATCAAAGTCTTTGCTGTAAATGCGAAGGGGTTCATTCGATGAGCACTTGAAGTATTGATTTAATCCGAAATTACCTGCCACATAATCCATGTCGCCATCCAAATCAAAATCAGCCGCTGACAGACTGTTCCACCAGCCTTTTGCCTCTTGCAATTCAGGTGATGTCTCTAAACGTTGGAATGCATTACCGGTATTTTTAAGGAAAATCAATGGACTCCATTCACATGCCAACAGCAAATCCATATTGTTGTCATTGTCGAAATCAGTCCAAAGCGCATCACTGACCATGCCGATATTTTGTAATGCAGTAGACCACTGCGCTGTAACATCAGCAAAGCGAATTTTCCCTTTTTCTGAATCATTGCGCAGGAGGAGAGATTGGCCAGGCTTTGGATAAGCTTTGGGTTCTACGCGTCCACCAACAAACAAATCAAGGTCACCATCATTATCCATATCCGCTGCTTTCACTTGCTGTCCTGATGCGGTGATGGCAGGCAGGGCATCTGATATGATTGTAAAGTTTCCTTTGCCGTCGTTTTCACATAATATGTCCTGGTATAAGGTTGAACCCGCATCATGTTGATAACTCCCGCGAACTACATACAAATCATTGTCGCCGTCCTGATCGGCATCAAACAAAAGGAGGCCCATGTCTTCCTCCTTCATCAGTTCAGAAAGCTTTAGTTGAAGAACCTGCTTTTTGAATTTGCCATTTCGTTGCTGGATGAACAACACCGGACCTTGAAAGCGACTAGAGCTGGAAAGCACCATATCGTCCAGCTGATCTCCGTTGACATCGCCCACTGCTATGGAAGGACCATATTGAGAAAATTTGTGCGGCAGCGTTTTTTGTAAATTGAAATCAAT
>JBDLUN010000110.1:0-5845 GCA_039805245.1 Bacteroidota bacterium
AAACAGGAAAACAAGGATATCGCAGCCAAAAAAGCTGAACTCTCCAAACTCACAAAAGAACGTGACGCCTTGTCGGATAAGATTACAGCACTCGAAGGTGAAATTCTGAAATTGGGCGGTACAACAACAGAAGAGAAAATCAAACTGGTGGAAATCACCGCACTGGCTACACAAGATTTCGCCCACTACATTGAACTGCAGGGCAAAATCACCACAGAACAAGTTTACTATGTAACACCTAGAGGCATGGGCGGACAGGTAAAGCAAGTGTTGGTGAAGCAAGGTGACCAGGTGAAAAAAGGCCAGTTGCTGATGAAGCTGGAAGATGGCATCATCCAACAGAATATCAAGCAAGTGGAAAGCCAATTGGCTTTTGCCAAAAACATTTTCAGTCGCCAGGAAAACCTCTGGAAGGAAGGCATTGGCACTGAGGTACAATTCCTCTCTGCCAAAAACAATGTGGAAAGCCTGGAAAAACAAATTGATCTGGTGAAAGAGCAACTGAGCACCACACAGGTTTTTGCAGAAGTATCCGGTGTTGTGGATGCAGTTACCATCAAGGTTGGTGAAACCTTCATGGGCAGTCCGATGGCCACCATCACCATCGTCAACCCTAGCGCCATGAAAGCAGTAGTGGATGTGCCTGAAAACTACATCAGCAAAATCCGCAAAGGTATGCCTGTTGTTGTGCAGGTTCCTGATATCAATGAATCTTTCAACTCATCGATCTACCTGCTGAGTGAAACCATCAATGTCACCTCCAGGAGCTTTGTGGCAGAAAGCAAAGTGCCCAGCAAATCCACCATCAAACCCAACCAAATTGCTATTGTGAAAATCCTCGACCACGAAGCAAAGAACGCATTGGTTGTGCCTGTTGAAACCGTACAATCAGATGAGAAAGGCAAATATGTCTATGTATTGGCCAAAGAAAACGGCAAAACAGTTGCCCGCAAAAAGGTGGTTTCCATCGGTGAATTCTATGATGCACTGATTGAAGTGAAATCCGGATTGGCAACAGGTGACCAACTCATCACCAAAGGATATCAAGGCCTCTATGATGGCCAGCTGATCTCCACAGCCACCAACTAATCGTCTCAACCATCTAAAAAGTTTTTATGGATAACGCTTCAAATGATAACCCTATTTTCAAACTGCTAAAAAACCCCAAGACCTTCGGTCCTACCGATTGGGCAATCAAAAACAAAACAGCAGTTTACCTCATCACCCTGATTATTTCCCTCTGGGGTATCGGGCTGTTCGTCTCTTTCCCAAAGGAACAGTTTCCTGATGTTGTCATACCCAACATATACGTACAAACAGTTTATGTAGGCAACTCACCCAAGGAAATTGAAAGCCTGGTAACCAGGCCCATTGAAAAGCAGCTGAAAGGCATCACCGGTGTGAAGATCAACAAGATCACCTCCACCTCGCTGCAAGACTTCTCGGCCATCATCGTGGAGTTCAGCACTTCTGTCAAAACAGACATTGCCCTGCAAAAGATGCGCGATGCTGTCGACAAAGCACGGAAAGATCTTCCTACAGACCTCACCCAAGAGCCTGTGGTACAGGAAATCAGTCTTTCAGAATTACCCATCATGGCGGTAAACGTGAGTGGCGACTATGATGGTATGAAACTCGCTGAGTTTGCCGAACAGATGAAAGACCGCATTGAAGAGCTTCCTGAAATCAGTCGAATTGATGTGGTAGGAGCCCCGGAAAGGGAAATCCAAATCAATGTTGACCGATACAAGATGGAAGTTGCCAAAGTGGGCTTCAGTGATGTGGAGGCAGCCCTTCAGCGCGAAAATGCAGACATCTCCGGAGGCCTGCTCGAAGTGGGTGAACAAAAAAGAACACTCCGCTTGAACGGACAATTCCGCTCAGCATTGGAATTGAACAATGTGATTGTCAAAAACATTTATGGTGCCCCATTCTACTTGAGAGACCTTGCCCACATCACCGATACGGTCAAGGAAAGGGAAAGTTTCGCCAGGCTCAACAACAAAAATGTAGTTACCCTCAGCATCATCAAGCGTTCCGGAGAGAACCTGATCAATGCTTCTGAAAAAATCAACGAACTCGTCAAGGAAATGCAGCGGGATGTTTTCCCGAAAGACCTGAAGGTCAACATCACCGGAGACTTGAGCATCAAAGCCTCAGCAGCATTTGATGAGCTGGTCAACTCCATCGTCATCGGATTCATCCTCGTGATGATTATCCTGATGTTCTTCATGGGTGTCACCAACTCCTTCTTTGTGGCTTTGTCTGTTCCTTTGAGCATGTTCCTGGCCTTTATCTTCCTGCCTACAGCCGACTTTATCGTAGGCTCCAATGTAACCCTGAACTTCATCGTACTCTTTGCCCTGCTCTTCGGATTGGGTATAGTGGTGGATGATGCCATTGTGGTTATTGAGAATACACACAGGATCTTTGCACTGGGTAAAGGAAAAATCAGTTCAAGGGATGCCGCACGCTATGCGGCCGGTGAGGTTTTTGTACCTGTACTTTCCGGAACATTGACCACCCTCGCACCTTTCATCCCCTTACTCTTCTGGCCGGGTATCATCGGTAAATTCATGATCTACCTGCCCACCATGCTGATCTTCACCCTTACCGCATCCCTGATCGTGGCATACATCATGAACCCCGTATTTGCAGTGGATTTCATGACACATGAACACGAAGGGCAAAAGAAAAAGTCAGCCATCTTTAAGAATCCGCTCTTCCTGCTTTTCATCATCGTTGGTTTCTTGTTTGACCTCGCTGGTTATGGCGGCGATACGGCTTCGTTCCGTTTCATCGGCAACATGCTGATATTCTTCGGACTGCTGATGGTATTGAATACATACGTGCTGACTGCTGCCATCAAAGGATTCCAAGAAAGGCTCCTGCCGGCCATGATGAACAGTTATGAGAAATTGCTGCGATGGACCACTGAAGGCTGGAGGCCCGTTAAAATGTTGCTGGCCACCTTCGCGCTCCTCATTTTCTCTTTTGTATTCTTTGGCATGCGTAACGTACCTGTTGTGCTGTTCCCCACAGGTGATCCCAATACGGTTTATGTTTACCTTAAACTGCCTGCCGGCACCGATGTTGAATACACAGACTCGGTAACCCAAATGCTTGAAAGCCGCATCACCAAAGTGTTGGGGATGGAAAACGGCAAAGAGAACCCGCTGGTTGAAAGCGTTATCGCCAACGTAGCTGTTGGTGCCAGCGATCCCAACAGTGGCGACAGAAGCACACGCCCCGAACTCGGCAGGATTCAGGTCAACTTCGTCCCCTTCGAAGAACGTGATGGTTCGTCGACTATGATTTACCTGGATTCCATCAGGGCTGTTGTGAAAAACATCCCATCTGCTGAAATCACGGTGGCCCAGGAAAGCAGTGGTCCGCCCACAGCCTCCCCCATCAACATCGAAGTGTCTGGCGACAACTTTGAAGACCTGACCAGTACGGCCATCAACCTGAGAAACTACCTGGGCGACAAAAACATCCCCGGCGTAGAGGAATTGAAGATTGATGTGGATTTTTCCAACCCTGAAATCGGGCTCACCATCGACAGGGAGCGGGCTTTGATGCAAGGCATCTCTACAGCCCAGGTTGGTATGGAAATTCGCACGGCCCTCTTCGGAAAGGAAATTTCCAAACTGAAAATTGGCGAAGAAGAATACAATATCGTTTTGCGTAACGATGCCTCCCAGCGGAAGACGCTGTCTGAACTGCTGAATATGCGCATAACCTACCGCGACTTCACCACCGGTATGATCAAACAGGTTCCCATCAGCTCAGTAGTAAAAGCTGATCTGAGCAATACCTATGGCAGCATCAAGCGGAAGGAACAGAAGCGTGTGATCACCATCTTCTCCAACGTATTGGTTTCCCAAGGATATACACCACAGGCTGTAAATGCGGAAATCAAAAAACACATCGATGCTTTCAAACAAAAGCCTGAAGGTGTTACAGTGGCCCAAACCGGTGAAGAGGAACAATTGAAAGAAACAGCAGCTTTCTTGGGCAATGCCCTCTTCATAGCAGTGGGCTTCATCCTCCTCATCCTGATTCTCCAGTTCGGTTCCTACAGCCGCACCATGATTGTGTTGTCTGAAATCTTCTTCAGCCTTATCGGTGTGCTGCTGGGTTATGCCATCACACGCTCTACTTTTGCTGCCGTTACCACCGGTATCGGTATCATAGGACTCTCCGGAATCGTGGTGAAGAATGGTATTCTGGTGATTGAATTTGCTGATGAACTGCGGGGCAGGGGCATGAAGGTCAGGGAAGCGGTGATAGAGGCTGGCAAAACGAGGATTGTACCCGTATTGCTCACAGCATTGGCAGCCATCCTGGCGCTGATTCCGCTGGCGGTAGGCTTCAACATCAACTTCGTAACCCTCTTCTCTGAACTCAATCCACACATCTTCTTCGGTGGCGACAATGCCGTGTTCTGGAAACCGCTGGCGCTGACCATCATCTGGGGATTGATGTTCGCCTTCTTCATGACATTGCTCATCGTTCCGGCCATGTACCTGATTGCAGAACGACTGAAAAGGCCAATGAAGAAGTTTTTCAAGGGTGGATGGATTTCCATTCTTGGATTGCTGGGACCGCTCTTCTTCCTGCTGGCGGGATTCATGTATCTGGTGCGCCGGATCATGGGTAAACCCGTGTGGAATGGAAAACAATAATTAGTTTAGTACCGTGAAAGGGAACAGCCTGATACCCTTCAGCTGTTCCCTTTTTTTAATGGAATACCTATAAAAAAATAAGATCATGTCAAACTTCAGCACACGCTCCAACCACGAAATCGACTACAAAATCATTGGCGAGGAAATGCAATACGTTGAGATTGAACTCGATCCCAATGAAACAGCTATCGCAGAAGCAGGCAGCTTCATGATGATGGATGAAGGTGTACAAATGCAAACCATATTTGGTGACGGTTCCGGACAGCAACAAGGTGTATTGGGAAAACTTTTCTCGGCAGGAAAACGCTTGCTCACCGGGGAAAGTCTCTTCATGACCGCCTTCACCAATATGGTAAGCGGCAAGAAAAAAGTTTCTTTTGCATCACCCTATCCTGGTAAAATCATTCCACTCGACCTCCAGCAACTCGATGGCCGTATCATTTGCCAGAAAGACTCTTTTCTCTGTGCTGCCAAAGGCGTGAATGTGGGTATTGCTTTCCAACGGAAGCTGGGTACCGGCCTCTTCGGTGGTGAGGGCTTTATCATGCAAAAACTGGAAGGTGATGGAATGGCTTTTGTACATGCCGGAGGCCACGTTTTCGAGCGTTACCTCACCCCCGGTGAAGTATTGAAAATCGATACCGGTTGCGTAGTAGCATTCACCCAGACCGTTGATTACGACATCCAATTTGTTGGAGGCATCAAAAACTCCATTTTCGGCGGAGAGGGATTGTTCTTCGCTACCCTGCGCGGCCCCGGCAAGGTTTGGATCCAAACACTGCCCATCAGCAGGTTGGCAAGCAGGATCATTTCCTATGGCACCGGTCCGAGAAGAGAAGAAGGCAGCATCCTCGGAGGCTTCGGCAATATGCTCGACGGCGATGGGTTTTAAGTGGTGAAAAAGATTGAGGGGGCAATGATGCTTGTACGTAATAAATTAATTTAAAATTACGTAAATTCGAGTTGTATGAATACCAAACTTACCCTTAATATAGATAAACAAATTATTGAAGAGGCTAAGCACTATGCACGTGAACATGGTGTTAGCCTCTCCAAATTAATTGAGACCTACCTGGATTCAGTTACACGTATATCCCAAAAAAAATCTAACGTAACTCCATTGGTAGAAAGTCTGACTGGCATCATTCCCAACCAAC
>JBDLUN010000111.1:0-4416 GCA_039805245.1 Bacteroidota bacterium
TAGGCCCAGTTCAAAATTGGAAAAAATGTCTCGATTTAGCAAAAGGGAAATATGTGAAACTCTTATTCTCTGATGACATAATTTCACCCAATTTTATAGCAGAAACGGTTCAGATTTTTGATCAAGATACAGCTTTCGTATTGTCAAGAATTGACATATTCGGTAAGTATGCAATTGAAGGTTTCGGGGATTATCACCATAAAAAAGTTTATAGTAAAACTGATTTTATTTATCATGCCATATTGGATCATGGCGTTCAATTCTCTGTTTCTCCCGGCTGCGGACTCTTCAGGAAATCTGATTTGGAAACTTCATTGATAATAGATATTCCCAATCATTTGAGTCTGGATTTCAAAAAAATGGGAGCAGGAAATGATTTGTTGATCTTCTTGCTGACAGCCCTCCGTTACAAGAAAATAAAAATTGCACCTAACGCTATAGCTTATTTTTTTGCGCATGATGGATCATTCACTGTGGCCAATTCCCTTTGGTTGTACTATGATTACGCCAAACTTTATTTTCTGCAAAAGCATTACCCCGACTTGATTGCCAAATTCAAAACATTGATGTGGATAAG
This sequence comes from Bacteroidota bacterium, assembly GCA_039805245.1. Lineage (GTDB taxonomy): Bacteria > Bacteroidota > Bacteroidia > Chitinophagales > Chitinophagaceae > Pollutibacter. The sequence goes on from JBDLUN010000111.1 coordinate 578, forward strand.
ACAGTCTTCAAGAAAGTCTCCTCATCCATTGCTCGAATCAACTCAACCTCCCCTTTCGGTTGCAATTATAATAGAGTACACACTAACAAAGTGGATTGGTAAAATAAAAAAACATTTACCTCGGCTTCAAATTAAAAGTCATTCTCTGTAAACCAATCATTTAAAAGCGTCATACCCCCTATACCAATCCAAAAACCGCCCCAACCCATCAGCAATAGCTGTCTGGGGATGGTAACCGGTGAGGGCTTCCAGGGCACTGACATCGGCATAGGTTTTGTATACATCGGTATCTTGCATGGGCATGTTGGTGATCTTGGCTTCCACGCCGAGCTTTTCCTGAATCAACCGCATAAAATCTTTCATGTACACGGGGTCTGAATGCCCAATATTCAAAACGCGTTTGGGCACCTCTGGTGCTTGTGCCACAGGAGGTTTATCGAGTAAGCGGGTAATACCCTCCACAATATCATCGATATAGGTGAAATCGCGGTACATGTCGCCGGCATTGAACAACTTGATCTCCTCCCCCCTGCTGATCTTCTCAGCAAAACCGTAATAGGCCATATCCGGACGGCCCCAAGGGCCATAAACAGTGAAAAAGCGCAAACCGGTGGTGGGGATACGGAAGAGATGGCTGTAATTGAAGGCAAAGAGCTCATTGCTTTTCTTCGTGGCGGCATACAAGGAAACGGTATCGTCGGTCATGTCTGTCTCCTTGAAAGGCACCTTCATGGAATTGCCGTAAACGCTGGAAGAAGAGGCGTAAATGAGGTGATGGACGGGGTTCTCCCGGCAAGCCTCAAGAATATTGTAAAAGCCGAGTATGTTGGATTGAATATAGGCATCGGGGTTTTCGAGGCTGTACCGCACACCGGCTTGGGCGGCGAGGTGGACAATAACAGCCGGGGTTGTGGGTTGTGAGTTGTGGGTTGAGAGTTGAGAGTTGAGGGTTGTAGTATTCATCAGCTTTTTTACAAATGCAGCGTCGCTGAGGTCTCCTTTGATGAATTGGTAATTGGGGTATTTGGTGCTCTGGACAGCGATTCCTTCCTGCACATTTTCAATGCCTGTTTCTCGGAGGCGGGCGTATTTGAGTCGCACGTCATAATAGCTGTTGATATTATCCACGCCAATAACCTCATGCCCCAAGGCTAAAAAGCGCTGCACGCAATGAAAACCGATAAACCCTGCTGCACCTGTGACGATTATTCTCATTGGCTGTATTTTGAAAAATCGAAATTAAACAATTTATCCCCTACTTTTGTTTCCCCTAACTGCATGACCACCATTCGTACCATACTGACCATATCGCTTTTTTTTGCCTATACCACAGGCAAAGCACAGTTCATCAGTGAAATTTCTGGGGGGATTGGTACAAACGGACTGAGCGCCACCCTCACCCACCAGCTGAGCAAAAAACTGATTTTCGGGGAAACTTTCACCGCGCAATACTGGAAACCGTCTGTAAATGCCGATTTCATCAACCGGAACGGTTTGGCCATCATGACCCTCAAATTTTTGCAAACAGGCGCTTTTCTGCGCTGGCACCCCAATGGCGAAGAACACATGTATGGCTATCAGAAAACCGGACTTTACCTGACAGCAGGGGCTTTTTATAAATTCAATGACAATTGGTTCACCACCACCACCTATTTTGCCAAGCGAAAAAGAAAAAGGCCCGATACCGGTGAAGTATTTTACCAAACCGGAGCGGTTGAGATGAATTTGGTCACCAACCGCATTCAACCTTTTGTGGGGATGGGCTTCAATCTGTTGGGTAACGACAGCAAAGTGACGCTGCAATTTGAAGGGGGGCTCTCCTTCCATGGCCGGCCAGATGGTTTCATCACCACCACCGGCGACGTGGAAATAATCCTGGAAGACAGGCTACGGATGGAAAAACTGAAAAGGAATTTCCTGGGTTTTGCCTTTTTCCAACTGCATGTCGGCTACAATTACTACGATATCCACAATTCTGCTTTCCCTACGCGATTTTAATAGTTGTCAGGTAGTTTTGCACATTTTATTTGCTTAAAATGTTAATAAGCATTAATTTTATGCACATCCAATAGGCCCGATCGGGGCTTTCCTAGGTTTCCCGCAAAATCCAATCCAGTCCTTTCCGCCAAATCCAATCTGGTCTCTGACCATCCAACATCCAAGCAAAGCCACTTAACCTTTTCGTAAAACCACTACTTATCCGGTAGACATGAAGCCCATTGGCATTGTGGTGCTGTGCACCTTATTTTTATCGACCAACGCGCAAGTGGAAGCGCCAAGATTAGCTTTCGGGATGGGTACCCATGGGGCTACTATAGGGCTGTACCGGCAAATCACACCCAAATACTCGGCAGGGATAGCCTTGTCTCACTTGAACTTCAATACGCTAATCAACTCCTCCCTCATTGATCAACCCATTACCCTGCAACCGGTATTCAAATTCACCCAAGCCTCAGCCTTCTTGCGCTGGCACCCTTGGGGAAAGGTATCTGATGCAGGCCAGCTGGAAAACAGGGGATTTCATGTTCTCCTCGGAATGGCCATCAGAAACAACAGCATTTACCGCATCAATACCACGTTGAAGGAAACCACCCAAATCGGACAGCTGGTATTGGGCCAAACCCAAACAGGGTCAGTTGACGTGTTCATGCATACCCGCCGTATACAACCTTTTGCAGGCATCGGTTTCATGACCTATGGCAGCAACAGCGGGGTTTCACTGGGCATAGACGTAGGCATCTTTTACCACGGTGCCCCAGAAACTGACCTGGAAGCCAGCGGTACTTTGAGACTGAATGCCCGAAACGAGGCGCAACTGAACAAAAACCTGCAAGGATTCACCATATTTCCATTGATACAGGCCCACATGGGTGTCTCACTCCGCCGAAAAGAAATTTCAATATCCACCTCTAAATCAATCAACCTTTGATATGAAACAGCTGCAATTGTTACTCCGTACTTCCCTATTCATCCTGATCCTGTCTGGCTGTCAGAAAACACTCACTGAACAGATCACAGAAGACCTCTACCTGAACATGAACGTCAACAGCGTTTTCGCACATCAGGTGGAAGTTCAGTTTGTCAACAGCAACTTCACCCAGTCGCCTGTTAAACCCCAGGTGGAACTGGAACTCACTGACCCACAAGGCATGGTGTATGACCTCAACGGCAACAAACAACCCAAGGTAGACGGCCAGTTCGTCAACCTTACAGTGAGCCCTGCCGCTATCATCCCAGACAATGCCCCGGTGGAATTCACCTTGAAGGCATCTGCACCTGGATTCATCCCTGTGGAAAAAACCGTAAAGGTTTCCAGCCTCGACAGCCTCCTGAGCGTAACAATCCCCATGATTGAAATCGCCAATCCACCTGCCGGTATTGTTGTACTATCCGGCAGCAATGGCTGGAATGTGATAGAGTATGATGTAACCCAACCCGCCATCGCGAATGGTATCCCGACTCTCTCTGAAGAATATTTGGGTAGGGCTATGAGAAATGGTATACCGGAAGAAACTTTTCTAAAACCTGTTGCCTATAGCCGTATCAATAAAACCACTTCTGCATCCACGCAAGAAGCATCCATACAAGTGAATAATTTCACCATGGATCCGGTAGACGGCAGTGCCATCAAGGCTAAAGACGAAGTGGATATCTACCATTTCAATACCAATTCCAAGCAGTGGGAATATGCGTCTACCACTACGCTGGAGCAGGCTACCAATGGCAAATTGAAGGCTAACTTCACCCTCCATGAAGGCGGCGAGTGGATGGCTTCTGAAAGGGCTAGGGTGAGAAATTGCACCAGCCGTTTGGGCTTGCGTTTTACCCGCACCTCACAA
>JBDLUN010000112.1:0-21724 GCA_039805245.1 Bacteroidota bacterium
TTTCTGATAGGATCTGATATCACCTGTAATGTAATTTGCCATGCTGGAGAAATCATCTGTCACACGCTACAGGAATCCCCTGTCAAAAGCGGGGAGGAATACAATGCCAATGATACTTTAACGTATCATGAAGATGAAGAAGTTTTGCGCATTGTTGGAGAAATGATGAAGCAACTAAATTGGCATGGCGTTGCTTGTGTTGACCTCAGAAGAGATATTAAAACCGGAAAACCATATATCCTGGAAATCAATGGACGATTTTGGGGATCAGTCCTGCCCTCCTACATCAAAGCTGGTGTCAATTTTCCCGCAATATTGGCAGGTTTATCTCTTGGTATAACCACTGATATTCCAACGCCTAAACCAGCCAGGCAATATTCGATGAAAGCCTATTTCAAAAGGATAATGGAGGGAAAATGGACGTGCCTGCACGAAACCAAATACATGCCCTATTTTCAGGATCCCATCGCCCGTTTCAGACAGGTGTTTATCAAATCCTAAGCTGCTTGCTGGTCCTTATTGAGCCTTTTGTTGAGAATTCCCATAGCTACGTACAGTACTGGAGAAATGAGGAATTCCTGCATGGTAGCAGCCAGCTCCTTTGTTTTCTTATCCACCATACCAAACGCCCAATCATAAGCCCCTATGGACGTGATGGTGACCAAGAGGCTGATATGGATGAAATGCCATAATTGGGACATCCATTTGTCTTCAAGTTTGCCCAAGTGATATGTTCCAACAAAATATACCAATATCGTTATGCCAAACTTAATTACATGTCTCAGTTTCCGCGGTATGTCATATGTAAAGGACCTGTCGGCAAACAAGAGATAATAAAGTGAATACAGGATGATGATGACAACCAACCCACCTATCCACCTTTTCCTTTCACTATTGTACAGGTTCATGGTTTGTTTTGAATACAGAAAGATTGTTTGAAAAACGAACCCACAAAACAAATATGGTACTGTATACCATAATCTTGAAAATGTAATGGTGTGCCAAATCAAAATAACGGTCCCAATGCATCAGCAAAGCACTCAATCCCACACACCGTAGGAGATTGACAAGGTGGATAATGGCAACCCCACCCAACAAATAAATGGCTTTACGCTTGAATGATGCGGGCATACTCAAGATGAATCCGATATATAAAATAAACAACTCCAAACCATTGCAATCATCAGCAATATTTAGCAGGTGCTTGCCATCCTTATCAATTTTACTTACTTTGGCAACCTGATACTCGCCTTCCATTCTGGTTACGGCAACAACAGGTGTAGCCTTAAATCCCTGTGTTTGATACAGTTTATTCAACATCCAAACAGACTGTCTACCTACTGCATTGGTTAGCGGTCCATCGAGGGTTCTGGGTTGCGCCCAGAAAAACAAGTATATGATCTTCCATAGGGCAAAAAGAACAAGCCCCCTCAGTAAGAAAATTCTTACCTGAGGGGGAAATTGTTCGAAGGACTTTTTAAAGCCTTTCAGTGGCGTTTTCAGCATGCTGATTATGCCTTATTGATTTTGTTTTTGCGGTTCTTTTGCAACCTGCGGGCACCATAGCCAAGGCCTGCTGCCAGAAGGAAACCCAAACCTCCGTCAACCGGAATATCGCCGGGATCAGGACCTGCATTGGCAGCGGTAGCCATATCGCCGAATGCCAGTTCAAGTTTTTGTCCGAAAGCTTCTGTTCCTGCACTGAAATCCATTTGTGGGAACGATTGCTCATCAAAATATATTGTCTCTGTATTGTCCTGGGCGAAGGAAGTAGCTGAAAGCGATACTGCCACAAGCGTCAGGGTTACTATTTTTCGTGCTGTCTTGATAATCATCTTACTGTTTTTACAGATTAAAAGTTAACGTGCCTGACTTTGATTAGAGTTTTACGAACCTGACGGTTTTGCTGTCGCCATTTTCGAAATTCACTTTCAGGTAATAAACACCATTGCTGTTCAGCTTACCTGCCCTGAGTTCATGTTGAACAGAAGCATCAGCGGGGTTGATCTGACCATTGGACATGGCTGAACCAGATGCAGAAAGTACGCTCCAGTTCTTGGCCTTGGCACTTGGGTGAGAGATCAAAGCCTGGATGGTTTCAGATCTTACAGGGTTATTCAGTACACGTACTGTAACTTCCTTGCTGTTGTCAACACCTTTGGCCGCTACATGGTTGATGGCAAGCATGAACCTACCCTCTTCTTTCAGCTCATCCATTTTGAAAGCATAGCTCAACTTACCACCTACCATTGGGATGGTTTTGTTGTCTTTGGTATCGATCAGAGAAACAGTATTCAGTGTATTCCAAGTTCCCTCAACAGCTACATCAATTGAAGCAGCACCTTGCTGGGGAGCAGAAACAGTCAGAGGATAGTACCTCTTCTCAGTACCTGGAGTTTTGATAGGAGCGTCAAACTGTACAGCGAACTCGTCTTGCTCACCTACAAACTTTACATCTGCACCGGCAGTGCGGCCCATGGCAATGGCATCGTATTTGTTGTCATAGCCAGCAGAAGCATCAGACTTGGAGAGATCAAGATAAATGTCAGCAGGGATTGGGTTGCCAGTAGCTGAAGTCTTAACCCTCAAACCAGAAAGCTGAGAGGAAGGAGCAGTTCCCATACGCTGAGAAGCTATATCAAGTTTCTTACCGTTACGAGCCAAGTGGTCAGCAGTGCCTGCATCAGCAACCTTTGCAGATTGTGCGAAAGAAACTGCAGGTGTACCCCTTACAGCAAGCGCTTTTACAAAGAATGCTGCACCAGACTCAATAAAACGGCTGCCTTGACCGGTAGCAACACCAGTAGTAGAGTTATATGTGCTCCAGTTTACCGCTTCTGGATTCCAACGGTATACAGTAGAATCGAGGTTGGTTTTGGTGATGCCTGCACTGTTCCAGTCAATGGTAGAGGCAAAAGGATTACCAACCAAATTCCAACCGTTTGTTCCCAATTGGAGTGTTTTGGAATAGGCTACACCTGATTCGTTCAACAAACCTGAAGAGGCGATAGTCAAAGCAGATGCAAGTGTTCCTTGAGAGGCGGCGCCTGTTGTACCGTACAACCAAGCTGCTACACCCTGACCAGAAGCGATTGTAGCTGCGGCATTGGGGAATGCAACATAGCCGGTATTACCCAAGGCATTGTTGCCCGCACCAACAAGACCATTGTCTGTAGTTGGATCAAAATATTTGATGGAGCTGGGTGCCTGTGTATTGGCCAAAGCAAAATCAAATGCAGTACCAGTGATGCTTGAGATTGCTGTAGGTGCACTGTAAGGGAAGCTGAGGAACCTCCACTGGTTCTTCCTACCTGAAGGAATGAAACGCTCAACGGCTACAGCTCCGGCAATCCTGCCTGAATCTGTGTGTGACGCTACCCTTGCAGTACCTGTAGCAGAGGAAAGGAGTTTCAACTTGCCATCAGAGAAGATGGTTCCGGAGTTTGGATCCACAACATTGGCAATGGCAGTAGTTGCTGCAAACTTAACAGAATCGGTAACCAAAATGTCGGCAGTCAATGAACCGAGAACATTGTTTGTTCCTGTTTGGTCCATATTCAATGTTCCGAATGCAGAACGGCGTCCGAAACGGAGGTTGGCCATGCTCGCAAAAGCATTGTTGCGGAGAGGCTCCATCACAATCTGGCTGATGGCCCTGTTGGTTACCACACCAATGAAAACAGGTGCACCGGTAACAACCAATGTTTGTTGGGCACTAACCAAGTCAGGACTGCCGTCCTTGAATTTCACTCGCAGGTTGAAATCACTTTGTCCAGTAAGACCTTGAAAGCCCAAATCAGACATAAAGAATGAACCTGAAAAAGACGTTACATCCTCTGTACCGTTCATGGTCAAGATAATGTTGATACCATTGGCAGCCTCACCTACAGTCAAGAAATCACCAGGGAACAAAGGGTTCGGAGGAGTTGCTTCATGACGGATGATGACATCACCTACTGAGGCAGAAGCTGAAACGTCAAATGTTAAATTGGCATTGCCAAATTCAATGGTACCATAGCCAGGAGGTCCGGGGTTATCAAGTGTTACGAAATTTTCGAAAAAATTGGCTGGAGTTGCACTGAACTCCTGAATGTGTTGTGTAGAGTCTTTGTGAATGACTACACCAGTACCGCCGGCATAAATTCCAGAGGTGGGGCTGCCAATAATTTGTCCTGCACCGGCTACACGGCCCAAAACGGTCAGCGTTTGTCCGTTCAGGTTGAGTGTTGCACCGGTAGCAATGTTGATGTTGTCAACACGGGTATTGGCCGTCAAAGACGGATAAACCGCTGGGGCAACAACTGCAGGAATGGTAATCCGTCCAGTATCTGGAGGAACTACAAGCCCCTGCCAGTTGCTGGCGTTATTCCAGTCCGAGGAAACGGTACCGGTCCAAACCTGTTGCGCTTTTAGGCCCATCACTGAGAGGCCCAAAACTGTTAAAAGGGTGAAAATCTTTTTCATAAATGTTCAGAATCTGAGAATAAAGAGTTAAAAATTAGACAATCCGGGTGTAAATTAAGTTAAAGTTTAATAAAATGCAAGTGCTGTCGCAACAATTATGAACGCCTCACATTGAACTTTATTGCTTTCCATCGTTGAAATACAATATATTGTGTCTTCTCTGACATCATTTTATGCTGAAATCAACCCTATTTGGCCTGTTTTGCGTGCTTTCAATGCATATCATGGCCCAAAACAACCTGGATACCCTAGGCAAGAACAGCCTTTTGTTTAGCGGTACAGAATACTTCAAACAATTCAACGAAGTCAAGGGCAATCCCTTCTTCCCTACATCAAACAATTGGGGCCAAGTCAATTACCACGGATATGTCTATGACAATATAGAAGTGCTCTATGACTGTGAGGACGATATCGCCTTAGTGAGGGATCAGCAGGGTTTACTCAAATTGAAACTCATCAGGGAAAAATTGGATGGTTTCACGATCGACAAACACAAGTTCATCAAACTGAAACTGCTCAGCAGTGGAGGTGAATACTATGAGGAGCTCTACCGAAACAAATATGCCCTACTGATGCAGTGGCAAAAAAAAGCTGAATTGGATAGCCAGGAAATTGAACGTTATATCCTGAAAAAAACCATTTTCATGCTGAAAGGATCTGCAATTCTGCCCATCACCAGCCGGTCAGAACTGCAAACCCTCATACCAGAAAAGGAAAAGGATCTGAAAAAAATATACCGGTCGAACCGGCTCAACTTCAAAAAAGACCCGATAGAAGCTTCCAGGGTCATCATCCGTGAAATCGAAAACAAAGGCTGGTGAAAAAAATCATACCTATATTATTACTGTCTCTCCCCTTCTCCTCCCTTTTCGGCCAGCAGAAGTCACCATTTGACAGCCTTGCACAGGTGCTGGAAAAAAGATTTGATGTGCACTTTTACTACGATGCCCGACAAACCAACGGGCTAGACATCATCCCGGCAGCAGGTAAACTGGAAGAAATCCTTTCAAAAACGCTGGAAGGGTCAGGATTGGGATTTCACATCGATACCAAATCAAGCGTTTTTATCTTCCGTGGTTCACCACTGTTTACCCCCCTTTCCCCCAACTTTTTCTCTAAAACACCTGCCACCGACAACAAAGGAATTGAGGTAGTCCAGCAAAAAGACGTCACTACATCCGAGGATACGGAAAATAAAATATACATCATCGGCACCAAAGGTGGTTCTGGCAATTCTGCAGTGATATCGGGCTATGTTCGGGACGCAAGGAATGGCGAACCGATCAGCGCAGCCTCCGTAACCATTGAAGGCACAGCGGCAGGAGTTTCCACTGATGCTTTCGGCTTTTTCTCCATCACATCGCCCAAAGGGCGGCATTTGATGAAAGTCAGCAGCATCGGCATGAAGGAATCAACCAGGCAATTGAACGTGCAGGGCAACGGGAAACTCGACCTGGAAATGAATGAAGAAATCAGAAGCCTCAAAACAGCCCTAATCGTAGCCAACAAGCAATCCAATGTGCGGGGCATGCAAATGGGGGTGGAAAGGCTGAGCATCCGATCGATCAAACAAATTCCTGCCGTACTGGGTGAAACAGATATCCTGCGCTCCTTGCAAACTCTTCCGGGTGTTACTTCTGTAGGTGAAGGCACTGCAGGATACAATGTCCGTGGCGGTGGTGCCGACCAGAACCTATTGTTGCTCAACGATATGACCATCTATAACCCCACACACCTTTTCGGATTCTTTTCAGCTGTAGATCCAGAAGTAGTGCGCGGACTGGAACTCTATAAAAGTGCAATTCCAGAAAGACTAGGTGGCCGAATTTCATCCATCATGGACGTGAGCACCAAAGACGGCAATGCCAAAAAAATTACCGCAACTGCGGGCATCGGACCACTCACCAGCAAATTCACCGTTGAAGGTCCGGTAGGCTCAGAAAAAACCACTTTCCTTGCAGGCGGTCGCACCACCTACTCCAACTGGTTCCTCAAATACCTGCCTGATGCCACTTTCAGCAGAAGCAGTGTCAATTTCAGTGACCTGATGTTGCACATGGCACATGAATTCTCAGATAAGGACAAAATATGGTTGTCGGGATACATCAGCTCAGATTTGTTCAGACTCAACCAGGATTCCACCTACAGCTATGCCAACAAAAATTTCAGGATCAAATGGAAGCACAATTTCACTAGCAAATTCTATCAGGTGTTTTCTGCGGGGATGGATAATTACGACTACAACGTAAAAGGAAGGAATAATCCGAAAGACGCTTTCAATCTGAATTTCGGCATGCAGCAATGGAGTGCCAAAACTGATTTCAAATACGCCCCTAACAATAAACAAGAAATCAATTTCGGTGCTCAACATATCCTGTACAACCTTAATCCCGGCAGCCAATTGCCTGCGGATACCGCATCGTTGGTCAGCTCCAAAATCCTACAGCCAGAAAAAGCCACCGAATCCACGATTTACCTGGGCGACCAATACCGGCTCAATAATAAAATTTCTTTGCAAGTAGGGATACGGTACACTTTTTACAGAACATTCGGACCCAGAACATCATATACCTACAAAACCGGATTGCCCCGCAATACAGCCAATATCAAGGGCACTGAATCATTTGAATCCGGGGAAACCATACAGACTTACCATGGACCGGAATACCGCATTTCAGCCCGTTACCTGCTTAATACCCGCACTTCCTTTAAACTGAGTTACAATACGCTGCGGCAATACATCCACATGATTACCAACACAACCGCATTGTCTCCGACGGATATCTGGAAATTGAGCGACCAGTTCATCAAACCCCAGTTCGGGCAACAGCTGTCACTCGGCTTTTATACCCAGCCGGGCGACAAGGGAGATGAATTTTCTGTGGAAGCCTATTACAAAACAAGCAACAATTACCTGGATTACAAAAGTGGAGCGCAACTCGTTTTGAACGGCAATATTGAACAGGATGTACTGAACACACGTGGTAAAGCTTACGGTATTGAGATCCTGTACAAAAAACCCATGGGCAAACTGAATGGCTGGCTTAGCTATACATTCCTCAGGAGCTTTCTACAGGTGGATGACCCCATTGCAGGAGAAGTCATCAACAAAGGAAATTTCTACCCTGCGAACTTCGACAAACCTCATATCGGCAGCCTGGTTGCCAATTACAAATTCACACAAAGGTTCAGCATCTCCCTGACATCCACGTACAGCACAGGAAGACCCATTACTTACCCCATCGGGGTCTTTAACATGGGTGGCGCACAACGGGTTTACTACTCTGAACGCAATGCCTTCAGGATCCCGAACTTCTTCCGCACAGACCTTTCCATGATTCTTGAAAATAACCACAAACTGACCCAGAAACTGCACGGATCCTGGACATTCGGCATATACAACGTAACAGGAAGAGACAATCCCTATTCCGTTTACTTTGTGACCGATAGCAGACAAATCAGAGGCTACCAGCTATCCATCTTTGCCAGTGCCATCCCATTCGTCACATTCAACCTCAAATTCAGATGATCAGACCGGTTCCACTCATACTTTTATTGCTCCTTACCGGATGCACCAAATCATTTGAGTTGCCGGAAACCCAACCAGACAATACCGTGCTGGTGGTGGAGGGTAATATCCAAACCGGTGTTTCCGGTGAAAACACTTTTACCCTCAGCAGGGTAAAAGCACTGTTTGCTTTTGATGACATTCCTGAAGAAAATGCATTGGTGGAAATCAAACAAGAGAACGGGCCCCGTTGGAAACTTCCCCACCAAGGCAGAGGTATCTACAAATCGCGACTGCAATTGCCAACAGACAAACCTCTTGCATTACAGATCACTACAGCCGATGGAAAAATTTACGAAACCCCCTATCAACAGGCCATCAAGACACCTGAAATTGATAGCATTACCTTCAAACAAGAACAGTCAGGAGATGTAAAGCTTTTCGTCCACAGCCACGATGATCAAAACAAGACAAAAAATTACAAATGGACTTTCACCGAAACTTGGGAAAGAAGAGCCTGGTTTCAAGGACTGTATGAATTCAAAAACGGAAATATTGTCCCCAGAGCTCCAGATGACCAAATCTACACCTGCTGGAATACAGCTGAAGCGCCATCATTTATCATCGGCAATACAAACGACTTGTCCGTAGACGTCATCAGTTACCAACCATTGGGCACCATCATCAGGCCATCAGAAAAATTATTCATCCGTTACAGCATTCTAGTGAAACAAATAGGTCTGTCTCAGGAAGCCTACAACTACTGGGAAATCCTGAAGAAAAATACGGAACTAACCGGTACACTTTTTGATCCGCAACCTTCGAAGATGCCGACCAATATCACTTGCACCAACGATAAATCCAAAGAAGCAATCGGATACATATCAGTGGGTAATGTAACAGAAAAACGCATCTTCATCATGAACTCTGAAGTCAATCTTTGGCCTTCAAGGAATGAAAGTGCGGCCTGTGATGCTTTTGAGTTTGGCAAATTCCAAGCAGAAAGGTTCCTGAGCCAAAACCCCATTTACCTGCCCGCTTATTTCATCACAGCCGGCGGGGGATTCGGCGTAGCCCTAAGGCAATGTGTGGATTGCAGGCTGACAGGCGGTGTTAACATCAAACCCGATTTTTGGTAAACATGAAATCATATAAGACATTGACATTGCTTGCAGGACTGCTCGCCCTATCTGCAGTTCAGGCACAGGAAGCCCCTGCCATCATTACCCGTTTGCATACCAATCAAATGGTGGCGCTTACTTCCGAAGATATTTGGGTGGAAGGCTCAATACTGCAGGGCAATACATCATCCAAAACGATAACTGCAGCCATAATCGACAGGAATGGTAAAACAAGGGCGCTGGTTGACCTTCCAAATCAGCAAAACCACTTTTCAGGATTCATCACGGTACCTGAAATGCTTGTCTCCGACTATTACTTTCTCGATTGCCAAATCCGGGGTGAGAAATCTACCAATCAGATTCAACCTATTCTGGTAATCAACCCATTGTCCCCACCAGCGGGAAATTGCACAGAAACTATTCCGGCAAATGTTCCTGACGCAGAAAATGACTCAAGAATCCAGGTCAAAACGGACAAAAAAGCATATGCCGGGAGGGAACCCGTAACAGTTAGCCTGGAAGGGCTTCAAATGCTGACAGCCATTTCCATTACAGCCGAACGATACGACAGGCTGACAGACCTCATCCTTGCAACAGCGAGCGGATTCAACAAATCGATTTTGCATGAGCCCAATGGAGGCGTTGAAAAGGAAGGGCATATCATCACCGCAATGGTCACGGCAAACGGCAAACCACAAAAAGGGGTGAAACTGATCGCAGCCATCAAGGGAGGGAAAGCGAATTTGGCTTCTGCCATCTCATCCGAAGATGGATTGGCAAGGTTCATTTTGCCAATCAGTTTCGATGGCAATCAGCTGACCATCACCCCTGAATCGGTTGAAAACAAATCCCTTACCGTGAAGCTCATCCGGGATGAGAGGAATGCAGGCGCAATAGAATACCCTTGTTTGGCCCTGCAGGAAAATATGCGGGAGGATATCGAACAAAGGATGCTCAACAGCAGGGTTGCGGCAAAATACCACGGCAACAGCATGAAAGCCTATGTGGTTGCTGATAGGGACTCTACAGACTTCTACGGAAAACCCGATCAACGGTTCATTTTGGATGAGTATGTACGTTTCCCCAATATGGAGGAAATTATCACCGAAATCATCCCCGAAGTGCGGGTCAAAAAAGATAATGGTACTCCCATCCTACAGGTACTGAACCTTCCTTTCAAATCGTTTTTCAGTCAGCAGGCGCTGCTCTTGGTTGACGGAATACCTGTTAGCAATGCCAAAGACATCCTGGAATCCGACCCGCTTCGGATTCGTTGTATAGATGTCATCAGCAGAAAATACATCATGGGGGAAACAGAATATCCTGGAATCGTTCATTTCAAATCCTACCGCCGCGACCTCGGTGGAATACCCTTGTCCTCAGCAAGTATTTCTGCAGCATTCACTGGGCTACAGGAAAATGTAAGCCTACAAGCTCCGTTGCTGTCAGACCAACGCCTGCCAGACCTGCGAAACGTCCTGATCCATGAACAAAATATCAAGGTTGACCCATCAGGTAAAGCGGAAATCAAATTCAACACCTCTGATGCCTCCGGCGATTATTTGATTACCGTGAGGGCCCTAACCCCTGGCAACCGGATCATCGTACAAAAAACAAGTTTTCTCGTCAGGTAACGTGCTTTAGCTTTGCTTATATTTGTACCCATGAAACTCTACAACCTTTTTATCAAATTCCGTTTCCAGATTGGCATCCTCTCTCTTGCATTAGCGATCTTGGTGAACTACACCTCCGGTTTCTGGCCTGCATTGGCATTGTATATTATTGCCGTACTCTGTGTTTTCACCCATTTTTTCATAGGCCCACTAAGACTGATACAGGAATACCTGGAAGAAGGTGATTTTGAAGGTGCAGAAAAAATCCTTAATGGCATCAAATACCCGGCTTTGCTTTACAAACCCATCCGCTCTGTATACTATACCCTCAAGGGTAATATCGCCATGACCAAACAGGATTTCGATTCAGCGGAAAAACACATGAAGAAAAGCCTGGACCTGGGTTTACCCATGAAAGAGGCTGAAGGGGCCAACAAATTGCAATTGGGCATGATGGCCATGCAAAGAGGGAATATGAAAGAAGGGGAAAGCCTGATCAGGTCTGCAATCCGCGCAGGTATCCCCGACAAAGAAAGCGCAGCCATGGCTTACTTGCAAATGTGCCAGATTATGATGCAAAAAAGAGAATTCAGGGCAGCAAAAGATTTCTTCAAAAAAGCCAAAGCACAAAAGCCTTCTACGGAGCAGGTTGTAGACCAAATCAAGCAGATCGAAAAATACATTTCGAGAATGCCTGGATAGTTTGACGAGGCAGCCTACCCGCTAACCCACTGTGTTTAGGACCCGAATAATTCTATCACTTTCTTTTTGCGGAATGCAAATATGGCGTCCAACTGTCTCTTGATGAACAGGGACACGGCAATATCTCCCAGAAAACCAAGAGGTGCCTTGTAGTGTACAATATCCGTCATTTCCACACCTCCTTCTACTGCATTGAAATGGTGCTGGTGATGCCAAAGTGCATAAGGACCAAATCGCTGTTCATCAACAAAAAATTTGCCAGGTACGACATGGGTGATTTCAGTCATCCAAAACATGGGGATACCTAAAATGGGTTTGACCTTATAAGTAATCACCTGACCCGGATACATGGCATCGCCATACAACTCATTGGTGAATTTGAGGTTGAGGTACTCCGGGGTCATGACGGCAAGATTTCGTGGATGGGAAAAGAAATCCCAGGCGGCTTCAAGCGTAATGGGTAAAAACTGAGTCTGTTTCAAAGTATATACGGCCATATGAGCATAACATTTCGCATGGCGGTTTGGTTGCACTGGGTATATAAATTTGTTTTCCGCAGAACGCAGACCAAGCTGTGCTTAAATTGCTAAATTTGCAGCAAGATGAGAAAAGTTTTCCATGCCAGCCTTTTGCCTGTCGCCTGCCTGGCATTGCTTTATAGCATATTATCATCGGGATGCGGACAACAGGTTGCCCCTACCGGCGGTCCGAAAGACAGCCTTCCCCCCAAACTCATGGCAGCTTCTCCTGCATACAAATCCCTTGAATTCAAGGGCAACAAAATTGTCCTGCTGTTTGATGAATACGTAACCTTGGAAAGCCCATTCGAAAAACTGATTTATTCCCCCACACCCAAATACAACCCAACAGCAGAAAGTAAACTGAAAACGATTACCATCAAGATAAAAGATACCCTAGAGGAAAATACAACCTACAGGATAGATTTCGGTAATGCCCTGAAAGACATCAATGAAAACAATGTACTGCAGGATTTCTCCTTCACCTTTTCAACCGGCAAATACATAGACTCCGCTTACCTGACAGGCAAGGTTTTTTTGGCAGAAGATGGAAAAACAGACAGCACACTGATTGCGGTTTTGCACCGGAATTTTGACGATTCTGCCGTAGCGAAAGAAAAACCCAGGTATTACGCCCCCCTTAAAGGTGACGGGAGCTTTTATTTCGGTAACCTGAAACCTGGCCGCTACAATATTTTTGCATTGAAAGATGCTGATGGTGGCAAAAAATATGACCAATCCTCTGAAATGATTGCATTCCTCAACAACAGTATTGAAATAGGAAAAGATACTGCAGTAACCCTCTATGCATTTGAGGAAGAAAGGACAAAGTCAAAGTCTGGAAATACCCCTTCCCAGCCCCGGTCAACAGCCAAAAAGAGAAACCCTGAGGACACGCGGTTGCGGCTCGCCAACAACCTGGAAGCAGGCCGGCAAGACCTACTACTGCCTTTCATCCTGAAATCGGAATTCCCCCTCAAGGGGACAGATACGTCGAAATTGTTACTGGCCGACAAGGATTACAACCGGGTAAAAAACTATAGTGTGGAGTTGGATACGACCGGTAAAAACATAGTGATAAGGAATGCCTGGACGGAAAATACCTCCTATGCCCTGATTCTGCAAAAAGGATTTGCAAGTGACACCATTGGCAATACCTACATGCGCACCGATACGCTCAAATTCGGCAGCAAGAAAATAGCAGATTATGGTAGTCTTGACATCAAATTGGAGAACCTGGATACGCTTCAACACCCTATCCTGTTGCTGTACAAAGACAATATTGTAGCCTACAGACAGGTACTCAAAGATCCTCGCTACACTGTGAAACTGTTTGTGCCAGGTGAATATGAAGTCAAGCTGTTATTCGACACCAACAACAATGGTAGCTGGGATACCGGAAACTATTGGAAAAAATTGCAACCTGAGAGGGTTGTGGCACGCAAACAAAGGATGCAAATCAGAGCCAATTGGGATAATGAATTGAAGCTGGACTTGAAAGCCTTTTAAACCCATTGCATGAATCTTTCATCAAACCTGCTGGAGTCAGCTGTTAAAGAGTTTTCCCAATTGCCCGGCATCGGCAAGAAAACAGCTTTGCGGTTAGTGCTGCACCTGCTCAAGCAGGAGGAGACCACTGTTGCCCAGTTCAGTGAAACCATCCTGCGCATGCGCCGGGAAATCAGGTTCTGCAAACAGTGCTTCAACATATCCGATCACGACCTTTGCCCTGTTTGCAGCAATGCTTCCAGAAAAAGGGATACCATCTGCGTAGTGGAAAATATCCGCGACGTCATTGCCATTGAATCGACGGAACAATACAGTGGCTTGTACCATGTATTGGGAGGTGTCATTTCCCCATTGGATGGCATTGGGCCGGATCAGCTGACCATCGAAACCCTAGTAACACGTGCCAGCCAGGAAACAACAAAAGAAATAGTTTTCGCCCTGAGCCCCACCATCCAGGGAGACACAACCATTTATTATATCCGGAAAAAACTCAACAACCCCCAGCTCAAGTTCACCACCATTGCCAGGGGTATTGCCTTTGGAGGGGAACTTGAATTCGCCGATGAAATGACGCTCGCAAAAAGCATCAGGAACAGGCTTCCCGTAGACAGCTACATGCAATAAAAAGCGTCTGGCCCCTACCCGCAAGGGCGGCATTGCCCCTTCCCCTTTTTATCATTACCTTTGCATCCCGGTATGAAGGACATCTACACGTTATTAAAAGAAAGAATCCTCGTTATTGATGGTGCCATGGGTACCATGATTCAACGTCGTCGCCTCAATGAAGCAGACTACCGTGGTGAACGCTTTGCCGACTGGCCATCTGACCTCAAAGGGAATAATGATTTGCTCTGCCTGACACAACCTGATGTGATTACAGCTATCCACCTCGAATACTTGGAAGCCGGAGCAGACATCATCGAGACCAATACCTTCAATGCGCAGCAAGTCTCCATGGCCGATTACAACATGAGCCATCTGGCAGCAGAAATCAATACTGCGGCAGTGCGCTGTGCCAAAAACGCTGTTGCGCAATTCCTCGAAAAACATCCCGAACAGCAAGGAAAAGGTGGACCATTCGTAGCTGGTGCCATCGGACCGATGAACAAAACACTCTCCCTTTCACCGGATGTGAACAATCCCGGATTCAGATCCACAAGCTTTGATGAGGTTGCCGAAGCCTATTATGAGCAGGTTAAAAGTCTGGTTGAAGCAGGAGCGGATTTGCTGCTCATTGAAACCATTTTCGATACCCTCAATGCTAAAGCGGCAATCTATGCCATTAAGCAATACTTCCGTGACAGCAGCCTACCGGAACTGCCACTGATGATCAGTGGTACCATCACAGATGCATCAGGAAGAACCCTCAGTGGCCAAACCTTGGAGGCTTTTTATACCAGTGTGGAACACGCCAAACCGCTCAGCATAGGCTTGAATTGCGCTTTGGGTGCCAACCAAATGCGGGCTCATATCGCTGAACTGGCTCAAATTGCCTCATGCTTCACCTCTGCATACCCCAATGCCGGATTGCCCAATGCCTTGGGCGAATATGATGAGGAACCTGCACAAACTGCCCACTTCATTGAGGAATGGGCTGAAAACGGCTTTGTTAACATTGTAGGAGGCTGTTGCGGTACCACCCCTGACCATATCAGGCATATTGCCAATAAAGTAAGCCAAATCAAACCCAGACCTCAGCCTGTTGTTGAAACAGCATAGGAATAAAATAAAAATGGCAGCACAAATACACATCAAACCCTATATGCGGCTGGCCGGATTGGAGCCTCTGGTGATTCGTCCGGAAACTAATTTTGTCAATGTTGGTGAACGGACTAATGTGACCGGTTCCAAAAAATTTGCCCGGCTGATCAGGGAAGAAAAATACGAAGAAGCTCTAGGGATTGCGAGACAACAGGTTGAAAACGGTGCACAAATTCTGGACGTCAATATGGATGATGCCTTATTGGACGGACAGAAGGAAATGGTGACTTTCCTCAACCTCTTGCAAAGTGAACCCGATATCGCGCGGATTCCAATCATGATTGATTCTTCCAAATTTTCAATCATTGAAGCCGGACTGAAATGTGTGCAAGGAAAATGCATTGTCAATTCCATTTCTTTGAAGGAAGGGGAAGAGAAATTCATAGAACAGGCCATCATCTGCAGAAGTTTTGGTGCAGCAGTTATAGTTATGGCGTTTGATGAGGCCGGCCAGGCAGATACCCTGGAAAAAAGGGTTGCCATCGCTGACCGTGCTTACCGGCTGCTCACGGAAACCGTAGGATTTCCGCCCGCAGACATCATCTTCGACCTCAATATCTTTGCTGTGGCCACCGGACTTGAAGAACACAACAACTATGGGGTTGATTTCATTGAGGCCACACGAATCATCAAATCCAAATACCCCCTCGTCAAAATCTCAGGCGGGGTCAGCAACCTATCTTTCTCGTTCAGGGGCAACGACCACGTGCGTGAAGCGATGCACTCGGTATTCCTGTTTCATGCCATCAAAGCAGGGATGGATATGGGGATTGTCAATGCCGGCCAATTGGTGGTATACGACCAGATAGAACCTGAACTCAAAGCCCTCTGTGAAGATGTCATCCTCAACAGAAACAACGACGACAATGGCGCAACGGAAAAACTGATTGTCTTTGCGGAGACTGTAAAACTAAAAGGTCAGGCCGTCAATGTCAAAGAAGAGCAGGAGTGGCGGAAAGGAACAGTGCAGGAAAGATTGAAGCACGCACTGATCAATGGCATAACAGAATTCATTGATGCAGACACGGAAGAGGCCAGGCAGCAATATGACAGACCACTCGATGTGATTGAAGGTCCATTGATGGATGGTATGAATATAGTAGGAGACCTCTTTGGTGTAGGCAAAATGTTCTTACCGCAGGTAGTGAAAAGTGCCAGGGTGATGAAGAAAAGTGTGGCTGTTTTGACCCCTTATATTGAAGCAGAAAAACAAAATGCCTCGTCCGCTGGCAAAATCCTGCTGGCAACCGTAAAAGGGGATGTGCATGATATCGGCAAAAATATTGTTGGTGTTGTTCTGGGTTGCAACGGCTATGAAATCATTGATTTGGGCGTAATGGTGCCAGCCGACAGGATCTTGGACGAAGCCCAAAAGCACCAGGTAGACATTATTGGTTTGAGCGGACTGATCACCCCGTCATTGGATGAGATGGTTCATGTGGCCATGGAGATGAAAAGAAGGCAGATGAACCAACCTTTATTGATTGGCGGTGCCACCACTTCAAGGATGCACACTGCCTTGAAAATTGCTCCACAATACCCTGATGGCGTGGTGCATGTCTTAGACGCATCCAGGAGCGTTTCCGTAGCAGGATCCCTGCTGAACAAAAACAAAAAAGGATTCCTCGCAGACATAGATGTTGAATACGATCGGCTGAGAACTGAATTCGCCAACAAAAAAAACAGCAAAGAGACCATACCCTATACAGAAGCTGTTACAAACCGGTTCCAGATTGATTGGAATAGCTCAACTTTCACCCAACCGGCATTCACCGGGAAAAAGGTTGTTGACGGCATCCGGATTGAAGAATTGATTCCTTATATCGACTGGACGCCTTTCTTCATCGCTTGGGAATTGCATGGAAAATACCCGGCCATTTTGCAAGACGACAAAGTGGGTGAAACAGCAACCAAACTCTTCAATGATGCATGCAGTATGCTGCAGCAAATAGTAGACGAAAACTGGCTTGAGCCCAAGGCTACCTGCGGATTCTGGCCAGCCAACAGCAATGCAAAAGATACGGTTACCCTTCTGGACACTTCCACCCAAACTGAGGTTAATCTTGAATTCCTCAGGCAACAGGCTAAGAAAGCAGCCGGGCAACCCAACATGTCGCTTGCCGACTTTATTGCACCGGCTTCCATACAAGAACAGGATCATATCGGAGCCTTTGCGGTGACCATCCACGGCATTGAAAAACATATCCAACGATTTGAGTCGCAACACGACGACTACAACAAGATCCTCTTGCAGGCATTGGCAGACAGGCTTGCAGAAGCCCTTGCGGAATACCTTCATTTGCAGGTTAGAACAACCCATTGGGGATACAACCAGCAGGAATCCCTGAGCAATGAAGACCTAATCCGTGAAAACTATACGGGTATCAGGCCTGCACCAGGATATCCCGCCTGCCCTGACCATACCGAAAAAATAAAACTGTTTTCCCTCCTCGACGCTACCGAATCCATTGGCATCAGCCTTACCTCATCCTTGGCCATGTACCCTGCCTCCTCCGTTTGCGGTTGGTATTTTGCTCATCCAGAAGCCAAATATTTCGGTATCGGAAAATTAAACCAAGATCAGTTGGCAGATTATGCCTCGAGAAAAGGGATGGAACTTGAAGAAGCTGAGAAATGGTTAAGGCCCCACCTCGACAACTAATCCAAACTCCAAAAAGTAACAACGCTACATGCGCATCATATCCTACAATGTAAACGGCATTAGGGCAGCCATCAAAAAAGGTTTTGTAGAGTGGCTCCAAACGGATCCGGCAGATGTCATTTGTCTTCAGGAAACGAAAGCAAACCAGGAAGATGTTGACACGTCAATCTTTAGCAAACTCGGCTACCACAGCTACTGGTTCAGTGCTTCCAGCAAAAAAGGTTACAGTGGTGTGGCTGTACTCACCAAAATCAAACCAGACAAGGTGGAAGAAGGCAATGGGCATGCGCAAAGTGATGATGAAGGCCGCGTAATCCAATTGCATTTCGGCAAACTGCTGCTCATCAATGCCTACTTCCCTTCAGGAACATCGGGCGACGAAAGGCAGGATTTCAAAATGGTTTGGCTCAATGAGATGCTGCCTTATCTCAACAAAATCAAAGACAACCATGAAGGAATCATCCTTTGTGGTGACTACAATATTGCACACAAGGAAGTAGATATCCACGACCCTAAAGGGAACAAAAAAAGTTCAGGCTTCCTGCCTGAGGAAAGGGCTTGGATGGATGATTTCTTTGCATCCGGTTGGATTGACAGTTTCCGGGAAATCCATCCTGAACCCCACCGTTATTCCTGGTGGAGCCAACGATTCCCCAGTGTAAGGCTCAACAACAAAGGCTGGAGAATCGACTATATCAACATCACTGAGACCCTTAAGGAAAGAATCATAGATGCCGATATCTACCCAGATGTCAAACACAGCGACCATTGCCCCGTTTACCTTGAATTGAAAAACTGATATGGTCATTTACAATATAACCTATTCCGTGCCCAATGAGCTTGTTCAGAACTGGATGATGTGGATGCAAACCGTGCATATCCCTGAAATCCTTGCTACGGGATGCTTTGAGCGGCATAACCTGTTGCATTTGCTGGAATTGGATGAATCCGAAGGCAAGACCTATGCACTGCAGCTCCATGCAGCATCAGAACAGGATTATCGCGCATACCAACTCAACTATTCCCCCCAACTACGCTTGGCAGCCCAAAAGCAATGGGGCGATGAAATAATGGGTTTCCGCACTTTAATGGCTGTTTTACAATGACTTTAAGAAATGGCATTGTAAAAATGGCTATAATGCAATACTGGTCTGCTTTTCAGCGGAAAAAAGTGAAGAAAAAAAATTTTGTTTGAATAAAAAAGCCTCTAAATTTGTTGGCATACAAATCAATAAAATCTCCAATTTATGAACAAAGCTGAATTGATAGCCAAACTCGCTGATGATGCTGGCATCACCAAAACCCAGGCAAACGCCACATTGGATTCTTTTATCTCTGCAGTTACCAAAACACTGAAAGGTGGTGGTAAGGTTACTCTGGTTGGTTTCGGAACATTCTCTGTAACCAAAAGGGCTGCACGTACTGGCCGCAACCCACAAACTGGCGCTGCGATCAAAATCAAAGCCAAAAAAGTTGCCCGTTTCAAAGCCGGCAAAGAACTTTCTTCTAAAATCTGACTTCAGTCAAAATGATAAAAAAGCAAGACGCTTGTCTTGCTTTTTTTTTCCAATCACATACAAAAAACAAATACAATGGGAAGAGGCGACAAAAAAACCAAAAAAGGAAAAATTTTCAAAGGCTCATTCGGCAAATCCAGGCCTGCCAAGACCAGCAAGAAAGCAGCTCCGGCCAAGCCACAGGCTTAATCTCCAGACAACAGCAGGTTCTGAAGTTGAGCAGGTGGAATTTTTTATCAGCTCAACTTCTTAACTCTACTGGTCAGGGAGCCAATCGTTCTATATGCCATTCATTGGCAGACCACTGATATTTTATCCGGTCATGTAGCCTTGAAGTTCTGCCCTGCCAAAATTCAACTGCTTCAGGAACCACACGATAACCACCCCAATGAGGAGGTCTGGGAACCGCTTCCTCGGCATATTTCAATTGCAAAGCCTCAAGGTTAGCATCCAATACTTCACGCCCCCTGATGGGTCTGCTTTGCGGTGAAGCCCATGCACCCAATTGGCTACCCAAAGGCCTGCTGTGGAAATACTCATCGCTCTCCAAATCACTCACTTTCATACAGGAACCTTCAATCCTGACCTGACGCTCTAACTCTTTCCAAAAAAAGACCAATGACGCAAAGGGATGCCTCTCCAAGGCGATAGCCTTATCGCTTTCATAGTTTGTAAAGAATACAAATCCTTTTTCATCAAATCCCTTGAGCAACACGATGCGGGCTGATGGTCTACCGGCAGGATTTACCGTAGCCAATGTCATGGCATTTACTTCATCAATAGAAGACGCCAGGGCTTCATCCCACCAATGACTGAACTGTTGCACGGGATTGTCTGCAACATCTGAAACCGATAACGACTGGAGTTGATAGTCCTTTCGGATGGATGATATGCTCATATCAGGATTTTGAAGGGAATCAATGGAGAATCACTTGACCAGGGTGCCAATCTGCTCACCCATGACAAGGCGCTTGAGGTTACCCTCTTCATTCATGTCAAATACAATGATGGGAAGATTGTTCTCCATACAGAGGGTAAATGCTGTCATATCCATGATTTTCAGCTTCTTGTCGATACATTCCTTGAATGAAATGGTATCATATTTTGTTGCAGTTGGGTCTTTTTCAGGGTCGGCTGTGTAAATGCCATTGACTCTGGTACCTTTCAGAATGACATCAGCGCCTATTTCAATGGCACGCAAAGAACCAGCCGTATCCGTCGTAAAATAGGGGTTGCCGGTACCTGCTCCGAAAATCACTATGCGGTGCTTTTCCAGGTGCCTGATTGCCCTTCTGCGGATATATGGTTCAGCTACCTGCTCCATTTTGATGGCACTCAAAAGCCGGGTGTACATACCCTGCTTCTCCAACATGGCCTGAACAGCCATGCCATTGATAACAGTAGCCAACATCCCCATATAATCGCCATGGGCTCGTTCAATACCCGTTTCAGATTCGTTCATTCCCCTGTAAATATTACCCCCACCGATAACAATGGCTACTTCAACACCAAGGTCAACAATGCTTTTAATATCTCTGGCATACCTATTGACAATATTGGGGTCAATACCAAAACTGCTGTCGCCTGTCAGTGATTCACCGGAGAGTTTGAGGAGGATTCTTTTGTATACGGGTTGCATGGTGCGAAGATACAAAAAGGGCTTTCATGATGAAAGCCCTTTTCTATGAACAAGTTGACAAAGGTCATTTATCCAAGCGCAACACGCTTGAAAGCGACAACGGCGAGGTCCTTTCCTTTGGATTTGATGTAATCACCAACAGACATGCCACCATCTTTCACAAAGGCTTGTGCAAGCAGTGTGCTTTCCTTGAAGAAGGCGTTCAGCTTGCCATCAGCGATTTTGGAAATCATCTCATCAGGCTTTCCTGCCATTTTAGGATCATTTTTGATTAGGTCAACGATGATCGCCTTTTCCCTTTCCACTACTTCAGCAGAAACAGTGGCTGGGTCGATGGCTACAGGGTTCATGGCAGCAATCTGCATGGCCACATCCTTACCCACTTCAGCCTCTTCAGCGCTGAGGCCTACGAGAACACCCATCCTGTTGGCACCATGAATATAGGAGGATACAAAGGCTGCATCAATACGCTCGAACTTGGAGATGCCAATTTTTTCACCAATGCTAGCGAGTTTGTCATTCACCAGGTCTGCGATTTTAGCGCCACCAATTTCAATGGTATTCAGCTCGTCTGCAGATTTGACATCGTGTGCAATAGCAGCATCGATAATGCTCTGAGCAAAGGCAATGAAATCTGTATTCTTGCTCACGAAATCAGTTTCGCAGCTGAGACAAAGCGCAATGCCAGTACTGTTGGAAGCATTGGTCTT
>JBDLUN010000113.1:0-5648 GCA_039805245.1 Bacteroidota bacterium
AATGAAGAATTCAACCTGCTGCAGCATGCCTTGAATATTGAAGATGGGATGGATGATTTGCGTTACAACAACATCATCATCGCTACGGATGCCGACGTTGATGGTATGCATATCCGGTTGTTGCTGATGACATTTTTCCTGCAATTCTTCCCCGATTTGGTGCGGGATGGACATGTCTATATCTTGGAAACACCCTTGTTCAGGGTTAGAAACAAGCAGGAGACGATTTATTGTTATTCAGAGCAGGAGAAACAGGCTGCCATGAAAAAAATCGGTGCAAAAGCTGAGATCACCCGATTCAAGGGTTTGGGTGAAATTTCTCCTGAGGAATTCAAGCGGTTCATCGGTCCGGATATGAGAAAGTCGCCAGTAATTTTAGAAAGTCAGATTCATATCCAGCAGTTGCTGGAATATTACATGGGTAAAAACACACAGGAAAGACAAGATTTTATTGTATCCAACCTTCGGGTGGAATTGGATGCTGTGGAAGAAACCATTTGAATGTATGATACACATAGTTTTCAATGAACCGGATGTAGAAGTCATCAGCAAAGCCATAGTCCTGGATGAAGGATTGCAGGGGGAATTGGTGCTGGTGAGGGACGATTATGCAGTAGGGCCTTTGAATGACATTTATCTGCCAGAAGGGATGGAGGCCAGAAAAGATTGGTGGCGCATGGTACTGCGTGGAACAGAGGCAGAACAGACTGTAGATGAGGGGAAGGTGAACGATCCGCTGGTGGTGCATCAGTTGCTTCAATCAATGACCGATAATCCGGAGGAGGTAATTTGGATTTGGGCCGCTCAAAACAAACATGATGTCTGCGGATATTATTGGTTGATGAGTCAGTTGCAGGTGTTCCAGGGTCGTGTTTTCATACTTTATCTCAATAACCTTCCCTTTATCAATGAGAAGGGAAATATTTTTTATCCCGAATGGCTCAGCCAAATACAACCGAGGGAATTCATCAAGGCCAAGAAATTGGCCAGGCCCATTACCCCCAGTGAGTTCGAGGTGGATGCCGACGAATGGATGAAAACATGCGAATCAGGATCAATGGTCAGGTTGTTGGAAGGAGGAAAAAAACTGATGGGTGCAGGTATTGACCGGTACGACGCAGACCTGTCTTCCCTGATCACACCTGAATTTCAAAAGGCATCTAAAATCATCCATGCATTCCTGACCAGAAAAAATAAGGAAACTACTGGAGATGCTTTTCTGTTATGGCGTTTGAAAGAATTGGTTCATCAGGGTGGATATGATGTGTTGGGTGAGCTCAAAGGGGCAAGGGATTTTGAATTAAAAATGAAAACACCTACTGAAACACCAGCATAAATAGGGGAATATGGCGAAAGCGAAGTTTGTAATTGATCATGAGAATGAATCGGGCGTTTCCGGTCAGTATAAAAATTGGTTTCTTGATTATGCCTCATACGTAATCCTGGAACGGGCCGTACCTGCTGTTGCAGACGGATTGAAGCCCGTGCAGAGAAGAATTCTGCATTCCATGAAAGAAATGGATGACGGCAGGCTGAACAAGGCTGCCAACATCATCGGTCAAACCATGCAGTACCATCCACATGGTGATGCAAGTATACAGGATGCGTTGGTCAATCTCGGACAAAAAGACCTCCTGATTGACACACAGGGAAACTGGGGTGACGTGCGCACAGGCGATGACGCTGCCGCTGCCCGTTATATCGAGGCCAGGCTGAGCAAGTTTGCGCTAGACGTGGCATTCAACGGTAAAACCACCCAATGGCAGCTGAGCTATGACGGCCGGAAAAAAGAACCGGTGAACCTGCCGATGAAGTTTCCGCTCCTGCTGGCGCAAGGTGCCGAAGGTATTGCAGTGGGATTGTCTACCAAGATTCTGCCACACAATTTCAAAGAGCTGATTGAAGCGTCCATCAACTTTTTGCGGGGAAATAAATTTGAACTCCTGCCTGACTTTCAGACGGGGGGTATGATTGATGCCTCCAACTACAATGATGGAAAACGAGGGGGCCGTATCAGGTGTCGTGCACACATTCAGGAGTTGGACAAGAAATCACTGGTCATCAAGGATGTTCCCTATGGAGTGACAACCACACAGTTGATGGAATCCATCGTAAAAGCCAATGATCAGGGTAAAATCAAAATCAAGAAAGTAACTGATAATACCGCAGCGGAGGTTGAAATTCTGGTGGAATTGGCTGCTGGCATCTCCTCAGATATCACTATTGATGCACTATATGCGTTCACCGATTGTGAAGTCAGCATCGCGCCCAATGCTTGCGTGATTGTTGATCAAAAGCCGCTATTCTTATCCGTATCCGAATTGTTGAGGCTTTCAGCAGATTACACAAAAGATCTGCTCAAACAGGAATTGGAAATCAGACTTGCAGAGTTGCATGAGAAATGGCATTTCACCTCACTGGAAAGGATATTTTTTGAAGAGAAAATATACAAAGAACTTGAAAAGAAGCATGACGACTGGGAAACAGTTCTGAAAGCCATTGCGAAAGGATTTGATCCTTTCAAAAAACTTTTCAGGAGAGACATAACCCAAGAGGATATTGTGAAGCTGACTGAGAAACCGGTCAGGAGAATTTACAAGTTGGATATTGATGAGCTGAACATGCAAATTAAAGGCATTGAGGATGAGATCAAGGAGGTTGGTCATCATCTTCAAAACCTGACTGATTATACCGTAGCCTACTACCAAAACCTGTTGTCCAAATATGGAAAGGGTCGTGAAAGGAAAACGGAAATCAAACCTTTTGATGTGATCCAAGCCAGGGCAGTGGCCATTGCCAATGTAAGGCTATACATGAATAGGACGGAGGGCTTTATTGGAACCAGTCTGAAAAAGGATGAATTTGTTGCAGAATGTTCAGATTTGGATGATGTGATTGTTTTCACCCGACGGGGAATCATGAAAGTGGTTAAGGTAGATGATAAGGTATACATTGGGAAAGACATTATTTACGCAGCCATTTTTGTTAAAAGTGATGAGCGTACTACCTACAACATCATCTACACTGATGCTGCTTCAGGCATTGCTTTTGCCAAAAGATTCAATGTAACGGGCATTACCCGCGACAAGGATTATGACCTCACAAAAGGGGCCGATAAATCCAAAATCAATTATTTCTCGGCCAATGCCAATGGTGAGGCCGAATCTGTTTCAATCATCCTGAGTCCGAATAGCAGTGCACGCAACAAGCAATTGGAATTCTATTTTGAAACCCTCGACATCAAAGGCCGGTCCTCTATTGGCAACCAGGTTACCAAATACCCTATCAAGAGCGTCAAGCTGAAAGAGGCGGGTAGGTCTACTCTGGGAGGCCGTGAATTCTGGTTCGACAATACCTTTGGCAGAATCAATACCGATCAGAAAGGGATTTACTTGGGCAGTTTCCTGGCAGAAGATCATCTTTTGGCAGTGTATAAGCAAGGGTACTACGAAATTTGCAGCACCGAAACGACCCAACGTTTTGATATCGATCAATTGCTCTACATCGAAAAGTTTGACTCCCAGAAGACAGTAACAGCAATTTATTTGGATAATGAGAAATTGCAGTTCAATGCCAAACGTTTCAAAATCGAAACAACCACCATCAACAACAAATTTCAGTTCATCCGTGAGGTTCAAGGAAATCATGTTGTGGTGGTTACAACTAATCCTGATCCGGTAGCCGTTATCCGTTCTGGCAAAGGCGCTCAGTCCAAAGAGACCCGGATTAAAGTTGCAGACCTGGTTGAAGTCATGGGTTGGCGGGCAGTGGGCAGCAAATTTACTGATTTCAATAAGTCTACCGAGATAACCTGGCTCACAGATGAAGCTGCAGCCACGCAGGCAGCTTTATTTTGATCGGGTGTATGTGAACACCGCACCATAATGATGTGGTATTGATGGAAAACGTATATTTGCGGTTCAACATTTTCTTATTTTCATGCCAAAAAATCGTGAAGAGGATTTGAATACCCACCTTTCAGGCGCTATGTCTGAACAGGAATCAGGTTCCAGCAGTTGGTTCAAAAGAGGAAAAAAGGGTATCAGCACTTCAACTGCCGAAAAAAAGGAAACACCTGATGGCTTATGGACTTTATGCCCGAATTGCAAATATACCTGCACCAATGTTGAATTGAAGGCCAACCTTTCTGTTTGCCCACAATGCCAACATCACCACAGGATTGGCAGTGCAGAATACTTCGATTTCCTTTATGATGACCAGCAATATGAGGAATTGTTTGCAGAAGTGAAATCTGTGGACTTTTTGGGCTTTAACGATTTGAAACCCTACAAAAAGCGCCTTGATGAGGCATACGCCAAAACGGGATTGCATGATTCCATCACGGCCGCAAAAGGAAAAGTGGGCGGACATGATTTGGTGGTCTGTTGTATGGATTTCAATTTTATTGGTGGCTCCTTGGGCAGCGTAATGGGGGAGAAGATTGCAAGAGCAGCAGATTATTGCCTGGTCAACAGGATACCTTTTATGATCATCAGCAAGAGTGGTGGAGCCAGGATGATGGAGAGTGCTTTTTCTCTGATGCAACTGCCCAAAACAATTGGTAAGATTAGCAGACTTGCGGTGGCTGGAATTCCCTATATCTCCCTTTGTACGGACCCCACATACGGTGGAACAACTGCCTCATTTGCCATGGTGGGTGACATCAACATCGGGGAGCCAGGAGCAATGATTGGATTCGCAGGTCCGCGTGTGATTCGGGAAACCATCAAAAGGGATCTGCCCGCAGGCTTCCAAACTTCAGAATTTGTGTTGGATCACGGATTTTTGGATATGATTGTACACCGGAAGGAAATGAAATATAAAATTGCCACTTTGCTTGGACTTTTTGCCAGCTAAACAATGATTACGGTGGAGATACATCCCATCTGCAAACAACATGGAGATCAGGAACAAATCAGCCACTTTCGAATATTTCATTGAAGATAAATTTGATGCGGGAATGGTGCTGACCGGAACCGAGGTCAAAGCCCTGCGAGAAGGTAAAGCCAGTTTCAACGATAGTTATTGCCTCCTGGACAAAGGTGAACTCTACATCAAAGGGTTACATATTTCCCATTATTCATTTGGCAGTTACGCAAATCACCCACCTACCCGCGACAGAAAATTGTTGTTGAAAAAAAAGGAACTGACTAAAATTACCCAGAAATTGAAAGAAAACGGCCTGACTATCATTCCGTTGAAAATCTATTTCAGTGACAGGGGGTTGGCTAAAATAGTTGTGGGTATCGGTCGGGGTAAGAAACTGCATGATAAGCGGGAAACAATCAAGCAAAGGGAGTCTGAGCGGGAAATCAAGCGGTATATCAGGTAAACCATTACCATTGGTTTTGGATTATTTTCAATAATTATTTGGAAATTCTAATCGGTTTCTCGAATTTTGTACAAATGAAAAGAAATTATACAAACAAAAGCTGGCACCACCTCTCCAACAAGGGGCAGTGATTGTATTGTTTATATCCATACTCAAAGCCCCGAAATTTCGGGGCTTTATTTTTTAATATCATGTAAAAAACAATGGAAAGGATAAGGCTCAAGACCACAGTTAAGCACATGGCAGCCGATCTGTTTACGCCGGTAGGCATTTACTTGCGGGTAAGGGATCGTTTCAGGGATACTGTTTTACTGGA
>JBDLUN010000114.1:0-2646 GCA_039805245.1 Bacteroidota bacterium
TTATATGGTGAGGATGTGTTGAATAAGTGGAGGTCGTCTTATACTTATGCTTACAATGAAAATGAAGGGTCCCATCGGGTTGGGGCAGAGTTGGGTTATGGCGGATTGTACCCTTGGATCAATGGCGGAACAAACTATACAGCCAACAGAACTTTCCGCGACAGCACCAGATCTTTGCAATGGAATGAATGGACAGGCAATATTGGGTTGCAGCTGCCTTTAAATTTTACGGGGGGCAAGCTCTATCGGAACCTGGATTTGCAGTTCAGGATGAATGGCGTGTCTTTGGATTATATCAACAAGAACAATGTAACACCGAGAGACAGGTTTGTTGCGTATGCCCTTCAGCAATTGACCTGGTCAATGCAAACACAAAAAGCTGTGCAGCATATCTATCCCCGTTTCGCCTTGGTGGCCAGAGTTTTGAATAGGTTTGCTGTGGGCAATACATCAGCTCAGCAAACACTTTTGTCGACTCAATTGTATTTACCCGGAATCTTCAGGAATCATGCCCTCGTCATCGGAGCAGGATATCAGTCACGAGACACCCTGGGTCAATACAATTTTTCCAACAATTTTGCTATGGCAAGGGGGTATCAGGCTTTCAATTATCCCCGGATGTGGCGCTATTCAGTAAACTACCATTTGCCCTTGGTATATCCTGATTGGGGTGTGGGGAATATCATTTACTTCCAAAGGGTGAGGGCAAATCTTTTCTATGATAACATGAATCTCAAGAGTCTGAGAACACAAAGAGTATTTCAACTGGCCAGTGCCGGATCCGAAATCTATTTCGATACCAAATGGTGGAACCAACAGGCTGTTAGTTTTGGATTCCGTTACAGCAGGTTATTGGATACACAAATTCTTACCAACAAACCCAATCCCAACAGGTTTGAATTCATCATGCCGCTCAACCTCCTGCCTGATTAGCACACATTGATGAATCCAAAACCTTTTGGGGGATGGTATTGGTATATTGCTGATGTAATCAGATGTGAACGAAAAACGCTTCAGGGTTTCTCCTCACTTTCGCAGCTTTGGCAAGGAAATCTTTTTCTTCGTCACGGTAGCCCAATGCCAATAAGCAAGCTGCAGTCAGTCCTTGTGCTTCCAATCCAAGCACTTCATCAACTCCGGCAGGATTGAATCCTTCCATCGGCGTAGAGTCAACCGCGTTGAGCGCGGCGGCGGTCAGTCCGAAACCCAGTGCGATATAAGTTTGCTTGGCTGCCCAATTGCTGAGTTCTTCGTGGCTGGAATTGTTGATTTTTCCTTTGATGTTGGCTGCAAATCCTTCCAGCGACTCAACAGGGATATTGCGGGTTTCGGCAATCTCCTGCATATATTGATCCACCTGCCCGATGTTGAAATTTTTCCAGGCTGCAAAAACCACCACTGCTGAGGAATCAGTGATTTGGGTCTGGTTATAGCAGTGTGGAAGCAGTTTTTCCCTTACCGCCTTGTCTTTCACCACCAGCACGGTGTAGGGGGTGAAGCCCAATGAACTCGGACTGAGTCTGATGGCTTCGAGGATGTTGTTGAGCTTTTCTGCAGGAATTTCCTGACCGTTCATTTTTTTTGTCGCATAGCGCCATTCCAATGCTTTCAATAAATTGTTCTCCATATCTCTTGTATCAATGTTTAAACATCAAAATTAGGAATTATCTTATTCATCTCAAAATTCCTTTTCAAATTCAGCCAATCCCTTGGTTGTTTTGGTGTAGATTTATGCAAACAAATTTTTACGATGATTCGTTCACTGTTTTTTCGTTTTGGTCAGGCATTGTTGATGCAATTAATTATGTTGGGTACTGTTGTGGCACAGGAAAAGGTTCCGCTCAATGGGCAATCGGGTATCAACCTTTCTTATCAACTGACTAAGTTGGAAGAGTCTGATAAGCGGGACCGTTACAAACTGGTTGTTGTGGCGGAAAACACCAATTCACACGACGTGTATTATACGATTCCTATGAAAAAGCAGCCCGACGGACAGTTTAGGCTCAACACATACGAAAACATGGCCCTTTGTGAGGCCTTTGCCAAAAATGCAACGGGTCTGATGGGGGTGTTGAATGATGCTGCCAAAATAACCGGTGAGCAGACCAAAGCTGTTACCAAAACAAATGAAGTACTATTTAAGCTGTCGCGGGGACAAGTCCTGACCGGAGAAGTGAGGTTTGCCGTCAAGCCCGGACAAAAACCGGAAATTGTTTCCAAATTCAACAGGCCCACCCGTAAAATTGAAGAATATGATATGAATGCAGCTGGCGAACCACTTACGGGTGCCTGGGTAAGTAACTGTGGCAATGTTTCTATGACCCTTAAGCCCGGAAAAAATGACAAGGGGCAGGAGGTGATCTATCAGACGGTAAACGGCAGGCAAAATATTTGGCTCATGGTTTCAGACAATGTTTATGAAAAACCCGGCGACAAGCAGGCGACTGTCACTTTCAACAGGACGGGCAATATTTACACGTATACCAATATGGATGGAGCCATCTGCATCTGGTCAAAAAAATAAATACAAATTCAATTTCAATTTATTTTGTCAAATTGATTTCTGTTCCTATATTTGCAACCCGTTTGGGAGTTTAGCTCAGCTGGTTTAGAGCATCTGCCTTACAAGCAGAGGGTCGGCGGTTC
>JBDLUN010000115.1:0-2846 GCA_039805245.1 Bacteroidota bacterium
TGATGAGCGGATCATTACCTATGCCTGTTTTTTCTGATGTTGCCATTTCGCTTGCGGGCATTGCTGACAGTGAACAACTTTTAGGTCTTGTTAACAGCTCTTACCGGGGAGAAAGTTCCCGTAGGGGGTGGACAACCGAAGCAGACCTGATTGCCGGAGAGGTGAGGATTGATGCTGATGCACTGCAACAAGTGTTGATTACTCCGGGCAGTATTGTGCTGGGTTATCGACAGGCTGAAACCCTTGTGGGATGCGTCAATTTGCAACATAAGGGAGATTATCTCTACTTGGGTATGTTTTCTGTTTCACCGGAACATCAGAATGCCGGCATTGGGAAGAAATTGCTTCAGGCTGCTGAACGGGTAGCGTTGCAATGGGATTTGAAAGCTATTCAGATGAGTGTCATTTCTGTCAGGGATGAATTGATTGCCTGGTACATGCGCAATGGCTATGCAGATACCGGTGAAAGAATACCTTTTCAGGAAGATGGGATGAGTGGTAAACACCTCAGGCAATTGGAATTCATGGTGTTGCGCAAGCCTGTCAATACTAACTGACGAAGGGTAATAGCTTATTGGACGGAATGCAAGATGATTTTTCAGTTGCCGCTTTTTGCGCAGTATAAAAAAAGGGACATGTGTATTACATGTCCCTTTTTATTGCTTGAGTATGTTTTATCTGGAAGCGATATCAATACCGGTCAATTGCACCAGTGTCTGATTCGGTTTTGCCTGGGGATTGATAAACACGAAATACAGGTCATGCTGCCCTTTGGTATCAGGGATGTTTATCTTGGCCATAACAGGTCCGCGTTGGGTGGCATTGATGGGTTCAGACTTGCCCAAGAGCATGCCATCCGGAGCATCCATCCTGATTTCAATGGTTCCTCCTGCATTTGCGCCACGCATATTGCCCAATGCATTTACCGTAAATGTTGTGATGCCGGTAAGATCTATTTTGCGATAACCCAGGTATGAACCGCTGCCATCCATGTTCAGGGTTTTGCGTGGGGTAATCATTCGGTTGAAACCTTTGGTCATTTCAGCCAATTCTGGGTCAAGGCTCGGATGCCTCAGGAGAATCACTTCCTCACCTACCAGTGGTGTCATATTTGCCGTTCCTTTATCCCGATAGGCAGCCCTCAACACATAGGTGCCTTTCTCTTGCTGTTCTTTGGCAGGTTTGATTTCGAGGGAACCTTTTACTGGAGCGGATTTCACAGTTGGCTTCTTTTCTCCCGTTGTCAGGATGTATTCCACGATAGCCCTGGAGTCGGCCACACTCAACTGTGGATGCGCACTCATGGCATGTTCACCCCATACGCCTGCACCACCTTTGATCACTTTTTGTGCCAGTGATTCCACGGCTCCTGCCTTGCCTTTGTAGCGTTTGGCCACTTCCAGGTAGCTTGGACCAACAGACCTCTTGTCTGGCATGTGACAGCTTTTGCAGTCGTTCTTGTTGAGCAGGATTTGTCCGGTTGTGGCAAAAGCCAGCATATCTGCTCCGTGCTGTGTTGACGCAATGTCGATTTGGTCGTAGCCCAGCGGTAGGTAATCAAGGCTAACGGCCACCTGTGCTGGTTGGATTTTCCCATTGGCCAGGGATCCATCTTCTTTGTCTTGCACTTTCACGGCATATTGTAACTGTGTTCCGGGGAAATAAAAGGTCTTGTTGGCGCCGGTGATGTCGAGGTTTACTGCAGGGGGTTCATTGCCGGCCTTCAATTCAATGGTTTTGCTGGATTTTGCCCCTTTGCTATCTGTTACGGTCAATGTGGCTTTGTAATTTCCTGGTGTAGTTAGCGATATTACCGGATCTGAACCCTGAAGTATGCGGGTTGTTCCTCCGCCTGTCAGTTTCCATTGGTATTTCAGCTGATCCCCATCAAAGTCTTTCGTGCCTTTGCTGATCAGTTGGGTTTTTAGGGGAATGGCGCCAGACGATTTCGTTGCACTTGCTTCCACAGCAGGTGCGCGATTGCCCGCATTGTATTCCACCCGCACCAGGTGGGCGTTGGGATTGCCTTTGAACCAGGCTGAGCCGTATTCCAACACGTAGAGATCGCCTTCCGGACCAAAATCCATATCAATAGCTGAGCTGAAACTCAAATCAGGCAGGAAACGCTCCATGCTTTTGTAGTCGCCTTTTTCATCCATCGTTACAGACATGATCCAACCCCGCATGAATTCTACAATCAGCCATTTGCCTTCGTAATAGGATGGGAAAGGCCTCTTCGCCAAGGGATAGTCTGACCGTCTGTAAACCGGTCCGCCGGTAGCACTGCGACCTGCTGCACCCAAGAGCGGGAATTCATCAGAAAGTCCGTAAGGATACCAAATCATGGCAGGAACAGGCTTGGGGAGTTCAATCAGTCCGGTATTGTTTCGGGACTTATTGACCGGTTTGTTCACGTCAAAAGGTTGTCCGAAGCTGCTGTCTGCATGGTTGAATTCTACGTAAGGAATGTTGTTGCCGATGAAGTAAGGCCAGCCGAAGAAACCCGGACCTTTGGCCTGGTTGAACTCATCATAGCCTTTAGGACCCCTGCGGGTATCATCAGAGGCATCCGGACCCACTTCTCCCCAATAGAGGTAACCAGTTTTGGTGTCGAGGGTAGGCCTCCAGGGATTACGGTGCCCCATGGTGTAGATTTCAGGCCTTGTTTTTGGAGTGCCGGCAGGGAAGAGATTGCCTAATGGGATGGTGTAGCTGCCGTCGTTTTCAGGATGGATGCGGAGAATCTTTCCGCGCAGGTCATTGGTATTGCCTGGTGCGCGTTGGTCGTCGTTGTTTTCCTGACCCGGACGGTCATCCAGGTTGGAAGTGCCAGATCTGGGGTTAAC
>JBDLUN010000116.1:0-10687 GCA_039805245.1 Bacteroidota bacterium
CCTCTTCAAGACTTTTTTGGAGTTGTTTGTTCTGGGTCACATCCGTGTAACTCCACAGTTGGCCTTTGAAGGTATTTCCGATGATGATGGGGATATAATCCCGCTCCAAAATTTTTCCATCAGCCATGGCCACTTCAGCTCCAATCACAGGCTCCCTAACCGACACCAAGCCAATTACTTCCTTTTTGACCTGCTCAGGATCAGCAAATAAATACAAGGCTTGATCCAATGATTTCAGACAATCTGCGCCAACCATTTGTGCCGGCTCAACCGGTATTTTGAAAAGATTACAGAACTGGGTATTGACCAAAACTACTTTATGTGATTCATCTTCCACCAGAATACCCTTTCCCAAATTACTCATCAGATAGTGGAGCCTGTTAGCATTGATTTCCTTCGAAATATCTCGGCACACGCATATCAATCCCATATCGGGAAGCAGGGTAAGAGAAATGTATTGCAATACTGGCTTTCCTTGCTTATCGATGCCGATTGTTTCTCCAGTCCAATACCCCACAGACATCAGCACAGGAAATACCTCCTTTTCAATCTTTTCTGCGTAGTCTACATCATAAATGGTTTTCCAGGATTTGCCAACCAATTCCGATGCTTCTTCATACCCGAACAACTGTGCGTGAGCCTTGTTCATGTAAAAGTAGATACCTTGGCTATCCAACAGCGCTATGCCATCAAAGGCATTTTCAATGGCTGTAAATTGTTTTTCAGGTGTCAGGATAGGATTCATGTTCATAGCAGAAAGGTAATTATCAAAGAATGTGTGAAATAACAGATTTTTTTACTCTGAAAAATGATGAAAAAACATTTTTAAGAGAGAAAAAAACAGTGTTGGATTTTTTAAAAAAATAACAGACCAGCTCAGTACTTAATAATACTGAATATTAAACAAAATAA
Organism: Bacteroidota bacterium; assembly: GCA_039805245.1. GTDB lineage: Bacteria > Bacteroidota > Bacteroidia > Chitinophagales > Chitinophagaceae > Pollutibacter. The sequence goes on from JBDLUN010000116.1 coordinate 913, forward strand.
TCATGACACTACTACTTGTTGTAGTTGTTTTTGAAAATGGTGTTTTTGAAAACGGAAGTATTGATAGTTTTCCGTTGATGTTAGATTAGATTTGAGTCAAGACATATGATTAAGATAGGCATCATTGAGGACAACATTTTTATGCTGAAAAGCTATCGGGACTACCTCAACAGTGCCGAAGGCATGATGGTAGTGTTTTCTTGTGTTTCGATGGAAGAGGCAAGAGTCCAAATAGACAAAAAGTTAATTCAAGCTCCTGACATCGTTTTACTGGATATTTTGCTACCGGGTGAATCAGGATCAGATGGCATATCCTATCTCAAAGCACAATTCAGCGAAGCCAAAATAGTGATACTTTCCGGTCAGAATGATGAAAAGCTGCTGATGAATTGTATCAGGCGCGGTGCTTCCGGTTATGCATTGAAATCTGCCAAACTCAATGATTTGATTCAAGTAATTAAGCAAACCATGAAAACGGGAGCTTTTTTGGATGAGCAATCAATCAGTATAATTATCAAAGGCATTCAAAGCAAGAAATCTCACAGTTTCAGGCATTTGCTCAGTTTCAGAGAGAAAGAGATTGTGGCACTGGTAGAAAAAGGTTTCAGTTATAAGCAAATGTCGGAACACTTATTCATCACAACATATGCCATCAATTACCACCTGAAAAACATTTATAAAAAGCTGGGCATCCATTCCAAATCGGAACTGTTATCCAGGATTATGGAAGATGACAGGAATTGATCCACCCCTTGGTCGAATTCAATATATATTTGCAGTTCCAAAACTGCTTTATGGAAACCAATGCTGCAAAGCTCAACTTCAACGATACACAAAAGGCATTTGCCTATAAAAACGACCGTCAGCTGAAAAAGGCCAATTGGCTTTTTGGCTTGATGCAATTTGGGTGGTTGGTAAAAATCGGTACCCGACTGACACCATGGGCCATCCGCGTGGGGTTACCTATCAAAGGCCTCATCAAACAAACGATATTTGAACAATTTGTGGGTGGTGAATCTTTAGTTGAAACAGCACCGGTTGTTAAGCTGATGAGCAATTTCAAGGTGGATATCATATTGGATTATGGTGTGGAAGGTGGGGAATATGATGAGGCAAAGTACAACCGGGAGGCAGAACAATTCATCCGGGTCATTGAATTTGCAAGCAGTAAGACCAATATTCCATTCATCAGCATCAAAATTACCGGGTTGGTCTCTAGTATGCTACTGAACAAATTGAGCATATCCAACCCTGGCAATGGCAAATACCCCGAAGATGTCGAAATGAAACTTGCTTCGCTAAGCGAATCCGAAACTGCAGCTTGGCAAAATTTGATATCACGTATGCATAATATCTGCCGGATGGCAGAAAAGTCGAGTATTGGTGTTATGATTGATGCGGAAGAATCCTGGTTACAAGATCCCATTGATTACGTTGCTGACCTCATGATGGCGCATTATAACCAAACCAAATTTATAGTATTCAATACCATACAACTCTATCGGACAGACAGGTTGGACTTCCTGAAAAGTAGTATAGCCGCTGCCATGCAAAAGGGTTACTTACCGGGGATGAAACTTGTTAGAGGGGCGTATATGGAAAAAGAGCGGAAAAGAGCTGAAGAAATGGGCTATCCTTCACCCATACAAGTTGACAAATCCAATACAGATAAGGATTACAATGAGGCGATTATGTTTTGTCAGTCTTTGGATTACCCCATCAGCATCATCATAGCCAGCCATAACGAGGAAAGTACTTTACTGGCAGCAGAAAAAAACCTCTTCGATAAAAATCCCAAACAAGAAATCCATTTTTCACAATTGTATGGGATGAGTGATAACCTTACCTTCAACTTGTCTGACCACGGTTTCAGGGTATCAAAATACCTGCCGTTTGGTCCTGTCAACGAAGTCATCCCCTACCTGATGCGAAGAGCCCAGGAAAACAGCTCTGTTTCCGGTCAAACAGGAAGGGAACTCTTTCTGATTAGACAGGAATTGGGGAGGCGAAAAAGTCAACCCTGAAAAATCGATTACGTATAAATACGTAATCGATTTCAATGAAATTACTATTTGGCAATAAAAACAGTTGCAACTACTACTTAAGGGAGTTTGAATTGATTATATTTATATTATCAAGGCTCCTCTTATGTATGGCATTATTAATCAATCGATTCAGCAGTTGGTGACCAAAGAACATGGGGAAGAGACATGGCTGAAAATCATCAATAAAAGTGGTATTGACATATACGAATTCAACAACCATGAAAAATACGACGATAAGTATACTTACTTATTGGCATCGGCATTGGCAGAACACCTGCAAACCGGTGTTTCAGATATTTTGAAATTACTGGGAGAGTTTTGGATATTGGATATTTCACTTAAAAAATATCCAGGAATGATGGCATCAGGCGGTGTTACTTTTAGGGAATTCATGCTTAACCTGCCCAAATTTCACAATAGGGTCTATCTCAGTTATCCGGAACTGATCGCTCCTGAATTCAAAATCCGTGATGAAGGGGACAAACTCGCTGTAGAGTACCATTCCCAAAGGGAAGGGCTAACCGCACTGATGGAAGGCATGCTCCATGGCATTGTAAAAATGTTTGATGAAAAATACATTGATATTGATCTCATATATACCAAGCAAGACAGTTCAGCCGATCATGACCTTTTCCTTATCACATGGAGAGAGAATTGATGATATTGCCGCCCGAAACAGGTGAATTGATTGAAATAGGGAAACTTTTTCCATTTCATTTCATCATCAACCGCAGTCTTGAACTAACCGGAGCGGGGTCAACATTGCTTAAATTGTTGCCTGCAGAAAAACTGTACTTCCCGGACCAGTTCAAAATCATCAAACCCAAAATTACAAATCCTTCAGATTTTGAGGAACTGAAATCAATCTGTTCAGGCTTTGTTGTAATTAGGCTGACGGCCAAGGAAAAGGCAATCCTAAAAGGCCAATTTGAATACCGGGAAAGAAAAGATGAACTCGTTTTTTTTGGATCGTTATGGGCAGATGACCATGAGGTATTGCTGGAACTTGGACTGACCTATTCTGATTTTCCTGCTTATGACGCCATCTTTGATATCCAACAGATGAAATCTGTTCTCAGAAACGAACAGGAAGACCTCAACAAAATGAAGCTTGAGCTGGATATCATCAACCATACCAGCGATTTGTTCATCCATATGCATCCTAGCGGTTTGATCCGCAAGGCCTCTGCCAGTTGCAAAAACATCCTCGGATACGAACAACACGAAATGATTGGGTTGGCCCTCCAGAACCTTGTTAAAGATCAAAATGGTTTGGATCTGCTTGGAGAGCTGAGGAATATGCAGGAAACAGCCAAATCCAGAGAATTTGTAACCTACCTGAACAGAAAAGACAATACGACAGTTGGGGTCAACCTCTCCTTATCCCCCATTGTAAATGAAGCCTCAGACACGTGTTTTTTCATCTGTGTTATCAGGGATATCAGTGACAGGATTAGGGATATGGAAGAAATCAGCAACCTCGCCTCCTTCCCCAACGAAAATCCCAACCCTATCTTCAGGATAAATGATGAAGGAGGAATCAAATTCAGGAACAGGACGGCCAACACCATGACACATGTGGTATATGAAGGCCGGCTGCATAGTTTTGAAAAATTTTGGGCTTATCTGCGTGAAGCAGGCCAAGGAATTTTTCCTGATAATGTTGATGGCATTGTCAATAATAGATATTACAACTTCAGGATTGTTAAAAGGGTTGACAGCAGGGAGTTGAATATTTACGGTGCCGACATCACTGAGCGTATTGAGTCGGAAATGACAGCTCAGGAGGTATTCAACAAACTCAACAATTTCCTGGAGTCAACCAATGATGTTTACTACCTCATTTACCAGAACAACAAGAAAAAGAATTTTTTCACTTCGAGGTGGCCATTATTCATGGGGTTCAACCCCAATGCAGGAGATGTATGGGATCAGAAAAGGGAATGTATCCTGGATGAATTCAAGCAACCCTATGATGAAGCGATGCGGGAATTCATGCTCAATGGGAGTATGACGGTCAAATACAAAATCCGCAACAAAGTTTCAGGACAGGTCAGGTGGATATTGGAAGAATCCAAAATCAAATTTGATTCTACACTCAACGATGAAATCATCTCAGGCAGGCTGTCAGATATCACTTCGAATGAAAACTACCGGAGTCAAATGAAGGAATCTGAGGAACGCTTCCAATTGATTACCGAATCAATGCCGGTAATGATATGGGTGTCCAACGCTGAGAACAAGGTAACTTATACCAATAAAGCCTCAAGAGAATTCTTTGGGATGGATTTGAAAGATCTCAAAGACCAACAAGCATTCAGCGCCAAGGTACATCCAGACTACCGCAAGCTGGCTATCGATGACTGGTCGGTAGCCCTTCAGCAAAGGAAACGTTGCGAGATGCAATACCTCATACAGAACAACCAAGGTGAATACCGGTGGATATTTGAAATTGCTTTGCCCCGGTTTATGGGAGACAACCAGTTTGTTGGCTATGTAGGTGCGGCATTTGACATAACCAATGAACGCAAAATGTATAACTCCCTGGAGGAGGAAAAAAGAAAATATGAATTGCTGTCCAATAAATCCGCTGATATCATTTTCCTGTTGAATGATGCCGGAAAAATTGAATATGCTTCTCCATCCATCAAGCGCATCCTTGGGTTGCCGGAAGAGGAAGTGCTGGGCATCCCGATTTTCAACTTGATGGAGGGACCTCAAACAATTGATATCAAGGATATTCATGATGAAAAAGCGGAATTGTCTCAACAGCATGTGCTCAGCTTCAAGATGCGAGACAAATTTGGTGAACTCAAATGGGTAGAGGCAGTATACAACAGGTTTACAGAGGATGAATTGGGCGGTAAAAAGATATTGATGCACGTGCGGGATATCAATGAGCAATACCTTGCCCAAACAATGTTGATTGAAAATGAAGCCAAATACAGAAGCCTTTTTTCCAACATGAATCTGGGCATTATGGAGGTTGACAAGGAAGAAAAAATCCTCTATGTCAATAAATCCTTTGAACGCATTTCAGGATATGATGAAGAGGAATTGCTGGGCAGGATTGCACCCGAATTGTTTTTGACGGACCTTTCAGAGTTGGATATCAATATGCAGGAAAGGAGAAACAGGGAGCATGGCAAAGAGGGACTTTATGAAATCAAAGTGAAGAAAAAAGACGGAAGCTATGCCACTTGGGTCATCAGTGGTGCTCCGACATATGACATGAAAGGTAAGGTGCGGGGATCCATAGGCATTCACTGGGATGTTACCGAGATCAGGGATCTGGAGACCAAAATACTTTTTGAAAGTGTTCAAAAGGAAAAAGAGTTGATGGAAGCAAGATTACAGGCTGAAGAGGAGCAAAGGGATATTATCGGCCGGGACCTGCATGATGGTGTTGGTCAGATGCTTGCATACCTCAGCCTGTATTTCAATATCCTGAACGAAAAGGATACCATTGCCAAAGAAGATATTGATAAGGCACAGGCCACCATCAAAAAAACAATCGATGAAGTCAGAAGATTATCCCGGAACTTGGCTCCACCAGCCATTAAAGACCTCGGCTTCCGGGAGGCAGTAATCGAGCTGATCAACAGTTACAGTATCATCCCTAAACCAGCATTCCAGCTTAAAGTATACAAAGGCAAAGACCCTGACAAGTTTTTACATGAACACAAGATCATGATGTTCCGGGTTATCCAGGAGTTGAGCAGTAACACATTCAAATATGCCAATGCCAACAAGGTTGAAATCAAAATCAACCAAAGTGAAAAAGGCATGACCCTGATTTACCAGGACGATGGTAACGGCTTTGAAATGGATACTGTTAAAAAAGGCATCGGATTGAGGAGCATACTCTCAAGAGTAGAGTTTTATGGAGGTGAGGTGAAGATCAATACCCAACCAGGATCAGGCTTTGAAGTTTTTATTAAATTACCATTCGAATAAATGACAATGACAAAAAAAATCCGCATTATTATTGCAGATGATCACCTGCTGATTGCTGAAACCTGGGCCACTTTGATCAACATGGACCCAGAGTTTGAAGTGGTTAAAGTATATGACAACACCAAAAGCCTGATAGATGAAATCACAGAGGTGAAACCCGATATTGCCATATTGGATATCAATATTAATCCGTTTTCAGGAATTGAAGCTGCGAAATTGATCAAAAAATTGGCTCCAGGAACCAGAATCATCGGCGTTTCCATGCACAATCAGCCTTCATTTGCCAAAAAAATGATTCGCAATGGTGCAACCGGATATGTAACCAAAAACTCAAGCAAGGTGGAGATGTATGATGCCATCCGGGCGGTGATGAAAGGAGATAAGTATATTTGTGCAGAAATTCAAAAGAACATCACCAATCAGCTTTTGGTAGATGAGGATGACAACAAACTCAGCAAACTCACAGAGAGAGAGATTGAAATCATCAAATTAATCAAAAATGGTTCAACCAATAAGGAAATTGCTGAATCCCTTTTCCTTTCACCAAGAACAGTGGAAACACACCGCGCCCGGATATTGAAGAAACTGGATCTCAAGAATTCATTATCACTCGTGAAATACATCAACGAGTCATTTATGGACTTTTAATGCAATTTGGGGAGAATCATTCTCCCCAAATATTATCTTTACCCTGCAGCCAATCCTGCACCAATTCTGTTGTAACGGACTTCGGACGTTCAAGTGGCATGCCCAGAGCACGATCCCAACAAAGGCTTGCCAACACACCAAGTGCACGGCTAACGCCAAACAATACCGTATAGAATTCATACTCAACCATGCCATAATGCACCAACAACGCTCCACTATGTGCATCTACATTGGGCCATGGGTTTTTTACTTTCCCCAATCCACTTAAAATTTCAGGCACCGTGTCATAAATATTCCATACCGTTTGAACCAACGAGTCATCAGGCATATGTTTTTTGCCAAATTCCATTTGAGCAGTGAAACGTGGATCAGTCTTCCTAAGTACGGCATGTCCGTATCCCGGAACTACCTTACCGGATGAAAGTGTTTGCCTTACATAATTCGCAATTTGATCTTTGCTTGGTCTTTCCACCCCCAGGTTTTCACGCATCTCAAAAATCCACTTGATGACTTCCTGATTGGCCAACCCATGAAGCGGACCAGCCAGCCCATTCATGCCAGCGGCAAAGCTCAAAAACGGATCGCTGAGGGCTGAGCCTACCAGGTGTGTGGTATGGGCTGAAACATTGCCTCCCTCATGGTCTGCATGGATGGTCATATACAAACGCATCAACTCCTTAAATCCTTCATCATCATATCCCATCATGTGCGCAAAATTGCCTGCCCAATCCAATAAGCCATTGGGTTCGATATGCTGACCGTCGCGGTATTTCCTGCGATAAATATAAGCTGCAATCCTAGGCAGTCGGGCAATCAGATCCAATGAATCATCAAAAGTGGCATCCCAGTAATCTTTTTTATTTATCCCGGAAGAGTAAGCTTTGGCAAAATGACTACCATTCTGCAAAGCCATGATACCCACAACAAACATGGTCATCGGATGGGACGTTACCGGAAGGGCTTCGATGGTATCAAAAACATAGTTGGGAACGTGTGAACGTCTTTGGAGGGTGGCGGTGAGCACATCCGCCTCTTCCTGGGATGGCAATTCACCCAGCAACATCAAATGGAACAAACCTTCTGGAAGTGGTTCAGTTCCACCAGCAACCTTAGGCAATCGATCTTTCAATTCGGGAATTGAAAATCCCCTGAACCGGATACCTTCATTGGCATCCAGCAAAGATGTTTCAGTAACAAGTCCGGTAATACCGCGCATCCCCTGATATATCTGAGCCAAAGTGACTTCTCCTATCACCTTGTTGCCATGATCTTTCAGCAATTGCTTGATTTCCTGGCTAACCTGATCTGCCTTTATTTTGAACCGCTCTTTTATGGCTTCCATCTGAATTGATTACTTTTTTGAAAATAATGCGTAAAGTTAAAACAAAGACGTTTAGTGACATAACCTTTGAGACAAATAATTATCTTATTTGGGGGCTTTCCGGTAGAGGTATAAGGTAAGTACGCTAAAAATGATATTCGGAATCCAGGCAGCCAGGTATGGGTTCAAATCTCCCTTGGTTGAAAATATGGTTGAAAAACGGTCTGCCAAGATAAAAACCGCACAAATAATGATGCCAACTGCCAGGTGCACCCCACTCCCACCCCTGATTTTTCTACAAGCCAAGATGGCACCGATGATGGTTAACAGGATTACAGCAAAAGGTGTGGCAGACCGGTGTGCATTCTCCATTTCAAGTTCTTTGACAGTTTCCGAGCCACGCAATCTTTCTTTGGCAATCCTTTTCCTCAATTCCGGTGAGATCATCCGGGCTTGCATATATTCATCACGTTTGAGGTCTGTTGGGTCGAAAGACAACTTTTTGAAAACCTCATAATTGAAAGTGACTTTTTCTTGCATGCCTGTCAATTTCCGTTCCACAACACCATTCAATTTCCAAACTTTTTTGGCAGTATCCCATGTGATGTTGTCGGCACGGAGATTGTACACCACCTCATTACCCTGCAAGGTTTCCATGAAGAAATTGCCACCTGCTTTACTCGTTGTGTCATAATACCGCATGCCAGCGTAGCTGAAGGAATCGGTGCGCATGTATATGGATCCCGTGGAAGCATCATTCGGTAAAACCGATTTGGTATACCTCGCTTCAAATGATGTTCTGATGGTATTGGCATTGGGAATAACATAATCATTGGCATACCATAAGACCAATGCCAAGAATGTGCCCCCTATCCAGTAAGGTCGGAGTATCCTGTTCAGGCTCACACCAGAAGATAAAATAGCGATAAATTCCGACCGTGTAGCCATTTTGGAGGTGAAAAAAATCACGGAAATAAAGACAAAAAGCGGGAAAAGCATCGCAACGATATGTGGAATGAACCCAACATAATACTGCATGAAGATCTCCTCTGTACTGAGACCTGATTTGGCAAAATCATCCGTGTGCTCGCTGATATCAATTACGGTACTGATTAGCGTAAGGAGTATCAGTGAATAGATAAAGGTGGATAGGAATTTTTTAATGATATACCAATCGATCTTTCTCATAACCTGCCCGCGAAGTTACCATTTAATCCCGTTTAAGACATAAGGAATAGGCCTCAAGACATCTTTTTCTGGCGAATTCATGGTTCACCATTGGTTGTGGATAGTTGAAGGTATCCAATTCAGGTACCCAGTGCCGGATATATATTCCTTTGGCATCAAACTTCTGGGCTTGCAATGTGGGGTTGAATACCCGGAAATAGGGAGCCGCATCACATCCTGAACCTGCAGCCCATTGCCATCCCCCATTATTGGCTGCCAGATCAAAATCGAGCAGTTTTGAAGCAAACCAAGCCTCTCCCCATCGCCAGTCGATCAACAGGTGTTTGGTCAGAAAACTTGCCGTGATCATCCTCACCCGATTATGCATGAAACCGGTTTGCAGCAGTTCCCGCATTCCGGCATCTACAATTGGATATCCTGTTTCACCTTTACACCATTTGCTGAAAGCTTCCTCGTCATGAAGCCACTGCATTCGGTCATAATCCCTTTTGAAAGCCTCTCCCTTTCCTACGTGTGGAAAGTGGTACGAAATCATGTGGTAGAAATCACGCCAAATCAGCTCATTAAGGAAGGTTTCATCCAGCTTCAAGGCATTTGATGCCAGGGCACGGATACT
>JBDLUN010000117.1:0-6249 GCA_039805245.1 Bacteroidota bacterium
ACTGCCTTGTTGATGTCTTTAATTCTCATAGAGGCTTCGGCACCATTGGGCACTGCAGCCTGATTATGGTCCAACAGGAATTCATTCGGTGTGCTGTCGAATATGGTGTTCTGCTTCGACTTCCTGCGGTAATTATTGATGAAGATGTTACGCATGATGGTGTACAACCATGCCTTGATGTTTGTTCCTACACTGTACTTTTCTTGGTTGGACAGGGCCCTGAACATGGTCTCCTGCAGGAGATCCTTTGCTGATTCCTGGTCCTTGGTCAAAGTCACTGCAAAAGGACGCAGATACTCCGAATTTTGAAGCAAGAGCTGGTTGAATTCCTGGGTTGACATATGCTTTTGTTTAATTGATTATTAATCAAATTTAAACAAAACAAGGAGACCAACAAATATTTTTGTTCAATTTTTGGAATTATTTCTTAAACAATTTTAAAGCATTGGGAATCAACCCAATACAAAATAAATTTAAGGTTCCAGAACTGAAAGTTAAACAAGATTGGTGATGAATTCGGTCACTTCCTGCAGCGATTTCTTGAAATGAATCTGGGAAGGGATCTTTTTCTCATAGGTAGCAGCGAGCCTACCGGAGATGATGAGTGGAATGTTGCCGAAGCGTTTCAGCGACTGGTGAATGAATTTGTCGAAATTGAACACACTGGAAACTGAAGTCAGGTGGGTATAGATGAAATCAGGGGACTTGTGTTTGGAAACATATTCCACATCGTCCAATGGTACGTTAGCCCCCAAATACAGCACCCTCAATCCCCTGCTTTTCAGGAGATACTGGATAAAGAGGAGACCCAATTCATGGTATTCTCCCTCGGGCAAAAAGAGCAAACCAGTCTTTTTAAGCTGGAAGAGGGGGTTGACAGCTTCTGTACCAACTATCAGTTTTTGCCGGATGATATTGGAGACCAGGTGTTCCTGTGCTGGGTTGATATGCCCTGTTATCCAAAGGACACCAATCCTTTCCATAAAGGGAAAAATGATTTGGTGGATGGTTTTTTCAATCCCTTTTGCGCGAATGTATTCCTCCAAGCTGTCTTCAAACCCTTCAAGGTTCATATCAATCATAGCCTGAATTAGGGCGTTGACGATGCGTTCCTGTTGGGCCTGGATATTGTTGATACTCAGAATCTTATTCTTCATATCATCTTCCGTCATGCGGTCGATATGGGAGATTTTGAATCCGTATTTGTTGAGCAGGGAAATATTGAGGATTTTCTTCAATTCCTCATTGTTATAATAACGGATGTTGGTATCCGTGCGTTGCGGCTTCAGAAAATTATAACGCTGTTCCCAAATGCGGATCGTGTGGGCTTTGATGCCCGTCAGATTTTCCAGATCTTTAATTGTGAATGCGTTCATTAGGCTTATAACACAGTTTTAGGGGGAATGTTCAGGATCATTGATTGGCAAAGGATTTTGGCTGGACCGGAAAGTTTCATTTGGAACGGTGCAAAGTTAAACAATTGGCACAAATTGTCCATATTCATTGAAATACCACACTCTTGTTGAAACTTGCAAGGTCAAAAAACGAAAATGGTCAACAAATAAAAAAGCCCTTCGGGTTAAAGGGCTCAAAAAAATTAAAAAATAATTTTTAAATTTTTCTCTAATAGTGCTGTTTGGTAACCCCTTCCAAGGCTTTTCCAAGCGCTTTGGACATTTTCAACTCCCGCAATGCAGCCAAATGCCTATCATGGTGCAAGTCGGTACCCAACAAATCTATCATGCCATTTTCAGCCATCCATTCGGCTGCCTTTCTGACATGCGGACCGTAATAATTCGAAAAGGAGAGCAAGTTGGCCTGAAACAACAGTCCTGCATCATGCAATTCCTGCAGGGAAGCTTTTTGTGAATGGTAAAAATTATAACGCTCCGGATGCGCAAAAACAGGTTGGTATCCTTGGAGTTGCATTTCAAAAAAGACTTCCTTCAATTGCATGGGAGGCTGAATAAAGGAAATCTCGACAAGCACCCAATTGTCTCTGAGGCAAAGCAATGGCGTCTTGTCTTTCAACAATTGCTCAAAATTACCGTCGATCAGGTACTCAGCAGCTACGGTCACAGGGTTGTCAATTCCCGATTCTGCAAGCGCCTGTTTGAGACGGCCTGCCCCTTGTTCAATAGAATCAAGATCATTACGCCAAATATCCTCCATGACATGCGGGGTGGCAGTAAACGCCTTGTATCCCAAATCCAAAAGTCCCTTCACGAGGGAAACAGAGACATCTCCATCAGGAGAACCATCATCCACACCAGGCATGATATGGGAATGCACATCCCTCCCCAACTCATGAAATGGGAATGTCGCAGAAGACTTCTTTTTGAAAAATGAAAACAATATCGGCTGTTTTATGGGGTTTAGTGAACAGACTTGTACTCAGCATAGACCCTTTCCAATCCTTCACGCAAGCCGATTTTGTGGCTCCACCCAAGACTGCTCAGTTTGCTTACATCCATCAATTTGCGGGGTGTGCCGTCTGGCTTGGAAGCATCATAAATCAACTCACCATCAAATCCAACAATATCCCTGACCATCATGGCCAGTTCTGTTATCGTCAGATCAGTGCCTGTTCCGATATTCACCAATCCTTCTTGGTCATAATGCTCCATGAGGTATACACAAGCATCAGCCAAATCGTCTGCATGCAGAAATTCACGCTTGGGAGTGCCAGTACCCCAAATGGTCACCTGACTGTCGCCGGTGACTTTTGCTTCATGAAATTTCCGGATGAATGTTGGTAGCACATGCGCATGCTGCAGGTCGTAGTTGTCGTTCGGTCCGTATAGGTTGGTGGGCATCACTGATATGAAGTTGCAGCCATATTGTGCTCTGTAGGCATCACACATTTTTATGCCTGCAATTTTAGCAATGGCATACGGCTCATTGGTTTGTTCAAGCGGACCTGTAAGCAGGTACTCCTCTTTCAAAGGTTGAGGTGCCATCTTAGGATAGATGCAGGAAGAGCCCAAAAAGAGTAGTTTCTTGACCCCTGTTGCATAGGCGGAATGGATAACATTGCTCTGGATCATGAGGTTTTCATACAGAAACTGGCCTCTGAAAACATTGTTGGCGTGTATCCCCCCCACTTTAGCGGCAGCAAGAAAAACATATTCCGGCCTTTCCTCCTCAAAAAATTCATTTACCCCTTCCTGCGTGCGCAAATCAAGTGCTGAAGAGGTTCTGGTGATGATATTTTCGAAACCGCGGGACTGAAGGCATCTCATGATGGCAGAACCCACCATACCCCGATGTCCGGCAATGTATATTTTGGAATGCTTATTCATGTGCGTCGTTCACAACAAAACCTGAATCCTTCAATAATTTCTCCTTTTTGAACAGTTCAACATCACTGCTGACCATGTCTTGCACCAACATAGGCAAATCGTATTTGGGCTGCCAACCTAGCTTGGTCATGGCTTTGGTGGGATCACCAATCAGTAGGTCAACTTCTGTTGGCCTGAAATATTTTGGATCAACAGCAACCACCTCTTTGCCGACAGGCACTTGAAAATCAGGGTGACTTACTGCAACTACGTAACCCTTTTCATCAACACCCTCTCCTTTGAATTCAACTGTGATACCCACCTCGGCAAATGCCATTCGGATAAAATCCCGAACTGGAGTGGTGATGCCAGTTGCGATAACATAATCTTCGGGTTTATCTTGCTGCAGAATCAACCACATGGCTTCAACATAATCCTTTGCATGCCCCCAATCCCTCCGTGCATCGAGGTTACCGAGGTATATTTTGTCTTGCATACCTAAGGCTATTTTGGCTACTCCCCTGGTTATCTTACGGGTAACAAACGTTTCTCCACGGAGGGGACTTTCATGGTTGAACAAAATGCCGTTTACCGCAAACATGTCATATGCCTCACGGTAATTGACAGTAATCCAATAACCATATAATTTGGCTACGCCGTATGGTGAGCGAGGATAAAATGGGGTTGTTTCCTTTTGAGGAACCTCTTGCACAAGTCCGTAAAGTTCAGAAGTTGATGCCTGATAAACCTTCGTTTTCCGGGTGAGACCCAGCAAACGAACAGCTTCGAGAATCCTCAAAGTTCCAATTCCATCAGCATTGGCGGTATACTCAGGAGTATCAAAACTGACCTTTACATGGCTCATGGCTGCCAAGTTGTAGATTTCATCAGGCTGGGTTTCTTGAATGATTCTGATAAGGTTGGTTGAATCAGTCAGGTCGCCATAATGTAAGGTCAGCTTGATCCCCTTCTCATGCGGATCTTGGTAAAGGTGATCAATACGGGCAGTGTTGAAGAGGGAAGACCTCCTCTTGATACCGTGTACGATATACCCCTTGCTGAGAAGCAATTCGGTCAAATATGCCCCATCCTGTCCATTTACACCTGTTACCAATGCTACTTTTGCCATAGGAATTTAAATTGGATTATTTTAGTTAGCGGTTTCAAAATTAAGGTAAATAAATGAGGTTTAAGGTCGTTGGCAGCCCATGCCATCCTATCTTCCCGGTTGGCCAAGAGCCTTAACCGGAAAGAACGATTGCTCAGACCTCCCATACGCATTTTAACCATCAGTTCATTCAAATATGCCGCACTGAGTTTGTTTTTCAGCAGGAAACGCAACATCAATTCATAATCGGCAGCCATCTTAAAACGCGTATCAAAGCATCCATATTGCAGATATGCTGACCTGCGAACAAAAAAAGTTGGGTGAGGGGGACTCCAACCCTGATAAAACGACTTCAAGGTAAATTTTCCTGCCCGCCAATACCGCCTGATGTCAAACAAGTTATCGCGGGAAACATAAACCAAGTTTCCATATGCAGTATCGCATTGGGTTTTTTCGAAAATATTAGCCACTTTTTCGAGCACATCGTTGGATGCATATAAATCGTCAGCATTCAGTATTCCTACAATTTCACCACTGGCTAAGGCAATGCCTTTGTTCATGGCAAAATACAAACCCTGATCTGGCTCTGATAACACTTTGGCCACATGAGGATAAGCTGAAACCACTTCCAGGGTATTGTCTCCAGATGCTCCATCAATGATGATATGCTCAATATCCCGCCATGTCTGGGAGGCTACACTATTTAAGGTATCCGCAATGGTATAACCGGCATTTTGGGCAACTGTAATGATGGATATTTTCAAATGCGGATGCGTTTTATTGTGGCCGGATTACCCTGATAGATCATATTGGCCTCCATATTGGTTGTCAACAACGAACCTGCAGTCAAAACCGATTGGGTTGAACAATATACCCCTGGCCCCACTATTGAACGGGCACCTATCCACACGCCATCCTCCAGCACTATGGGCTTCATGATCAGATCGAAATGAGGTGATCGGTAGTCGTGATTGCCCGTGCACAACATGGCTCCTTGTGAAATGCAACAATGATTGCCGATAGTTACTGCAGCCAAATTGTCTATCCAACAATTTTCACCAAGCCAAACAAAATCTCCCATGACCAATTTCCAAGGATATTTGATAGTGACTCCGGGCTTAATGACCGGCGATTGGCCAATCTTTGCCCCGAATGCAAGCAACACCAATCGCCTGAGTCCACTGAATGGAATCAAAGGATTGCGAATAACCAACACACTGCATATCAACCAGAGGATTTGTTTAAAAACAGATGCGCCAATGGAAGCGCGATAGGCTTTATTCCTGTTATTATAATCAGACAGATCAACTTGCATGGACATCAAATAATGTATTGTAATGCTTTTCCAAATCCATCCCACTCACATAGCGCCTGGCGAGGTCTAATGCACCTTGACTGAACTGTTGCCATGCATGATCATCCAAAGTTATAAAATGGTCAAGACCCTTCCGAAACAAATCTATATCCAGGGCAAGCTCCATTCCTGCTTTTTGGGGCAAAAGATTCTTCCAAGGTGTTTGATTACTGATCAATACAGGACAACCCACAGACAGTGCTTCAAAAATGACATGACCGAAACTTTCTCCCTTGCTGGGCAATACAAAGAGATGAACTGTCTGCATCAATTGCAATATGCTCGACGGAGGCAAATCAAAATGCCATTGAACATCAATATTTAAGGGCAGTATATCTGCTAAATGCTTGCATGTGTCCAAGTATGCAGCATCTTCCCTGACAACAGCAATATGCAAGTCAATATGATCGACAATGTCTTGCATAACGTGAAGTAGAAAATCGAGATTCTTGATCGGATGCAAACGTGCCACAAAGAGTATGCTCAGCTTTCCGCTTTGTTTATGA
>JBDLUN010000118.1:0-12755 GCA_039805245.1 Bacteroidota bacterium
GATTATCCTTGTATTTCATCCCGGTATAATTCAAAAAAATGTTGTTGTAGCCCAATTCCACATGTGCTCCACCCGAAGTGGAGAGATTGAAATTATCGATGATGCCATCACCCTTGAAAACTATACGTTGTTGAGTGGCATAACCTAATGATGCCCACCATTTGGGCGTAAAATGAACCACACCTGACAACCTCATGGGAAATCTTGTCAGGGTTATATTGGCATTGGTTGCAGCAGTTGTAACATATTTATACCCTATAACCGACCGAAGACTAAAATATTTATTAAACCCATATTCCAGACCCAACAGGATAGACCCCCCTTGTCCAGCATTAACCGATTGATCTTCACCATTGGTGAAATAAACCTGTGCTACCTGGTCTCCACCAAGTTCTAAGGCACCACCCAAAGAAAGGGTTAGCCCCTTCTTTACTTCCTGTGCAATTACTGATTCTGAAAAAACGGAAAGGCAAAACAAAGCAATACAAAAGGAAAAGGCAGATTGGAGTCTCATAAAAATCTTTTCTATATAGTTATTCAGTAAACTTACCTGATTTTTTAAGGTAACGAACAAGCAGGTAACCTGCTGCAAGTGCGGGAATAATAACCCACAACAACTGATTGGCATGCTCACGGTCACTTTGCAACAGGGCTTCATTATATTTCAACAAAATCAGCAAAGCAATGCCTGCAAGCCATACAAATTGGGTATTGTACTCTTTCAACACCCATCTCCGCCAGTTAAACTCCATGGAAGCGAATGTTTTACCCAAACCGGATATGTTGGGGATCCAACGGTTCACCCGGGCACAATAATCGTCAAATGATTGGCCAAATTTGCTCCTCAAGAAATTTTCCTCCGCCAATACGATTGCCTGATAAATGAACAAAAAAAGCGGCATCACAATACCAACATAATATAGGGAGTTGGCCAAAATGCCTACCCCAAGCAACATCAGAATATTGCCCACATAAAGGGGGTTCCTGCAGTGGTTGAAAATTCCAGTTGTGACCAAATCATCTGCATAAACTTTTTTATCCTTTCCCCCACGAACGATATACGCCAAACCGATGGTAGCCCCACGAATTGCCTGACCGAGTATGGTTACAAACAATCCTCCTGCAAGAGGCCAATACCAATAATGTTCGCCGCAAGATGCCTCTGTAAAAAGTTCAGGTGAAGGCAGAAAAAGCAGTCCATAGAGCAGGATGAAAAGCCAATTCCTGTACTTGAAGAAAAAGTTGCCAATCTGTATCATAATTCTTTTTTTGCGATGAATCCGGAAAAATTATACCATTTGAAGAAAACCTCCACTGTCCTGAAACCAACTTCTTTCAACAGGGTAATGTTCTCGCTTAACTTATATGGGATAAGCACATTTTCAAGCGCTTCCCTTTTTTGGGAGATTTCCAATTCACTGTACTGGTTCCTGCGCTTGAAATTGTAATAGTATTTAATAAAGTCGCGGTTAAAGTCCGTTTCTTCAGCAAGAATTTTTTCAATGATGATCAAGACACCACCCGGACGCAATTGCTCCTGAATGGAACGGAGCAAACGCTCTCTGACGATGGGTCTGATGAATTGCAATGTGAGGCAGAGAATGACCACTGAAGCATCTTTCATAGGCACCGTTCCGGAATTGAGATCAGCCACTTCAAGTGAAAAAGGCCTTGTCATGCCCATCTCATCCAACTTGGCCTTACATTTTTCCAACATGGGCTCTGAGTCGTCAATCCCTACAAACTTAATGTGTTGGGGTACTGTCTGATCCATCATGATCATAGTTGCACCGGTGGAGCAACCGAGGTCGTAGATGACCCCATCCTCACCACAATGATCAGCTGCCAACTCAGACATCATCCTTTGCATCTCCACGTAGTAGGGAACGGAACGGGTAACCATGTCATCGAAAACACCGGCAACCTTATTGTTGAATGAAAAATCGTATGGCTGCTTAAAAGGCTCGTCAAAAATTTTGTCCATTATTTACCGCTTTGTAGATGAAATATAATACAATTAACCCAATGCCTGCAGTATCTCTTCCAGAACGTCTTGCGGATGCTCAAGACCAACTGAAAGTCTAATCAAGCCAGGAGTAATCCCTACTGACTGCCTTTCCTCTTCGGTCAACTTGGAATGGGTTGTGCTGGCAGGATGGGATGCAATTGTTCTGCTGTCTCCAAGGTTATTGGTCATGGAAAGCCATTTCAGGCTGTTCAGAAATTTCCTGCCACCCTCGAGACCTGACTTCAATTCAAATGTAAGGATGCCGCCGCCGTTAAGCATTTGCTTTCGGGCCACATCATATCGGGGATGAGAAGCTAAAAAGGGATATTTGACCCAAGAAAGGGATGGATGGCCTTCCAAAGCTTGTGCAAGCAGCAAGGCATTGGCAGCATGCTTTTCCATGCGCACAAAAAGTGTTTCCAGACTTTTGGAAAGTACCCAGGCGTTAAATGGGCTCAAGGAAGGGCCGGTATTACGAATGAAGAGATAAAGCTGTTTGATCAAATCCTTTTGGCCCACCACAACACCACCGAGCACACGTCCTTGTCCGTCGATGAATTTGGTTGCAGAATGTAGGACAAGATCTGCGCCAAACCTGATGGGCTGCTGCACCGCCGGAGTGGCAAAACAATTGTCAACCACAAAAAGAATTCCGTTTTTTTTGCAGAGGTCTGCAACGTATTCGATGTCAATGATATCCAAGCCGGGATTGGACGGCGTTTCAACGTAAAGCATTTTGGTATTGGGCCTGATCAATGCCTCAATCGATTCGGGCTTGTTCATATCGAAATAGCTATGAGCTATTCCCCATTTGGGCAGGTATTTGGTCAGGATTGTATGGGTTGAACCGAACACAGCTGAAGCTGAAATGATATGGTCCCCGGAGGCGAGGAAAGTCATGAAACAGGCACTGACCGCAGCCATACCGGTTGCAGTAGCAATGCCATCTTCTGCACCTTCAAGCAGACAAACTTTTTTGACGAACTCATCCACAGAAGGGTTGGAAAAACGGGTATAGATATTAACATCAAGGCTGTCATCAGCAAATGCTGCAGCCATATCTTCAGCTGTATCATACACAAAACTGCTCGTCAGAAACAAGGGTGTTGAATGTTCCTTTTCAGCAGTACGATCCGTTTGGGTGCGTATAGCCAGGGTTTCAGGGCGCATAATGTTGGTTTAGGGTTGAGTGGCCGTTACATCCACTCCATTAAGATTTACTATGTAAGTGATTTCAGCACCGGCAACACGAAGTGTTTCCGCCACAGAACAATATTTTTGAAGCGACAGGTCTACAGCCCTATAGGCTTTTGCAGGCTCCACATCACCGCCCAATTTAAAGACCAGCTGAACCGATTTCCAAAGTGATGGTTCAACACCTGCTTCCCGCTGACCATCAACATCTATTTCCAGGGTTTCAAGATGCTGCCTTTGTTTTTTCAGGATGCTGATGATATCAACCGCACTGCAGCCACAAACAGCAGCAAGCAAAGTTTGCATGGGCCGAAAGCCTGATCCATTCCCCCCCTGCTCTTCGGGAATATCCATCCTCAGTGAATGCCCATCCGCATCGCTGATATCCATGCCATATTTTCCGTCTGCCAATCTTGCGTTAATCAATGCCATATTGAAAATTGACTGCAAATATACGCCATGCAGCGCAATTGATGTTCCAGGTAGGTCGATCGACTTGCATTTGGTTGAAATCTTGAATAGATTCGCCCAATGGAAGGGGCTTATATCGTTGAAATCCACGAAAAAATTGCGGAATTGGAATCGCGCCTGAAGATGGCAGAGGTTGAAAAAAACAATTTGAACACCCGGATGGGTATGCTTTCCCGAGAAAACGACATCTTGCTGAAAGCGATGGACAACCTATACAAAAAGGAAAAGGAACTCAACGAAGCACTTTCCAAAATACTTTTACTGGAACACAAATTACATTTGCTTGCAAGCCAACCGCATTGACCGATGCCAAGGATTCATTTTTGCTGAAGTGCCTCCAAGCAATGCTTTAGACTTTCCTGCCAAGGGTCTAGCCGGATTCCAAAAACCTGCACAATCTTGCTTTTATCCATAACACTGTACTGTGGCCTTTTTGCAGGAGTTGGATAAGCAGCAGATGGTATTGGCTTAACATCACATGTTGAGCCTGTCATTGCTTTTATTTGCAAAGCAAAATCATACCAGGATAGCTGACCTTCATTCGAAAAATTGTAAATGCCGGGATGCCAATCCGGAAATTTGATGATATCCATTATGCAATTTGCCAGGTCTGCAGCCCAGGTGGGTGAGCCAATCTGGTCATTGACCACACTGATTTCAGGTCTCTCTCCCATCAGCCGAATCATGGTTTTTACGAAATTATGACCATGTACAGCATACACCCAAGAAGTTCTAATGATCACGGATTCAGGGTTGTTTTCCATAGCGGCCATTTCTCCTGCAAGCTTTGTTTTCCCATAAACAGACTCCGGTGCAGGAACATCCGTTTCCTGATAGGGCTCGGAAGAAAATCCCGAATAGACATAATCCGTGGATATGTGCATGAACTTACACTTATGAGCGGCAGTAACCGCAGCCAAAACACCAACGGCTTCGGTATTGATGAGCTCCGCCAGCACAGTCTCTGTTTCAGCTTTGTCAACTGCCGTATATGCAGCACAATTAATGCAATAATCAGGATTTAATTCATTGAAATAATTCCGCACCAATTCGAAGTGGTGAATAGGTAAATCCTCCCGGGAGAGAAAAACAAATGTATACTGGTTGATGGATTTGGCCAGCGCCCTGATTTCCTTTCCAAGTTGGCCGTTGGCTCCAGTTACCAATATCTTCTTCATATGACAGCATTAAAAACCGGTATCCAGCCCGGCAAATGAAGGCAAAATCAAATCTTTGGCAGAAACGATGGCTTCCTCACTGTTAATCTGCCAATTGATTGACAAATCCGCATCATTGTAAATGATTCCCTGTTCGCTTTCCTTGTGGTAAAATCCATCGCATTTGTACATAACTTCTGCGGTTTCACTCAGTACTGAAAAACCATGTGCAAATCCTCTGGGTATGAGCAACTGCAATTTGTTCTCAGCCGACAGTTGAATGGCAAAAACCTTACCGAAAGTGGGTTCTCCAGAGCGAAGATCAACAACCACATCGAGAATCATTCCAGACAATACGCGCACAAGTTTGGCCTGGGCATGCGGTGGCTTTTGAAAATGGAGCCCCCTGATAACCCCATGCACAGAAGACGATTGATTGTCCTGGACCCATGTATAATCGAGACCGTTTTGGGCAAACTGCGACTGGTTGTAGCTTTCAAAAAAAACACCCCTCTCATCCTTAAAAACAGATGGCTCCAATATTTTCAATCCCTCAAATCCGGTTGACTCAATGCGCATATTCAGCGGGTTTCGTATTGGTTTTGATAATACTGTTGATAGGTCCCGGATGTGATGTTTTCAACCCAGCTGGCGTTATTCAAATACCAGTCGATTGTTTTTTCAAGCCCTTCCTCAAATTGGAGTGATGGCTTCCAACCCAATTCTGCATTGATTTTTGTGGCATCGATGGCATAACGCTTGTCATGGCCTGCCCTATCTTTCACATAAGTGATCAAACTGGCACTTTCACCTGGAGCTCGGCCCAATTTCCTGTCCATGATGCTACAAAGCAGCATAACAATATCTATATTTTTCCACTCATTGAATCCGCCAATATTATATGTTTCACCCAACTTACCTTGGTGAAATACAACGTCAATTGCTTTGGCATGATCCTCCACCCACAACCAATCCCTTACATTGTCACCCTTCCCATAAACAGGCAAAGGTTTTGAATGGATGATGTTATTGATCATCAGCGGCAGCAATTTTTCCGGAAATTGGTGAGATCCGTAATTGTTGGAGCAGTTGGAAATGACAACTGGTAATCCGTATGTATGATGATATGCCTTAACAAGATGGTCTGAAGAAGCTTTGGATGCGGAATAGGGAGAACGAGGATCATATGATGTTTCTTCTGTAAAAAATCCTGTTTCGCCTAAGGATCCGTACACTTCGTCAGTGGAAACATGATAAAACAGCTTGCCAGATTGGCCACTCCACTGTTTTCTGGATGCATTCAGCAATACTGCCGTACCGATTACATTGGTCTTTACAAAAGACAACGGATCCATGATAGACCTGTCTACATGGCTTTCTGCAGCCAGGTGTATGACTGCATCAAATTCATGACTGCTGAAGAGTTGATTGATGAACGTTTCATCAGTAATATCTCCTTTAATAAAGGAATAGTTGGCAGCTGATTCCAAATCTCGCAGATTTTCCAAATTTCCGGCATAAGTCAATGCATCCAGGTTAGTAATCTGGTAGCTGGGGTATTGGTTTACAAAAAGCCTCACCACATGGGATCCGATGAATCCGGCTCCACCGGTTACAAGTATCCTTTTCATCTGCTCTTGAATTCTTTTGGCTGCTTTACCAACTCTTCAGGCGGCAGCGATTTGAAATAATCATATGTGATTTTCAATCCTGTTGCCCTATCCACCTTTGGCTCCCATCCCAGCAATTCTTTTGCCTTGGTGATATCAGGCTTACGCTGTTTCGGATCATCTGCAGGTAGTGGTTTGAAAATGATTTTGGTTGATGCGCCCGTCAACTTAAGAATCTCTTCAGCGAAATCAAGCAAGCTAATCTCAGAAGGATTACCAATATTCACCGGATAAGCGTAATCACTCATCAGCAACCGATAAATGCCTTCGATGAGGTCATCTACATAACAAAATGATCTGGTTTGTGATCCATCACCAAAAACAGTCAGGTCTTCACCACGCAATGCCTGCCCGATGAAAGCAGGTAAGGCCCTCCCGTCATTCAATCGCATTCTCGGACCATATGTATTGAAAATCCTGATGATTCTTGTTTCCACCTGATGAAAAGTATGATAGGCCATAGTGATGGACTCCATGAATCTCTTGGCTTCATCATATACCCCTCTTGGTCCAACGGGATTGACATTACCCCAATATTCTTCATTTTGGGGATGCACCAAAGGATCACCATAAACTTCGGAAGTTGAAGCCACCAACATCCTAGCCCCCTTTGCTTTGGCAAGACCCAAACAATTATGTGTTCCCAATGCACCTACTTTAAGGGTTTGGATAGGAATCTTCAAATAGTCAATAGGGCTGGCAGGAGAAGCAAAATGTAGGATATAGTCTAGATTCCCCGGCACATGAATGAATTTGGATACATCATGGTGATAAAACTCAAATTCCTTCAGCTTGAACAGGTGTTCAATATTTCGCAAATCACCTGTAATCAGATTATCCATACCCACCACATCATAACCTTCTTTGATAAACCTGTCGCATAAATGGGAACCCAGAAATCCGGCCGCTCCGGTAATCAAAACGCGTTTATTTGACATACTCAAGCAATTGGTTTGTTTATTCTGCCGATACTTTCATAATGGAAGCCCAGCTCGGAAATGCTGCGCACATCGAAAAGGTTTCTGCCGTCAAAGATGGCTTTCCGCTTCATGGCCTTGACTATTTTGAGGAAGTCTGGCGTACGGAACTCATTCCATTCTGTTGCAATGACCAAGGCATCAGCACCTTCCAGCGCATCATACTGATTCTCCGCAAAAGTGATGGTGTCTCCAAGGAGTTGCTTCACGTTGGGCATCGCTTCAGGATCAAAAGCCGTGACAGTTGCCCCTAGCGCCAGCAGGGATTCAATGATATAAAGTGCGGGTGCCTCCCTGATATCATCCGTATTGGGTTTGAATGCCAAGCCCCAGATGGCGAAATGCCTGCCTTTCAAATCCCCACCAAAATAGTTATTGATTTTGGGCATCAGGTGGAGCTTCTGCTTTTCATTCACATCCATAACCGCATTGAGTATCTGGAACTCATAACCCACTTCTGAGGAGCTCTTAACAAGGGCCTGTACATCCTTTGGGAAGCAACTGCCCCCATAACCAATACCCGGGAATAGAAATCTTTTGCCGATACGCTCGTCACTGCCAACACCCAAACGGACCATATCCACATCAGCCCCCAAACGTTCACAGAGTTGCGCAATCTCATTCATGAATGAAATCTTGGTTGCCAGGAAGGAGTTGGCCGCGTATTTTGTAAGTTCTGCGGAACGGACATCCATATAAATCAGGGGGTTGCCCGAACGGACAAACGGCGCATACAATTCGGTCATCAATTTTTTGGCCCTATCAGAATCCGTCCCGATCACCACCCTGTCTGGCTTCATGAAATCATCTACGGCCACCCCTTCCCTCAAAAATTCAGGATTGGAAACAACATCAAAATCCACTTTGGCATGTTTGGAAATGGCCTGTTTCACTTTTTCAGCTGTACCAACTGGCACTGTACTTTTATCAACAACCACAACGTAATCTTCCAGTATCAGTCCCAAATCATGGGCAACTCCCAATACATATTTCAGGTCCGCTGACCCATCTTCTCCAGGAGGTGTAGGCAATGCCAAAAAAAGAATTTTGGAATCGCTGATGCCTTCTTTCAGGTCTGTAGTGAACTTCAACCTTTGTTCTTTGAGGTTCCTCAGGAAGATTTTTTCCAATCCGGGTTCGTAAATGGTAATCTCCCCGGACTTCAACTTATCAACCTTTCTTTGATCGATGTCAACGCAAGTGACTTCATTGCCAGTTTCTGCAAAACAGGTACCGGTAACGAGTCCTACGTAGCCAGTGCCGATGACGGTAATTTTCATGGATAAAACTTTGGATTTGAATTAAGCTTGAACAAATGTTTTTACAGCGTCTACAATGGCATCCTGCTGCTCTTTGTCCAGCTCCGTATGAATGGGCAGGGACACAACCCTTTCAGTCAGCCAATCGGTAACCGGCAGGTCCACCTCTGGAAGATTGAGAAAGGAGAACATTTTCTGACGATGGGCGGGCACTGGATAATAGATCATGGCAGGAATCCCCCTGGAGGCCAGGTATTCAACCAATCCATCCCTATCAACCTGATCCAAAATCATGGTGTACTGATGGAAAACGTGGGTATTCCCTTCAGCAGTTTGGGGAGTGGTCAACCGGGAAATACCGGCAAACGATTCATTGTAATAGTGTGCAGCCATACGCCTGGATTCATTGTATTCATCCAAATAACGCAGTTTTATGCCCAAAATTGCAGCCTGGATGGTATCCAGCCTGGAATTGCATCCAACAACATCATGATAATAGCGTTTGCTTTGGCCGTGGTTGGCAATCATTTTGATTTTCTGGGCCAGAACAGCGTCATTCGTCATCAACGCCCCCCCATCACCGAAGCAACCCAAATTTTTGGATGGAAAAAAGGAAGTACAACCGATATGCCCAATGGTTCCGGTTTTTTTGATGCCCTCACCACCGAGGTCTATTGTTGCACCTATGGCCTGGGCATTGTCTTCAATAACATACAACCCGAATTCATGCGCTATTTCCATAATGGCTTGCATATTGGCAGCTTGTCCATAAAGATGCACCGGAACAATTGCTTTTGTTTTCGGAGTTACCGCTTTTCGCACTTCCTCAACATTCAGGCAGAACGTCACTGGATCTACATCAACAAAAACGGGCTTTAAACGCAAAAGAGCCATCACTTCAGTGGTGGCAATATAGGTGAATGAAGGGGTTATCACCTCGTCGCCAGGCTGAAGCTCCAATGCCATCATGGCTATTTGCAGGGCATCTGTGCCGTTGGCACAAGGAATTACATGACCAGCATTCAGGTATGCTGCCAACTGGCTGGCAAAGTCACCAACAGCCTTTCCGTTGATAAATGCCGTTGCATCAAGTGTATCAAGAATGGCCTTGTCTATTTCGGTTTTGATTTTTTGGTATTGACGCTTCAGATCAACCATTTGAATTGGTACCATAAGAAATGAATTGAGAGGCGAAATTAGGAAAATTAGAGGGGATAAGTTGAATAGGTCGTAGTTTTGCCGACCAAATTATCCAGTATTGATTATATATGATATTTTTTTGAAATGTTATGCACTGGGAATCAGACTGGTTTCCTTATGGAGTGTCAAGGCCCAATTGTGGCTGAAAGGTCGCCAAAACATCTTTGAACTGCTTCAAGACAAACTTCCCAAAGACAATAGGCCTTTGGTTTGGATGCATTGTGCGTCATTGGGAGAATTTGAACAAGGAAGACCTTTATTGGAAAAAATAAAACAGGCATATCCTAATACCAGGATACTGTTGACCTTTTTCTCCCCTTCTGGTTATGAAATTAGAAAGCATTACACAGGCGCCGATCTGGTAGCTTATTTGCCAATGGATGGAGCAAGAAATGCCCGAACTTTTCTGGATACAACCCAACCCGTTCTGGCCATTTTTGTCAAATACGAATCCTGGTTCCATTACCTGAAAACACTGCAACAACGAGCCATACCTACCATCCTGGTATCCGCCATTTTTACACGGCAACAAAATTACTTTGGGCCAATGGGGGGATTCTTAAGGAGGATGCTAAACTGCTATACGCATATTTTCGTGCAGGATAAGCAGTCATTGCACCTAGCCAATATCCACGGTGTCAAAGCCCCATGCACCATATCAGGAGATACCCGATTTGATCGCGTCATAGAGATTGCATCCCAGCCATTTTCAAACATCCTTATTCAGGAGTTTTGCCAAAACCAAACGGTATTGGTAGCAGGAAGTACCTGGAAAGAGGATGAAGCCATCATAGCCGGATTCTTGCATAAACATCCGGAAATTAAGGCTGTTATTGCCCCGCATGAAACCGATGAGTCCTCTTGCAGGAGATTATTGGTTGAATTCCCCCATGCCGTCCTGCTTTCCCAAGCCCAACCATCCATCAACCCTCAGGTACAGGTGCTCATCATAGACTCAATGGGTATGTTATCAATGCTCTACCGACGGGCCACCATTGCTTACATTGGCGGCGGGTTCAACAAATCTGGGATCCATAACATATTGGAAGCGGCGGTATATGGCAAAGTAACTGTTTTTGGTCCCAACCATAACCGTTCTGCCGAGGCAGCTGCCCTGATTGAAAAAGGGGCAGGTTTTTCAATTGCTTCGGATGAGCCGTTCAACCAAACCATGGAACAGTTGCTGGCTGATAAAAACAATTTGGCATTCAGAGAGCGATTGGCATCAGAATATGTGCAAGGAAACCAAGGAGCCACTGCAGTCATCCTCCACTACATTAATAAAATGGGGCTTTTACCCAAGGCTTGACAAAAACTGCAGCGCTACAAACAAATAAGAACCAATCATGTTTATAGAACCTCAAAACAACAAACAAGCAGGCTGGATAGAAGTGGTTTGCGGATCCATGTTCTCAGGCAAAACGGAAGAACTCATCCGAAGGCTGAAGAGGGCCAGAATTGCCAATCTCCAAGTGGGCATTTTTAAGCCCAGCATCGATACCCGTTATCATACAGACAGAATCGTTTCACACAATGAAAGCATGATTGAAGCCATTCCGGTGACCTCATCCAGGGAAATTTTAGAGAAATCTTCCCCTTTTGACGTAATTGGTGTGGATGAAGCACAATTTTTTGATCAGGAAATCGTAAATGTATGTGAAGAACTTGCGCAAAACGGTAAAAGGGTAATTGTTGCAGGGTTGGACATGGACTATACCGGCAAACCATTTGGTCAAATGCCTGATTTACTGGCCATCGCCAACTACGTTACCAAACTGCATGCCATCTGCATCCAATGCGGAGGTACCGCCAGCTACTCTTATCGGATTTCGACAGGGAAAGACCAAGTGGTTCTGGGCGAGAAAGACCATTACGAGGCTCGGTGCAGAACTTGCTTCAACAAATAAATAAAAAAGTGACAAATATCAACAAAATCAAGGCGTTGCTGAAGAAGGAACTGCTGCTGGAAACAAGGCAACAACATACCCTTTATGGCATCATGCTGTACATCGCCTCGACGGTTTTTGTGATATACCTCACCATGGAATCACCCGACAGTGAAACCTGGAACGGTTTGTTTTGGATAACCCAGTTATTCATCTGCATCAATGCCATTGCCAAAAGTTTTCTGCAGGAAGCAAAAGGAAGAATGCTCTATTATTACAGCATCACTCCGCCAGCTGTTTTTATCCTGTCGAAACTGATTTACAATGTAGTACTGATGCTCGTGATGAGCAGTATCAACCTGCTCCTCTATGCGGCTTTTTTAGGTAGTCCGGCAGTATCATTCCTGCAATTCTACCTGATCAGCCTGATGGGAGCTGCTGGGCTCGGACTCATATTCACCATGCTTGCTGCGATTGCCTCAAAAGCCATGCAACAAGCTTCACTCATGGCGATATTGGGATTCCCTCTGATTATCCCCCAACTGCTGTTGATGATCCGGCTCTCCAAAACGGCATTCGCAGAGGTTTTCAGAGAAGGGGTTCCCTTACAGCTGGTCATGCTATTGGCCGCCCTAGACCTGCTGATTGTTTTGCTTTCGGTCATCCTTTATCCATTTTTGTGGAAAGACTAATCTTGTAATTAATTGTACATTCGATAACACAATCCATTTTCTATGCGACTATCTTGGTGGAAATTTGCCTCAATCGGTTTACTAGTTTATGCAGTAGTTGGAGGCATGTTCCTCCCTGTTCCCGAACTGCCACAACTCGGAGAAACTATCAGAAATCTCTATTACCACGTCTGCATGTGGTTTTCCATGATGATCCTTTTCACCGTCTCGGTGATTCACAGCATCAAATACCTGCGCAAAG
>JBDLUN010000119.1:0-17090 GCA_039805245.1 Bacteroidota bacterium
ACCAACAAAAAGTGAAGCCCCTTGGGCAGCCTGTTACTGGGGATAAGGCAACTGTTGCTTCCTTCATGCAGCCTGAATGTCAAGATCTCTTCCAGTTGCCCTGCTGCCGAGTAAATTTTCATGCTGATGTTCCCTGAGCTAGCTGCATCACAGAGGAGCCGGAATTGATTGCCGATGGGATTCGGCGTGACTGCAAATGACCGCAGCTGTTGGTCATGCCTGATCCGGATGACTGGCGAATAAATAACTTCTTCATCCATGCCGACCAATTCCAGGCGGTAAAACCTGTTGCTGTCTGTTGCCAAAGACTTGTACAAGCCTTGTCTGCCGGCATGCAGTGACCAGGGTATGTTAGCAAGTTCACTGAAAATGATACCATCAGTACTGCCTTGCAAAACCATCCGAAACAGCCAATTTTGCGGATCAATGTCGACGGAAAATCGGGTTCCATATTGGGTGGCCTGTGCCTCAAAGCCATATAAAATGCTGTTGAGTGTGACACAGGGGCCGATGTCAAAACCGATCAATTGCTGGTTGCATCCATTCGCCGGTTCAAGCAGGATATTGTATTTACCTAATGCGATATTTTGCAGGGCAATAGATGGTGGGGTATTGTCTTGGCCGCTGCTGTAAGGGTCTGTTTCAGAGAAAATCCCATCCTTATTGCCGTCAAATGCCAATATGTAACCAATGGGGAAATAACTTGAGGCGTCAGGGTTGGTGACAATCAGCTGGGCATTGCCCGACTGACATTCTGCATTCAACGTAATGGTTGTTTGCACTTGCATGGCCGGTAAGTCGCCTATTTTGTCATTGCTGTCGCCTCCAGATTGTTGAGTTTCTTTCAGCCAAATGCAGCTGCCGTCGAGCTTGCGGGCAAAACTGTTTCCTCGTCCTGCTGATTCACCAATCTCCTCGTAAAGGATGCCCATTTGATCCAGATCGAAACTGAAGGTTGGACAGCTGCCGGCATTGTTGACGGTTAGGGTTGACGCAGTTTCCAGCAAGGATTTTTTCCTGACAACTGCATCAATAACTTGTCCCAGGGGATTCAATAAAACAATCTGTTCACTTCCAGCTCCTCCATCCGTCATCAGCCCGTCACCGGTAACCGGTATGGTTCCGCTGGAGCAGCCACAGGTATTCCAATTCAGATCGACTGAGATGTTCCTGTTGATATTGGCACAGGGGGCATTAATCTGGTCTTGTCCTCCCAGTATGTAAAATTCTCCTGCCCTCAGGATTGTATTGGGTGGGATGGTGATGGCGAAATCCCCTTCGGTGATTATATGGCAGCCTATGTTGAGTGCTCCCGGACCCATATTTTTGAGTTCGATGAATTCTGCGGTAACCGGACAGTTTTCGCCTGTCCAGTTCAGGAATTCATTGATGACCAGTCTGCCTTGTGCGGCAGCCGGCTGGGATGTAGACAGGCAGAGGATGATCAGGCACCCAATGCTGACCTGCTTGTTGAAAAAAGGTTTCATAAGGTGTGGATATATTCCTAAAACGCATCCGGCCTGCCGTAAGTGTAGGCGCTTGAAAAATCAGTATTTATACCGATGGCGGTGCTTTTCCGCCATTTATACAAAAACCGTTTTTACATGAGGTGTGTTGGGTACATTTGTAGTGTATGCAAAGTGTAATCGGCAGGATTTCCAAATACTGGCTTTTTCAAATGCTCGGCTGGGGCATGTTTGTAGGAATCAACATATTTTTTGCCATCACCTACAATTTGTACGACAACCTTTTCATCACGCGATTATCGCTTTACTTAGTTGTGGGTTTGCTGATGTCCCATCTCATGCGCATGGCCATTCACCGCTTGTACCTCATGCAGCGTGCAGTCAATTTGCAGTTGATTGGATTTATCCTTGTCTCCGTGATTTTTGCAACGATTGTAGGTTTGATGGAAACCTACCTGAGCAGTTTTTTCAGCCTGGAATATAAAGAGGAAGTGATTATGCCCATGCGGCAGAAAATCAGCACCAATATCTTCACTTCATTCATTTACATTTTCATTTGGAACTGCATTTATTTCATCTACCATTATGTTGAGCAATCCCGGAAAAACCAGCTCGACAACCTGAAGCTTGAGGCAATGGTCAAGTCGCTGGAACTCAAAACCATCAAAGCCAATATCAATCCGCATTTCATATTCAATGCATTGAACAGCATCAGGGCCCTTATTGATGAAGACCCAAGCAGGGCAAGGGTTTCCGTGACATCGTTGGGTAATATACTCCGTTCCAGCATGCTTTCAGACCAACTGGAAACCATCACGCTGGAAAAGGAATTGGATATTGTCGCTGATTATTTGGCTTTGGAACTGATCCGGTTTGAGGACCGGCTGCAGGTGGTTTATGAGATTGAGGAAGATGCATTGGACAATCCTGTTCCACCCATGATGCTGCAAACACTTGTGGAAAATGCCATCAAACATGGAATTGGCAAGAGTGTTAATCCGGGTACCATCAAAATCATCGCCAAAGAAATGGATAACCTGTTTTACTTGCAAGTTGTCAATACAGGTAAGTTGGACATGACAAAGGGCCACGAGGGATTCGGACTCCAAAGTACATCCACCAGGCTGGACCTTATCTTTGCCGGCAAGGGTTCTTTCAGTTTGGCACAGGCCAATGACCAAGAAGTGCAGGCAGAAGTGATTATTCCGTTGAATTAAAATCAGGTTTATGAAAAAAACTGCAATCATTATTGATGATGAAAGGCTTGCCAGGAGTGAACTCCGGAAGATGCTGGCAGAGTATCCCGAAGTGGAGATATTGGGAGAAGCAGCCAATGCTGATGAGGCTTTGAATATGATTCCGGACTTGAACCCTGATCTCATTTTCCTGGATATTCAAATGCCTGCGAAAACAGGCTTTGAATTGCTGGAAGAATTGGATAAGGTGCCTGCCGTCATTTTTACAACGGCATTCAATGATTTCGCCATCCGTGCTTTTGAGGTCAATGCATTGGATTACCTGCTTAAACCCATCGATCCCAAAAGGCTTTCAGATGCCATCCAGAAATTATTGTTATTGGATGAAAGGGAAATCAATCCCCTGGAGGGCAGAAATGAGTTCCGTCACTTGCTGACGGAGTCCGATCAGGTTTTTGTGAAAGACGGAGAGAAATGCTGGTTTGTAAAGCTTGCAGAAATCCGTTTGTTTGAGTCAGTGGGCAACTACGCCCGTGTGTTTTTTGGAACCAACAAGCCGCTGATTCTCAAGTCATTGAATTCATTAGAAGAGCGTTTGGATACGAAAACTTTTTTCCGTGCCAACCGGAAGCATATTGTTAACCTGCGTATGATTGAAAAAGTGGAGCCTTTTTTCAACGGCGGTTTGCTGTTGGAAATCAGGGGTGGGGAGAAAATTGAGGTTTCCCGCCGCCAAGCTGTCCGCTTCAAGGAAATGATGAGTCTGTAGCAAGTTTTCCACACTGCGTATCGGTGTGCCATGATTAAGTGCTATTTTTGTTCAAACTCAAGAGCTTGATATCCATAGACAGCATTCTGATCAGTGACGACATTGTAGAGGAACAATTTGTATGTGATCTCACCCAATGCAAAGGGGGGTGTTGTGAAGACGGAGATGCCGGGGCACCGCTTACAGATGAAGAGTTGGATGAAGTCAAACAAGCCTTTGAAAAGGTCATGCACCTGATGCCCAAGGATGGCCTGAAGGAAGTGGAGCGAAACGGACTCTACCGCTACGATAGGGAGTTTGGATGGGTAACCCCAACTGTTGACGACAAGATATGTGCTTACGGTTTCAGGGATGCCAAGGGTGTTATCAAGTGTGCTTTTGAAGAGGCTTATAATCAGGGGCTAATCAGCTGGAAAAAACCCATTTCCTGCCATCTCTATCCCATCAAAAGAAGTAAAAGCCGGTTTTCAGCCCATGAGCTGCTCAACTATGATCCCCGGGAGGGCATGTGCAGTCCCGCCTGTTCACTCGGAAAATCTTTGAAAGTGCCTGTCTACAGGTTCTTGAAGGATGCCCTTGTCAGGGCTTATGGAACAGATTTTTACGATGCCTTGGATCAGGTTGCCCAAGATTATTACAGTATCCCTCAAAAAGAAGGAAAAAAATAGCCATGTCATCAGTTGCCACCACATTCAAGCAAAAAAGTGCCATCAAGGCAGCCGACCTTTCGCACAGAAAGACTATCAACTACAATATCGGCAAATACAATGCGGTGGTGCCATTGGGAAAAAAACAGTTTTCAGATCTTGAATTTGCAAGGAAGAAGGCCAAGAACATCAAGTGGAAAGCCTTGGAGACCTTGGATGTGCAGTTGGAGACATTTGAAAAACAGATCATTGCCAGGGGTGGTAAAGTGATTTGGGCTGCTGATACGGCTCAGGCCTGTGAGGCCATTCTCAAAATATGCCGTGACCGGGATTGCAAGACGCTGGTCAAGTCAAAAAGCATGGTCACTGAAGAAATTCACCTCAACGATTTTTTGCAGCAGCACAATATCGAAAGTGTCGAAACAGATTTGGGTGAGTATATCCAGCAGCTTGACAATGAGCCGCCCTATCATATCGTTACGCCTGCCATGCACAAGAGCAAAGAGGATGTGGCCAGGGTCTTCCATGAGCACCTGCAAACCCCTTTGGATCTTACTCCTGAGCAGCTGACACTGGTGGCAAGGGAAAAATTGCGGAAAAAATACCGTGATGCCGAGGTGGGTGTTACAGGAGCCAATTTCATTATTGCCGATACCGGAAGCATTGCCGTTACAGAGAATGAAGGGAATGCCAGGCTCAGCGCTTCCTGGCCCAAAACACATATCGTCATTGCCGGAATCGAGAAGGTTATCCCCAGTATACATGACCTGTCTCTCTTTTGGCCTTTATTGTCAACTTTTGGTACCGGTCAGCAAATAACAGTTTACAACTCCATCATTAGCGGTCCGCGTCAGCACAATGAGGCTGATGGACCCGAAGAAATGTTTGTGATACTGTTGGATAATGTCAGAACCCAGGTGATGCAGGATCCTGTCTCCCGCGAAAGCCTTTATTGCATCCGTTGCGGTGCATGTCTCAATGCTTGTCCGGTTTATAAAAACATCGGTGGCCATGCCTATGGTACCACCTACAG
This sequence comes from Bacteroidota bacterium, assembly GCA_039805245.1. Lineage (GTDB taxonomy): Bacteria > Bacteroidota > Bacteroidia > Chitinophagales > Chitinophagaceae > Pollutibacter. The sequence continues at coordinate 5,112 of JBDLUN010000119.1, forward strand.
TGGCCCGATTGGGAGTGTAATTACCCCCAATCTTAAGGAGCTGGAAGAATGGAACCACTTGAGTCATGCCTCTTCACTCTGTGGCAATTGTACTGAAGTCTGTGCGGTTAAAATCAACCTGCATGAGTTGCTGCTGCATAATCGTCATGAAACCGTAAGAACGGGGAAGGGATCCGTTATGGAGAAATTTGCATGGACAGCCTGGCAATCCGGGATGTTACACAGGAAGATGATGAATGTGGGTAACCACCGCCTCAAGAATTGGATGGTTAACAGGATGTTCAGGGGATGGACAGCCCATCGTGCTGACCTTAAATTTCCTGAAAAATCCTTCAATCAGCAGTGGCGGGAGATGATTTCCTAAACTTTATTTTTCTTCTGAAACTGTTGTTCACGAGATATACGCCAAGCAGTGTAATCAGCGTTCCTATGATAACCAATGGGGTAAGTTTTTCATTCATCAACAAATCCCCCAGTAAAATCGCAACAATAGGATTGATATAGGCGTGAATGGATACCAGGGTGGCAGGCAACCGTTTCAACGCGTAGATATAGGCTCCAAAAGCAATCACCGAACCGATAATCACCAAATAAGCAATGGAAAGCCAGGCATCCGTTGGAATTTCACTGTATAGCACAAAGTTTCCTGAAGCATAAGAGTATACATTGAGGATGATTCCACTCATGAACATTTGCCAGCCCAGCGAAAAATAGGGATCCATGTCTTTGGCCTGTTTGACGGTAAGCAAGGTGGCTATGGCCCAGGTCATACTGGAGATCATGCCAAAAATGATGCCAAAAGAAAAATCAGTATGGATGATGTGTTCCAGGTAATCTGCGAAAGTGATGACAACCCCTGCAAAACCCAAGAGGATACCCAGGATGGTTTGTTGTTTGAAGCGGATGTGTTTGAAAATAAGGAAGCTGAAAACGATTACCCAGATGGGGGCAATCGCACCCACTACAGATCCCAATCCGCTGGGCATATACACAACCGATAGCACACTCAGCCCATTGCTCAGTACAAACATGAGCACAGACATCCAAAGCAGTCGCCACCACTGGTGTTTTTGGGGGAACATCCTTTTTGCCAGGGCGAAGTATGCAACATAGAGCCCACCACCAATCAGGTGTCTTAAGCCCGACAATTGCAATGCTGGGATGTGGCCAACACCCACTTTGGATGCCATCCAGGTGGTTCCCCAGAGGATACAGACCAGGGCAACGGCCCACATGGCTTTCCTCCTGTTGGCCCTACTTTTCTTTTTCCGTGAGGATTCCCGCCGGTTGAATGCTACCCGTAAAACCCTCCATGTGCGCATAGCTGTCTTTGGGATGATCAGTGTTTGAAATGCCTCATACCGGTGATGACCATGGCCAGGTTGTGTTCCTTGCAATAATCAATGGAATCTTTATCCCTGATGGATCCTCCGGGCTGGATGAAAGCCTGTATACCTTCAAGATGACTCATGCTTACACAGTCGTTAAACGGGAAAAAGGCATCGCTGGCCAGCACAGAGCCCTTCAATTCAAAGTTGAATTGTTTTGCCTTTTCCAAGGCATGCCGAAGGGAATCTATCCTGGAGGTTTGTCCGCATCCTTTGCCAATCAGTTGCCTGTTTTTGACCAATGCGATGGCATTGGATTTCAGGTGTTTACAGATGCGGTTGGCGAAATCAAGGTCAGCTTGTTCTTCAGGTGTCGAAGGTCGGCCACCAGTCTCCTCCCATTTGGCATGCATGCCGAGGTCTGGCTCCTGCACCAAAACACCATTGAGAACCGACCTAAACTGTGTGCCGGGCTGATGATTGGCTTGTTGTACCAGCAAAATCCTGTTCTTTTTGGATTTGAGGATGGTGAGGGCATCCTCATGAAATGCTGGTGCAATCAGCACTTCAAAGAATATTTCATTGATTAGCTCTGCTGTTGTGGCATCGATTTGTCCGTTGCATACTAGCACACCCCCAAAGGCAGATTCTGGGTCGCCTGCAAGCGCTGCCTGCCAGGCTTCGGCAACAGTTGGCCTAGTAGCCATACCACAAACATTGGTGTGTTTGATGATGGCGAAACTGGGATCTGGTTGTCCGCTGAATTCAGCAATCAACTGCATGGCGGCGTCTACATCAACCAGGTTGTTATAGGATAGTTCCTTGCCATTGACCTGATCAAAAAGTTCAGTGAGGTTGCCATAGAAAACTCCCTTTTGATGGGGGTTTTCACCATAGCGCATGGGATTGGGGTTATCTTCTGTATGGAAAAAACGTTTTGCGGGATCGGCATTGAAATATTGGGAAATGGCCAAGTCATAGTGGCATACGATCTCGAATGCCCTTGCAGCAAAATGTCGCCTTTGCTCAAGGGTAGTGGCGCCTTCTTGGTTGGTGAGTAGTTCCACAATGGCGCTGTAATCATCTTTGGAAGCCAGCACCAAAAGGTCGCTGAAATTTTTGGCTGCTGCCCTGATCATCGAGGGCCCTCCTATGTCTATTTTTTCAATGATGAGTTTCTCTTCGCTGGTTTGTGCTACAGTTTCTTCAAAAGGATAAAGGTCAACTACAACCAAATCAATTTCTGGAATTCCGTAGCTCTTCATTTCTTCCAAATCCTGTTCCACAGCTCTTCTTCCCAAGATACCTCCAAAGATTTTAGGGTGCAAGGTTTTTACCCGTCCTCCCAGGATGGAAGGGTAGTCGGTTACTGATTCAACTGGAATGCAGGGGAGGCCAAGTTGTTCGATAAACTGCTGAGTGCCACCTGTTGAATAGATGGCTACACCTTGCTGGTGCAGCATGCGGACAAGCGGCTCCAAACCTTCTTTGTAAAATACAGAGATCAATGCTGAACGGACTTTCTTTTGCATGGTAAAATGTTTGAGGTTCAAGGCTGGTGCTGGCAGTTCATCGTTAGAGCCCCATCATAGGGGGTCGAAAGAAAGCGCAAATGTAACTCTTGTGACCGTTTTTGCCATTCCCTAATTTTCCACAGTTTGTTTGAACCGTCTGCTACAATGATACTGGGGGCTTGCAGGGACGCAGTTTTTGCTTGAAATGGCAGTGCTTCCAATCCGGAAAGCAGTGAAACAATTGTGTTTTGTCCATCAATTCTTACTGGTAGCCCAACTACTGAAGGTGTTTCAGGTAGCTTGCTCCAAACTGTCTTCCTGATTGCCATGGCATCGAGTGCTTGACGGCAATTGTCAACAACTCCAGGAAGGTCTTTGGGATTATTTGTTCTGATGACTATGGAAGCATAGTCTCCATGCCGGTGCACCAGGCAGCTTGCTCCCGTAACAGGAAGGATTATCCATTCTTTTTTATCCTGCAACAAGTAGTTTTCCACCTGCTTGAAAACGGGTACTACCAGAAACATAAGCAGGCACAAAACCAGGCTGGTTCTTTTGGGTTTCTGAATATAAGAATAGCTGAAAACCCCCATCAGTGTATACAACAACATCATGGGTAAGCTGATATGTATTGCATCAACCCTATTGAAGTGGATGCCGTTCATAACCAGTACATATCCATTCATGGTCTTCAGTAGCTCCGAAACCAACATGCCAATGAAGGCTCCACCAATATGGATGCCATGGGCAAGACAAAGGACAATTTCCAAGATGAGGATGATGCTGGAAAGGGGGACGGCCACAAGGTTGCTGAATAGAAACAGCAGGGGAAACCGGTGAAAATGGATGAGGATGAATGGGGTGGTCAGAACTTGGGCAGATAGGGTAATAGAAATCATCGACCAGCCATAAACGGCCATTTTGTTCCGCAGGTAAAGCATCTTCCTGATGGGCTTCTCGAATAGGAGTATGGAGGCAACAGCTGCATAACTCAGTTGAAATCCTATGTCCCATGCCATATTGGGATTGAACAGCAACAGTATGGTTGCCGATGCCAGTAATCCATTCATGCTGCTGTTTCGTTTCCCCAATACATTTCCAAGCAACATTATGGTAAACATGATGACACTCCTCAATACGGATGCTGAAGAACCGGTCATCACGGCAAATATCCAGAGCATGGGTAAAATAACCAAGAACCCTATAGCCGGTACATATCGCTTGGGTACTGATTTCCGCAAAAACAAATCGGCTAACCCAAAAATCAAACCGAGATGGAGGCCTGAAATGGCGATGATATGGACCACACCTGTATCGGTATAGGCCTTCAACAAAGTACGATCCAAATCTTCCCGATAGCCCGTGAGCATGGCTTCTGCAAGCCCGCATAAGGTTTGATCAGGGATATTTTTTTTCAAAGCATCCAATAAAAATGTCCGAAGTCCTTGGGTGATCTTATCCAACCAGCCCGCAGCATTGCCCAAGTGAACTACTGACAGGTCTGTATCTCCATGAAGCGTCATTGCAATTCCTTTTCTGCGTGCAAATTGATGGAAGTCAAAACCATAGGGATTCTTGGAGGGTTTGATGGATTGTGGGCTATTGCCCACCAACAATAAATCTCCTATTTTGAATTGGTCGTGTTGTTGCCCTGTGAGGTAAAGGAATGCAGCTCCCAATCTTTTTTTATTTTTTACTGATGCATCGTACACTTCAACCGTATAGCGGCTTCCTGATTTTGTTTTGGAAGGGCCTTCTTTAAGCTTTAACACCTGCCAGCTTGATTCAACTGTAAATGAATCGGCCGGGTAAGTTTTTTGTTGTCTGATTACTGCCAATCCACCCAAACTGACCAGCAAAAGCAAAATGTTCAAACCCATTCCATAGCGGATGCGCCATTGAGTGCTGTTTGGCATTCTTGAATACACAAAGGAAACGAGGCAACAGCAAATTGAAATGATAAGCCAACAGCTGAAGCCCAAGCCAATAGCTTGTTCCAGCAGGATACCGCTTAGAATTCCTATTGTAATCCTGAGAAATGGTTTTTTATGGTGTAAGTGCATGTTTCATAAAGCTATTTCCTTTATGAACGATGATATTCATCTACAGCACTGTATTTATCTCATGACCGAGGTTATTATAACAGCCATTTCTTGATGAAATAGCGTATCATTTTTCCCTATTAGTTAATGAAGGGTGATTTAGAAGTCTAAGCCCAGGGCAAAATACCAATATGGTTTGCCGCTGAAGAACTTGCCCATTGGCCAGCCGGCATCAACACGGAGGAAGTAACCAAGCAGGGTACTTCTTGCTCCAAATCCATAGCCACCGACGAAGGGTCCCACACCACCTGTGCGGATATTCACCTGGACAGGTGGTTGCCCATAAACAGCACCAGGACGCTGAACCTGTTTGAATTTGCCATTCCAAGCCGTACCCAGGTCAACAAATTGAATAAGCTGCAGATTCCTCAGGAAGGCATTGTTGATGGGGCGGTTGAAGAATGTTGTAAAGATTGGCAACCTGAATTCTGAATTCAAGACAACATTATTGTTTCCGTTGGCTACATTCTGCCTATGGCCTCTGAGGTTGAGAGCGAGTGTTTGGAATGCATAGTCAACATCTGGAGCAGGTCTAATGGCATCATTGAATTTGGGCCTTAGCCATCCCTCTACACCACCCAGATAGTAAATTAATTTCTGTGACCCGAAGGAGAAGTCTGCTGCTCCCCGTCCAGCCCAGATGAAATTCCGGTAGATGGGGTAGTAATAACGAATGTCCGTTCCGATATTGAACATGAACTTTCCGGTATTCTGGGCATTGACCAACCGGGAATTGACATCCGCATAAACTTTGTAACGGAAACCGTTCCAGATATTCAGTGTGGGATTCAGGGTGTTGTCGTGCACATATTCCATTTTCACCAAGGCATATTTCAAGACGGTGTCGGTCATGGTCAAGGTGGGATAGTAATTCGCATCAGTATTGATGACGACCCTGTCTGTTCTGAATCCTACTGTTGCTCTAATACTTTTCACTTCATTGAAAGGATAGCTGATATTGAATTGGTAAAGGTTGGACGCCAATTTGTTACTCAGCTGGGCTTTGATATCGTTCGGATCAAAAATGGGGAAGTTTTCCTGGTTGCTGCGGAAATAGGTTATTCCCCAATCCCACCGTTTGCGCATATTCTGATAGGAAGCGAGGTAGTCGTTATCCCTCAGGTTGGTTGCCAGTCTGAATCCTCCAATGAATTTCTTGTCTTCCATGATGTCGGATATCCCCATCCTCAAAATACCATTGAGGTTATCGCTGTTGGAAAGGTTAATAGGACCGGATCCTCCTCCGTACGGCTGGTAGCGGTTGACCAAAACAGAGTTGTTGAAACCTGAAACAAGGTAGTCTGATGCAAATTTCAATTTGTAATTGAATGTTTTTGCACGCTTCAGATAGTCCTCTTTTTCTGGAACTAGGATTTCCTCGGCAACTGGTCTTGCAGAATCTTTGATGTCATTATCGAATTCCGTCTGGAATAACTGTGCTTTCTTTTCGCCCTCATTTTCTTTTTTCGCTTCCTGTTGGAAACGCATGGCGGCTGTCTTTTTCTTTCGCTCTTCCTCCATCAGTTGTTTGATATAGCCGGTGGATTTGGCGTTGATATTTCTTTTGGCAAGAACAGCGTCATTGATTTTCAGCTTGTATAGGAATTTAAGATCCCCTTCCTGCCTGAGTTCACTCACCTGGTTATTGTCTCCTGCACCTCTGGTCTCCTGCAGACTGCTTTGGTAGTTGGTAATGGGGAAGACGTAAGTGCTGTCGTTGGTGAGGGAGATGTAACCGATGGAGTCGGGTTCTTCCTTTTGCCAGAATCGAAGGGTGGAGTCAAGTTCTTTCTTGTCTGGATTGCGCAGGAAGTCGTCACCAATCCTGTAAATGGTATCCAGCCCTGCACGTTGCGTAGTGAAGAAGCCTGCATACCTGTTGCCGATACCATTGGCATCACTCACAAAGGTGAAGTGGTTTGTATTGTACTGAAGCGGAAATCTCGCTTCACCAAAAGGCTGGTTAGTAAGCTGTGTAATCTGTCTGAAATCGCTTTTGATCCAGTTATCAACCATAAAAATATTGAAATGGTTTCTGGAAGCGATGGCCGTATCGGATTTGATTGCATTTGGACCTGGTCTGTTTGATGCGAAGAGAATGCCTGTTTTATTGGGGAATGCCACAAATGAGGCATCCAAGTCGTCGTACACGTCGTTGGTGATTTGTTGTACTGTATTTTCTTTGACTTTGTACACAAAGATATCCGACTGCCCATTTTTAACCGCACTCAGAATCAGGGTGTTGTTGTCCAACATGAATTTGGCATCCTGAATCAGCTGGAAGCCTTCAAGTTCCTGTTTGAAAGTTTTTATTCTGGCAACAACATCATAGATGAACATCCTGATCTTCCCCTCTGCATTGTAAATGACCAACACTCTTGATCCTTTGGGATCCCAGGCCAACAGGGGGTAGTTGGGGTTGAGTTCATCCTGGTTGTTCAGGATACCCGCTTTCAGCAGGATTTTCCTTTCATCTGATAGGTCTTCCAGGATCACTTTGTAAATGCCCTTGGTGTACTGAACCATCACGTAGGTATTGTTTCGTGCGATGGGATTGGCTTGAAAACGGAAGTAATCAGTTCCGTTCTTTTTTTCTTCTATAGCTACAACATTGCCTTTAGGCAGGTTTTTTCTGCCTTTCATGTCGTCTTCATACTTGTCGGCTTCCATTTGCATGAAATCCTTCAACAATTCCTTGAATTTTTTCTTGGTAACCTTCAAGCTTGAGGCGTTGAGGCTTTTGTAAATCCTTGACAGGTAGAGGAAATAGGTGACATTGTCTTTTTTGTACTGTTCGGCTATGAACTTCCAGAAGGCATGCCCGGCCAACAGGGGCTCCTTAAATGCGAACTGGTAAAAGGTTTTGTAGTTGCCTGACAACAAAGCTGATTTCAGTTGGTCGTCCAGGGCCGGACTCCAGTTTTCAGCTACATAAGCCACATAGCCATCCACCAGCCATTTGGGCAAATCCAGCAGCGCCTGGTTGCTGGCAAATTCGCCCAGGTCATCACCAAAGAGGAGATTTTCAACCAGCACTTTTGCAATACCCTGCCGGATCTGTACGCGCAGCTCATTGAGGTTTCCGTTGAAAAACAAAATGATTTTGTTGTTGACGAGTTTGGTTACACCGCCGGTATTCTGCCAATCGATACCCAGACCGATATTGGATTGTTTATAGTCGGTAAAGCTGTTGTAAATCACGATATTCGCCCGGCGTTGGAGGCCATATTCAATAAACTCTTCGATGCTGCCGAGTTCTTCTTCTGCAACTTGCGCTACAAATTTTCCCAGCTGAAGTCCCTCATCACTGTAGTATGCATTGAAATTGCGGGTTTGGAGGTATTGCCAGTTGAACTTCTTGTATTGCACCCGGTTCTTGCCGAATTCAACGGTGCTTACCTGTGCATCGGCATTGGCGGAAAGCATGAGGATTACAGCAAGTGTCTGGAATATTTTTCGCATGGTCGAATGATTCAATTGAATGGATACCTTTGTATGGTCCATGCAAAGGCATGGTTATGCAATAAAATTAGTGCTTTTAACCAAGAAAAAGGGGCAATGCTAAACGTTAAAATTTTCACTTTCAATCCACTGCAAGAGAATACCTACCTGCTTTACGACGCCACCGGATCCTGCATGATCATCGACCCGGGTTGTTACTTTGATGAGGAAAGGGATAAACTCTCAGATTTTATCTCCCAAAATTCACTGAAACCGGTCTTGTTGTTCAATACACACTGCCACTTGGATCATGTTTTCGGCAACCGGTTCATTCATGAACGTTACGGACTTGAATTGCATATCCACGAAGGAGAGAAGCTTGTTTTGGATAGGGCTCCTGCCAGTGGTTTGATGTGGAATGTGCCATTTGACAATTATGACGGTCCACTGCACTTTGTTGATATGGAGAAACCATTGCATTTCGGCGAAACATCGCTGGAGCTGCTGTTTACACCAGGTCATTCTCCTGCCAGTGTGAGCCTGTATGCCCGGAAGGACGGGCTGCTTATTGCGGGGGATGTTTTGTTCCGGGAAAGTGTTGGCCGTACTGATTTGCCCGGCGGCAATCCGGACATGTTGGAGGCTTCCATCAGGCAGGTCTTGTATGCCTTACCGGATGAAACCCGCGTATATCCGGGGCATGGTCCGTCAACAACTATTGGTCATGAAAAAAGGCATAATTCTTATGTGCCTGCCTGACACTAAATGAATCGGTAGATTTTGTTGAGATAGGGTACCTTGAGAAACTCTTGGCGTTCCCTTTTCAAAACAACAAATCCAAAAATAACAATCAATCCTGTTGCCATCAGATGCAGCAGGGCTGTTTCCGGATGCATGTTGCGCACCATATTGTGTACCACATAAAATACAACGGCTAGCGTGATATAGCTGAAGCTCCTCTTCCAATTGTAGGGCACCGGATAATGTATTTGCCCCAACAGGTAACTAGCTACCATCATGCTGCCATAGCAGGCCACTGTGGCCAGTGCAGACGCCAGGTAGCCCAACTGGGGGATAAGCAGATAGTTTACCGCTACGGTAACCAATGCCCCACCGATGGTGATGATGGCACCGGTGCCGTTTTTGTTGGTCAGTTTATACCAGATGGAGAGGTTATAGTAAATGCCCAGAAATATTTTGGATAACATCAGGATGGGAACCAGAAAAAGGCCTTTCATGTATTCGGGGTGTTTCTTTACACCCATAAAGTATTTCCAGATATCAGGGAAGAGGGAAACGCCCAGAAAACAGCAGCAGCAGGCAATAACGAACAGATTCATGATGCGGGCATAATTTTCTTTGGCGTTTTCAGCAGCAGCATGCTTGAAAAAAAATGGTTCAGCCCCCATTCGGAAAGTTTGGATGAATATCACAATCAGGGCAGCCAGTTTGTAGTTGGCACTGTAAATACCCACGGTTGATTTGATTTCAGACAATGAGCCGGGAAACCGCTTGAGCAACAGAAAGCGGTCGATTATTTCATTGACCATGCCACCAAACCCAACAATGATCAGCGGAAGTGCGTAAAGAAGGAGTTCCCTAATCAGCTTGAAATCCAAATTGAAACGGAATGTTTTCCATTCAGCGAATAAGAGAAGGATGGTTATGAAACTTGCTACCAATTGCGCTATGAATACATAGCCTATATCCACAGCAGGCAGGTAACAGGAGGCAAGCCAATTGTGCTTTCCGCTTTCATAAGCTCCTTTGCAGAAATGGAGAAAGAAAATCACCAACCCTACATTCACCAGTATATTCAGCAGCTTGATAAGGGCAAATTTACGGGGTCTTCCATCCTGTCTCAGTTTTGAAAACGGAATGACGGCAAGGGTATCAAGCGCCACAATAAGAATCATGTAAACGACAAATTGCGTATGGTTGCCCATTTCCATGAAGTCGGCCACAGGAGACCTGAATGCGATGAGCAAGACAGAAAAGAATAAACTCGACAGGATGAGGATAGCAAAAGTGTTATTGAAGATGCGGCTGCTTTCATGGTCCTTTGAAAACCTGAAAAAAGCAGTTTCCATCCCGATGGCATAAATAATATTCAAAAAGGCTGCTGCTGCATACAAAATGGAAATTTCACCAAATGCCTCGGAGGCATAAATGGTGGTCAGTATGGGGTTGAGCAGGTAATTGATGAACCTGCCTACAATACTGCTGAGGCCGAACCAGACAGTCTGGTTGGCGAGTTGCCGGATTCCTGCCAAGGGTTGAAGTTTCAGCAAAAATAAGGCATATACCAACTTCAGGCTGATTCCATAACTTCACACCCTCATTTTAAACCCAAAGTCTTATGAGAGCAGTCATTCAGCGCGTTACCCAGGCATCGGTAAAAGTAGATGGAGTAGTTACCGGAAGCATCGGGCGTGGATTGCTGGTGCTGGTGGGTATTGAAGATGCTGATGAAATGGCTGATATGGAATGGCTTGCTGCAAAGTTGGTTAACATGCGTATTTTCAATGATGCAGACGGAGTCATGAATGTTTCAGTTCAAGATGTGCAGGGAGATATTTTGCTGGTCAGCCAATTCACTTTACATGCCTCCACTAAAAAAGGGAACCGGCCTTCCTATATCCGTGCCGCCAAACCTGAAGTGGCCAACCTAAAATATGAGGAATTCAAAGTGGTGTTGACTGCCGCCTTGGGCAAACCATTGCAGTATGGTGTATTTGGGGCGGACATGCAGGTGGAGTTACTCAATGATGGTCCAGTTACCATCGTAATCGATACCAAAAACAAGGAATAATGGAATTGCAAGAAGCACAGCAAGCAGTTGATGCGTGGATTAAAACCATCGGTGTCAGGTATTTCAGTGAATTGACCAATATGGCCATCCTGACAGAAGAAGTGGGTGAGCTGGCCAGGGTAATGGCAAGAAAGTATGGTGACCAGTCGTTCAAGAAAAATGAATCGCCAGATCGGTTGGCAGATGAAATGGCCGATGTGCTTTGGGTGCTGATTTGTTTGGCCAACCAAACCGGTGTTGACCTTACTGATGCGTTCAGGAAGAATATGGAAAAGAAAACGATACGGGATGCCGATCGGCACAAGCAAAATGCAAAGCTCAAGACTGACCAAGCTGAATAGCTTCACCTACGCTGACAACTTTTTTTTATATTTGCCAGACTATGATTATCAACGACCAGCAAAAATTTCAAGACATCATCTCCCATGCGAAGGAATATGGATTCGTTTTTCAATCCAGCGAGATTTACGACGGATTGAGTGCCGTTTATGATTACGGACCTTGGGGCAGTGAGTTGAAAAAAAATATCCGGGAATCCTGGTGGAATGAGATGACAAGGATGCACGACAACATCGTAGGGATTGATGCGGCCATCTTCATGCATCCAACCACCTGGAAGGCTTCGGGACACGTTGATAATTTCAGCGACCCGATGATTGACAATAAGGACTCCAAAAAAAGGTATCGTGTTGATCACCTTATTGAAGGTGTGGCAGACAGCCTGAACAAGGAAGGCAAGACTGCAGAAGCCGAGCAACTCATCAATGCGATGGATGCTTTGC